>JANSXG010000016.1 GCA_024743075.1 bacterium | reverse complement strand
CGGCTGGCAATGCTTCGGATCGCTGCAAGTGGGTATGCCGGGCGATGTCGTCGTCATCGATCCCGTCGAGGAGTGGGAGTTTGGACCTGAGCACATCGGCTCCAAGAGCCGAAACTGCCCGTGGTTCGGGGTTCGCATGGTCGGACGAGTAGTGGCGACCTATATCGAGGGCCGCGTGGCGTTCGACGTGACGCGCGGTGCCAATGCGCCGGTGGTGGCAGGTCCATAATTCCTGCGAATTCCTGCATTGGAGGCTCGCTGACCGGTGCAGGCGTGGGCGCGCACTGTTAGAATTCGGCTTTAATGGACCGCGACGGAATCTTCCGCAATCCTCGATCGGCATGCTCGCCGGAGGCCGAGCGCGTGGTGTGGCGTTGGGGAGGCCCTTGGCAGCGTCCCGATGATCGGTTTGGCCCGCGACGCGGGCTCTTTTTGTATCCGGAATGCCGGCGGCCCCAGTCGTCGGCCAGATTGCGAGGGCGGCCATGACGGCGGTGGAGAAGCTGCGGAGCGCGATCGAGCGGACGGGCAGCCTGGTGTCCGCCGGCATCGAGCCAGCCCCTGATTACATGCCGGCGGGAGGCGAGTTCACTCCGTCGACGGCGGGGTACTTGGAGTTCTTCCGGTTGTTCGTCGAGGCAACGAGCGATCTCGTGGCCGCGTACAAGTTTAACCTGGCGTTTTTCGAGTCTCAGGGTGTTGAGGGCATTCGCCTGCTGTATCGCGTCCGAGACCTGATCCCGGACAACGCGGTGGTCATTGCTGATGCGAAGCGGGGCGACATCGGAACCACAGCCAAGCATTATGCCAAGTCCCTTTTCGAGGTATTCGGCGCCGACGCAGTTACGGTCAACCCGCTCATGGGCCGGGACAGCGCTGAGCCGTTCCTCACCTACACCGATCGCCTGACCTATTTCCTGGCTCTGACCTCGAATCCCGGCGCGGCTGACTTCATCCTGCCCGACCGGCTGTACGAACGGATCGCCGCCAGCGTCGCCGACTGGTCGGACGAGAACGCTGGCCTCGTCGTTGGAGCGACGAAAGGGGCCGACGAGGTTCGAGCTGTGCGCGGGGCGGCACCGGACCTTCCGTTCCTCGTGCCCGGCCTTGGCGCCCAGGGCGGGAGCGCGGAGACCGTCGTTCGGGCTGGAGCGGTGGCGGTGGATTGTGGTTTGTCGGGGCTGGGCCTGCTGCTGCATTCGACACGAGGCCTTCTCCCCGGTGAAGCCGATCAGGGGCAGGACGTGGCGGAAGTTGTGCGCCGGAAGACCGTAGCCTTCCGAGAGCAGATCGCCGGGGCTGTGGACGGCGCTCTGAAGACCACAGCGAGAGAGGGGCAGTCGCAGTCATGAGCATTTCAGTTGATCCCGCTATCTCGGTCGAGGTCGAGAAGTTGCTCGAACGCACCGGGGCGCTGCTGAACGGGCACTTCAAACTCAGCAGTGGACTGCACTCGGATCGGTACTGCCAGTGTGCAAAGTTGTTCGAGGACCCCGCCGCGGGCGGAATGGTTGCGAAACTGATGCGCGACTCGCTGCCGCGGAAGTTGCGGATCGACACGGTGCTCGCGCCCGCGTTGGGAGGGGTCGTGTGGGGCTACGAATTGGCGCGGGCCTGCGGGGCACGCTCGATGTTCGCTGAACGCAAAGACGGAGAGTTTTCGCTCAGACGCGGATTCCGGCTGGAGCCGGGGGAACACGTGCTGCTCGCGGAAGATGTCATCACGACCGGAAAGAGCGTGAAGGAGCTGCTTCCTCTTGTGGAGGAAGCGGGAGCGATCGTCGTCGGCTACGCGACCGTCGTTGATCGGAGCCGCGGCGAGTTCGAACCAGGCGCGAACTCCAAGGGCGATCGGGTGGGGGCGTGGGGCCTTTGCGAACTCCATTTCAATACATGGACCGAGGAAGACTGCCCGCTGGTCAAGGCGGGGATCCCGGTGGAGAAGCCCGGCAGCCGTCCGGGCTGAGCGGCGGAACCGTCGCGGAAGGGGACGCACCGTGACCACTCGTGAAACAAGCAGGCAGACCGAGGGTGACCTCGAAATCAAACCGCTCGGAGAGCAATCGATGGCAGAGACCGTATCCATACCTCACGAATCCGTGGCCGTGGACAACGAGCATCGGCTCGCGGCGAAGCTTGTTCTCGAGGACGGCACCGAATATCGCGGCTGGTCGTTCGGTGCCAAGAAGTCGCGTGCCGGCGAGGTTGTGTTCAACACGGGAATGGTCGGCTATGTAGAGTCGCTGACCGACCCGAGTTATCGCGGTCAGCTCCTCGTCAGCACATACCCGCTCGTCGGGAACTACGGTGTCCCGAAGCAAGACCACGCCGGCCCCTTCGGCCTGTCGGTCACCCGCGAGTCGTACCAGATCCATGCGTGCGGCCTGGTGGTCGCCGACTACAGCGAGTCCTACAGCCACTGGAACGCGGAGCAATCGCTCGGCGACTGGCTCAAGAGCGAGGGCATCCCAGGCATCAGCGGCATCGATACCCGTGCGCTGACCCAGCGCCTGCGCGAACGAGGATCGATGCTCGGTAAGATCGAAGTCGACGGCGATGAGGAGGTGGAGTTCGACGATCCGAACACGCGCAACCTCGTCGAGGAGGTTTCTATCGCGGAGCGGGGCGTCTTCGGAAGCGGCGACAAGAACATCCTGCTTGTGGACACCGGCGCGAAGTACAACATCATCCGGTCGCTCGCCCAGCGCGGCGCGACAGTGACGAGGGTGCCGTGGGATGCCGACATCGCGGATGAACTCGACCGGTTCGACGGCGTGATGCTCTCGAACGGGCCGGGTGACCCCACAATGTGCGGGAAGACAGTTGAGCTCGTGCGCACCGCACTTTCCCGTGACATCCCGCTGTTCGGCATCTGCCTCGGCAACCAACTCCTGTCGCTCGCGATCGGCGCGAACACATACAAGCTCAAGTACGGCCACCGCGGCCAGAACCAGCCCGTCATCGAGTGCGGCACGAACAACTGCTTCGTGACCAGCCAGAACCACGGCTTCGCGGTCGACACCGAGTCGCTGCCGGAGGACTGGCGTCCCTGGTTCGAGAATCTCAATGACAGAACCAACGAGGGCATCCGCCACGCCTGGAAGCCCTTCAGATCGGTTCAGTTCCACCCCGAGGCCTGCCCGGGCCCGGTTGACACCGCGTACCTGTTCGACGAATTCCTCCGCATGCTGAGCAAGTGAGCCAACGCACGATGATCACACAAACCAAACCACGCAAGGTTCTGATTCTCGGCTCGTCGGCGCTGAAGATCGGCGAAGCGGGCGAGTTCGACTACTCGGGTTCGCAGGCCATCAAGGCGTTGAAACAGGAGGGAATCAAGACCGTCCTGATTAACCCGAACATCGCCACGATCCAGACCAGCGACTACCTCGCCGACGAGGTCTACTTCCTGCCGATCACGCCCGACTTCGTTGAGGAAGTGATCGCCAAGGAGAAACCGGACAGCTTGTTGCTTTCGTTCGGCGGGCAAACCGCGCTCAACTGCGGTCTGAAACTGTACGACGCTGGCGTGCTGGAGAAGTACGGTGTTGAAGTACTCGGCACACCCGTCGAGACGATCCGGGACACCGAGGACCGTGAGCTGTTCGTCGGTCGCCTCAACGAGGTCGATGCCAAGTCGGCACGGTCAAAGGCCGCGAAGTCGGTCAATGAGGCCGTCGAGGCCGCTGACAAAATCGGGTACCCGGTCATGATTCGCGTGGCGTACGCGCTCGGCGGACTGGGCTCTGGTGTCTGTCGCACCGAGAAGGAAGTGCGCGATCTCGCGGGGCGCGGGCTCGCGCACACGAACCAGATTCTGATCGAGGAGTACCTCGAAGGCTGGAAAGAAATCGAGTACGAAGTCGTGCGAGACCGGTACGGCAACTGCCTCACGGTCTGCAACATGGAGAATTTCGACCCGCTGGGCATTCACACGGGTGAATCGATCGTGGTCTGCCCGTCGCAGACACTCAGCAACAGCGAGTACCACAAGCTGAGAGAGATCTCGATCCGGGTGATCCGGCATCTCGGCATCGTGGGGGAATGCAACATCCAGTTCGCGCTCGATCCGAAGAGTGAGGACTACCGGATCATCGAGGTGAACGCGCGGCTGTCGCGGTCTTCCGCGCTGGCGTCGAAAGCGACCGGGTATCCACTCGCGTTCGTTGCCGCAAAATTGGCCCTCGGGTATGGGCTGCACGAACTGAAGAACTCGATCACCCAGGTGACATCCGCCTTCTTCGAGCCAGCGCTGGACTACTGCGTGGTCAAGATGCCGCGGTGGGACCTCAAAAAATTCCGCGGCGTGTCGAGGCGACTCGGATCCGGGATGAAGTCGGTCGGCGAGGTCATGTCGATCGGGCGGACCTTCGAGGAGGCGATTCAGAAAGCTTGTCGGATGCTCGACGTCGGCAAGCACGGCGTGGTCGGCAACGAGCCGTACGAGGTGCAGTCGACGTCTGGCGAACTCGATGACGACCTGCGGAACCCGACCGACGACCGGATCTTTGCGGTCATCGAAGCCCTCCGGCGCGGCTACTCGGTCGACCGGATCCACGAGCTTAGCCACATCGACTGCTGGTTCCTCGACAAGCTTCGAGCGATCGTGCGGATCGCATGCACGCTCGAGTCCATCGAGGATGATGACCTTTCCGAGGAACTCCTGCGTTCGGCAAAGAAGCACGGCTTTTCAGACAAAGCGATCGCCCGGCTGACGGGGTCGACCGATGTGAAGATCCGCGAGCAGCGCATCGAGGCGAACATCAAGCCGACGATCCGTCAGATCGACACGCTCGCGGCCGAGTACCCGGCCAAAACGAACTACCTCTATTTGACCTACCACGGGGCAGGCAACGACGGCAAATTCCCGGTGGACAACGCGGTGCTGTTGCTCGGCTCGGGTGCGTACCGCATCGGCTGTTCGGTCGAGTTCGACTGGTGCTGTGTGACCGCCGGCCTGACGCTCAAGAAGATGGGCTACAAGGCCGTGATGCTCAACTACAACCCGGAGACCGTTTCCACGGACTACGACGAGTTTCATCAGCTCTTCTTCGACGAGATCAGTTACGAGACGGTTCTCGACATCTGCGGTGTCGTGAAGCCCAAGGGCGTCATCGTGTCGATGGGCGGGCAGATCGCCAACAACCTGGCGGTGAAGTTGGAGCGAGCAGGCATCCGAGTCTTGGGGACCACACCGGCATCTATCGACAGCGCCGAGAACCGCAACACGTTTAGTGCACTACTCGACGAACTCAAGATCGATCAGCCGGAATGGTCCGAACTCTCGACGATCGACGAAGCGCTCGGCTTCGCCGAGAAGGTCGGCTATCCGGTGCTCGTGCGTCCGTCGTACGTGCTCTCCGGGGCGGCGATGGCGGTCGCGACCAGCGATGCAGAGTTAACCAAGTATCTCAAGGTGGCTGCGAAGGTATCACCGGAGTACCCGACGGTTATCTCCAAGTTTCTCGAGAACGCCAAGGAGATCGAGTTCGACGCCGTCGCCGACAACGGCGAGATCGTGGCCTACGCGATCTCGGAGCATGTCGAGAACGCGGGAGTGCACTCCGGCGATGCCACGCTCGTGGTCCCGGCGCAGCGCACCTATCTGGAGACGATTCGCCGGATCCGGCGCATCGCGACCCAGATCGCCGAGCGGCTGAAGATCACCGGACCGTTCAACATCCAGTTCATCGCAAAGGACAACCGGGTCAAGGTTATCGAGTGCAACCTCCGGGCCTCGCGCTCGTTCCCGTTCGTTTCCAAGGTCATCAACCAGAACTTCATCGAACTCGCCACCCGGGTCATCATGGGCCAGCCTTACGAGAAGCCGGACAAGCGGAGCTTTGAGTTGAACCATGTGGGTGTGAAAGCCCCTCAGTTCAGCTTCACGCGGCTCGACGGTGCGGACCCGACTACCGGCGTGGAGATGGCCTCGACGGGCGAAGTCGGCTGCCTCGGCGGTGACTTCCACGAGGCGTTCATCAAGAGCTTGCTTAGCGTCGGCTACCGTCGGCCTGTTCGATCCATGCTGCTCAGCGTTGGAACGATCGAGAACAAATCGGGCATGCTCCGCTCCTTCGAGCGGTTCAAGGAGATGGGCATCAAGCTCTTCGCGACCGAGGGGACCCACAAGTTCCTCGCCGAGCGTGGGATCGAGGCCGAACTCGCGGACTGGCCCCTGGAGTCAGACGCTCCCGAGAGCGCGGTTCAACGCCTACGCAACGGCGAGATCGATCTGGTCATCAACATCCCGTCGGCGGACAAGGAAGACGAACTGACCAATGGGTATCGGATTCGACGGGCCGCGATCGACTTCAACGTTCCGTTGATCACCAACCGACAGATCGGCGAGCGCCTGTCCGAGTCGATGTGGGCGGTCCGCAAGAGCGGTGTCGAACTCGAGATCAAGAGCTGGCGTGAGTACACGAGCGCGGTTTGAGCGATCGATTCGGTTCCGGTGATGAAAAACGCCGACCGGAGCACTCCGGCCGGCGTTCTCGTTTGTTCGGGACGAGCTGCGGGTCAGGCGCCGAATTCGGCGAGTACCAAGTTGAGGTCGCCGAGGTCCACGGCTCCGTCACCGGTCACATCCCCGATGTCGGTCGTCTGGCCGAAGTTCGCTAAGACCATGTTCAGGTCGGCGAGATCGACCAGGCCGTCGCCGTTGGCGTCACCGGGGATCGATGGATCGTCGCAGGCAAAGTACGAGACCCGGAAGCCGTCGATTGCGGCTTCGACGAGCGACTGCGGATCCGAGTCGGAAGCGATGAATCGGAGCAGGACGTCCGACGAGCGGGCGATGAACTCGTCGGGATCGAACGAGTGCTGGTACCAGCCACCGTCCGACTCGGGGGAATTCGGAGCAACAATCTCAACGTTGACCCAGGATTGGCCTCCGTCGCTCGAGATATCGACCACGAAGGGGTCTGTGTTCGGACCTGCGCCGGCCGAGTTGGAGAACCATCGCCAATAGGAGATCTCGTATCGAGCGTTTGCATCGGCGGTAAGGTCGATGGCTCGGGAGATCAGCGTGGTTTGACCGTTGTCCACATCGTTCGCGCCCGCGCCTGAGGAGCCCGCCGGGTGTTGGCCCGTGACGAAACAGAACTGACCGAACAGCGCGTCTCCGGGTTGTGCCGTGGTACCGACCGGATCGACGCGCTCCCAGAAACCGCTCGTCGCGTCGTCATCGGGCGCTCCGGAGATCCAGCCGGTGTCGAGATCAAACGTGTCGTCGATGGCGAGGACCTGTTCGGTCGCCACGGTCGCGACGAAGCCACCGGAAGTTGTCGCGGTCCTGGGCAGGGTAGCGGTCGATCCGTTGACGGCCGTGGCCTCGAAGTAGTACTCCACGGTGGAAAGGCACTCCAGATCCGGGAACGAAGCACGGTACACACCCGATCCGATCGGGCTCATCGGGAAGGATTCTGGCCCGTTGCCGCGATCGAGGATCAGGGTGGGGCTTTCAGTCACGAGCTCGCCGCCGTTGACTTCGGAGATCGCGACATCGATCGTCTCGCCGGAAGGGAGAACCGTGGAGGAATCTCCGCCGGCGAGTTCGAGTTCGAGTTGCGCCTGGTTGTAGCGGAGCACGAAGAGCCCTCGCTCGATGTCGCTGACGATGATCGTCCCGGAGTCGAAGAAGGGGTACACGCTCCACGCCCCGTTGAAGTTCGGCGAGTCGGAGTCGGGGAACGTGTCGAAGAAGGCGATCTCCTCAGCGTTCATCGGGTCCGAAACGTCGAAGATCCGAAGCCCCGACCGATAGTTGGCGGCGTACATGATGCCGTTCTTCACGTACAGGTTGTGATCGATCGCTGACTTGCCGTTCGTGAAGGTCGTGATCTCTACCGGGTTGGCGAGATCCGACACATCGAAGACGCGTGTTGTCGTTGGCGAACCAAAGTTCTGTTCGTCGAGTTCGTCGTTGAGGAAGAGCGTTTGGCCATCCTCGCTGAGCCACGCCTGATGAGAATAGGCGCGAGACGAGTACGCGGTCTGGCTCAGCACGACGGGGTTGGACTTGTTGGTCACGTCCACGATGGTCAGTCCGGTGTCGACCGAGCCGCCGTTGAACCCTGAGCAGCAGAAGGCGATCTGGCGGAAGAATCCGATCTGGCCCCCGATGTTCACGGTATCGAAGGCTCGGATCTGAGCATCGTGCACATACCGATCTTGCCACTCGCCGACGAGTTGTGGCGACGATGGGTTGTCGAGCGAGTAGATTCGGAGGCCGTTGTTGCTGCCGCCGGTGCGGTAGAGAAAACCGGAATCGGTGTCGATCGCGACGTTGTGCGTGGCGGTCGAGCCTCCGGAGGTGACCGTGCCTTCGAATGCGACTTGGCCGCTGTCGATATTTTCCATGTTGTAGACACGGATGCCCTGGCCGCCTTCGCTGACCGCGTAGGCATGGTGTCCGTAGATCTTGACGTCCTGCCACAGGCTGTCCGGCCCGCTGAAGGTCGCGACGATCTGGGCGTTGGTCGGCTCGGTGACATCGACGAAGGACAAACCGTTCGAGAGCGTGATCAGGGCGTATTCGCGACCGCCGGGGGAGGTGTAGCCCCATATGTCGGCGGCACCGTCCGATCCGAGGCCGAAGGTGTTGACCGGCAGCCAACTCAGGAGATCGACATCAAGAGAGTCGAACTCCGGTGCTCCACGGCTTGCGTCCGCCTTCCGATACGGCTCGGCGATCACAGGAGGCAACTGGTCCAGGATCTTCGGGTCATCCGGGTGGGCCGAGGCCTCGGGCGGGGCCGAAGCGAGGCCCGTGAGGACGGCGATCGGACCAAGCAAAGCAAGATTCAGTTTCTTCAACACGCCTGTGGATCTCCGAATAGTGGAGGAGTTCTTTCACTCAGACTCTACTGCTGCCAACGCGGTCCGCCACACGGAACCCGATCAAAGCCCGGTTTTGGCCTTACCGCCACGGATCGCGGAAGCCGGTTTTTCGAGTAACTCTGGAGCGAGGGGCGGAGCGGAGAGCGAGCGGAGGAACGCGAGGATCGCGGCCTTTTCCTCGTCGGAGAGGTCTAGCGGGCGAAGCAGACGCTCCTGCGCGTCGTGGTGATCAGGGGGCAGCGCTCCATCAAACGTCGAGTAGTGGTGGAGCACGGCATCGAGTGTGTCGAACTGACCGGCGTGCATGTACGGAGGCGTCAGGTCCACATTTCGGAGTGAGGGGGTTCGGAACCTTCCCCAGTTGCTTGAAGGGTTTTGGAGGAACTCGATGCGGCGGGCGCGGCTGGACTGCCGGTCATCGCTGTGCGGACCGGCCGCGTTCATTGGGCTCGATATAAGGGCTTTGAGTCCTTCGAAACGGGCGGCATCGAACGGGGCACCGCCGCCGCGCGGCGGAACTCGCACGCTATGGAAGGCAAAGTCCGAGAAGTAGGGGCCAGCGTGGCAGGCGATGCAGTCCATCTCCGTTGCGAAGAGACGAAATCCCTCCAGTTCCGTTTTTCCGAAGCCGGGGTTCCCGGCACTCGCCCAGTCTGCGAGACCTCCGGTTGATACCGCTCGGGCGAAGCGATCGAAGGGCGCGTCCCGAGAGACCAAGATTCGCTCGTAGGAAGCGATCGCCTTGCAGATGTTCACGAAGACACCGTCGACGAGTTCACGCTGGGCTTCGGACATCTCGTCCCAGGCGGCCATTCCCGGCATGGCGCGGTCTGGCAACCTGTTGAAGACACCGGAGTCCGGCAGCGCGCCGAACACGGATTCGTAGCCCAGTCGAAGGTCTTCCCGCGTTCCGATGAGTTTGGCGATTGTCGTACGGGTCGAGTCGAGTTCGTGCGCGGCCTCGAAGGGGCGCATCGCCTGCATCCAGAGCGTGTCTGCGCTTCCGTCCCAGTTCAGCCACGGGAAGTGAGCCGCGTTGAGGATGCTCGGTGTGTTGCGGGTTCCTGTCCCTTCGGCCTGTGCCACCGGACGACCATCCGTAAACATGCGCGACGGTTGGTGACATGTGGCGCAGCTCGTCGTGCCGCTCGCCGAGAAGGACTCTTCGAAAAACAGATACTGACCGAAGTGCGCCGCATCGGCGTTCGCGAAGAATCGATTCGTCGAGTCAGTCGCGCTGTTGGTCGGGAGATCGAGCCCGCGAAGCACTTCTGCGACATCGCCGGATACATGAAGCACGCCCACGTCGGAGTCATCGGCAACAGGGGCAGAGTCCAGCCTCTCGCAGCCGGGAAGCGCCGCCGCGGTCGCGAACGCGATCAACACGTGAGCCACAAAGGTCCGCGAAGCCACGGCGCGGGGTTCACCGAGCCAGAACATGAAACGTCACCCGCTCGGTGTACGGACCATCGACCACATCAACATACAGTTCCCATGCTCCGGGCATATGAAACAGCATGCCATCGACTTCGAACTCGCCATCGGCAACGCCCGACCGGTGCACCGGCCGAACCGACATTCCGTGACCGTGTTGCGGCATTCCGGCATCGACCAGGATGTCCAGATATTCGGTATGAATGCCGACAGCGGCGTCTACTTTCACGCCGAAGGCTACCAGCTCGTTTGAGCCGACGGATGCGGGCAAGCGGGTCAGAGTCACGGTGAAATCACCCGAGGCGCTCGTGCTTGTTCGGATTGTGGAATCGATCGCTGGGTCACCGCAGTATTCGCCCGGCTCCGCCGACGCGTCTCCCTCTACCGACTGCGTCGCGGAGACCGATTCGTAACCGGTTGCGCGGGTCGATGTCGCATCGTCGCAGGAGAGGAGGATGCTCAGTCCGACTCCGACCGCGACGAGCGCGCCAGCCATTGAGCGAGATGTGGGTGAATCGAGATGCACGGTCTGATCCTAGCACCGGATCGCGGGATCCGGAACCGCTAGTCCGTTTTCGGCGTGGGCTGCCTCGGTGGAGTCGTGCTGGAGACCGCACGCCCACCGGATTGGGCCTCGGAGATGTAGAGCCGAGGGCCGTGCACCATGGCAAGTGTCCAGTCGGCGTCGAAGATCTGCACGCGATGGTTGCCTCGGTCCACCACCAGAAGCCGACCGTCGGATAATTCTGCGATTGCCGCGGGCTTGAAGAACTCCCCGGCCTTGAGACCCGCGCGTCCGATGAAGGTGCGAGCGTTCCCGGACGCGTCGCAGTGCACGACAGAGTGCAATCCCTTGTCGACGATCAAGATCTCGCCCGCCCGGAAATGGGCCGAGGCGGGAAGCTCGACCGCCGGGTCGAGTTGAACGCTCGCCGACTTGTCGCCGGTGAGGTGGACCAGTCGGGCGTTTGCGGTGTCGAGCGCGATCACGCTCCCATCTCCCGAGAGACTGGCGCTTGCAAAGCGAGCCGGACGAGGAGTGGGATCTCCGCTCAGATCGTAGTTTGCGACGCCTCGGAGGCGATTGTTCAGGCGAATGAGCCTGTCGTTGTTGGCATCAAGGACCCACACCGTGTCGTTCGCAGCGGCCACAAGCGCGACGGCATCGATCGGATGAGCGCGATCGGCACCCAAGGCGAGCAGGTCAAGGGTTCGGAGCAGGGAAGCGAGCTTCGGGCGGAATCGCAACGGCTCACTCGGAGACCAGTCGATCGAGTAGAGCGCGATCTTCGCGTTGCCTCTGTCCGCGACCGCGAGTCGGAGCGGGCGCCCCTCTGCGGGCGGGAGAAACGCGACATCGGCCGGGTGCCTGAACTGAGACGGGAGGTTTCCGAAGTCACCGATCACGCCGATGAGCACGGGCGTGTCGAGGCTGAGGTCGAAGATGCGCACGGTGTGTGTGTCCGGATCGGTGATCGCGAAGAGCCGGTGGTACACATCGATCCCCGGGCCGAAATGGACGAAGTCGTCCGCACCGAGCGGCAGGCGTTCGGCGACGGTCTCGTCCTGCCCCGCTTGTCTGAACCACTGGACGCGGTCTTCCCATGGCTCGGTGACGCCGATCATCTCGCCGTCGTCAGAGGGCAACAGCTTCGTCGGGTAGTGGAGGCGGCCCGCGCCTTCGTGAGGCCGGATCACATGCAAACCCCACTCGTAAACGAAGTCGCCGCTGTCCGGATCGAACGCCTGCACGCGGCTGTTGCGGGAATCCGCGACAAAGAGCAGTTCGTCGTGCAGCAGCAGTCCGACGGGACCGGACAAGAAGCCCTGCTGGTACCCGTGTTGTCCGATCGTCCGTTCGAGGTTGCCGTCCTCATCAAGCACGAGAATCTGGTCCGCCCACGAGTCCGCAACGAAGAGCCGATCGCCGTCGCTGGCGAGGCCGACCGGGCGAAGTAGTGGAGGGGTCTCCAAGGCGGTCGCGGAGCCAGGCTCGACAATCCCCTCGCGTATGTCCCATCGCAGGATTCGTCGGTTCCCGGTGTCTGCGACCCAGACGTATGCATCGCTGAAGGCAATGCCGCTCGGTGACCTTGTCGGGATCCCCGTCTCAAGGATCGTCGGTTCTTCGGCACCGTGTGCGATGACTGAGATTTGGTTCAGCGACGGGAGTGTGCGAACGGTCCCGGCCGGCGTTCGAATTTCGTACCCAGGAACGGACTGGTCCGCGGCTGGATCGGTCGGGTGAAGGGCTTCGGTCCGAACGTGGATCCCGAACGGCGTCGCGTTGGCGACGGGTGCTGCAGACCACACAGCGATTGCGAGCACGGCGGCAACGGTTTGTTTCACAGGCATCGGCTTCCGTTCAGAGAGTTAGACACCCGCGTCGTCGATCCTCGATGTGAGCGTTCCCATGCCGTGGCCGGTCGGCTCGGAGCGGGTCAATGGCGTCGCGCCGCCGGTCCAGGCCCATCTCACGGCGCGTCTCGCGTCGTCGAAAATCATCAGCAGGCATGGCAGGACGACAAGGATAATCAGCGTCGCTGAGACCAGGCCGCCGGCGATGGTGATCGCCATAGGAATCAGGAATCGGGCCTGGAACGACTGCTCGAGGAGGAGCGGGAGCAGGCCCAGCACGGTTGTCACCGTGGTGAGGAGGATCGCGCGGAGTCGGGCGCGGCCGGTTTCCACGCACGCGTCTTCAATGTGCAGCCCCGCGTCGCGGAGCCGATTGTAGAAAGACATGTAGATCAGTGAGTCGTTGACCACGATGCCGCTGAGCGCGATGAATCCGATGAACGAGAGGATCGTCATCGTGAACCCGAGGAACATGTGGCCGAGGATCATGCCGATCGCTGCAAACGGAACGGCCGAGAGCACGATGAACGGCTGAACGTAGCTCCCGAACAGCCACGCGAGCGTGAAGTAAATCAGACCGATCGCGACGAGCATGCCCGTGGGCAAGGAAGCCAGCGATTCGGCGTTGTCCTTCTGACGACCGCGTTCCAGAATGCGGATGCCGGGGTTTGCGCGTTGCAGTTCGGTGAGCCGAGGTCGCAGATCGGCGATGAGTTCTTCCGGGTTGACGATCGCTCGGTTTGCTTCTGCTGTCACGCTGATCGCGCGTTCGCGATTCAATCGGCGGATTGTCGCGTAGCCTTCGGTCTCGTTCAGGTCAGCGATCTCGGACAAGGGGACCGGATTTCCTGCCGGGCTGAAGACGTAGAGGTCTTCCAGAGCGGCGAGCGATCGGCGCGATTTCTCAGGAAGCAGCACCCTGACATCGACATCCTCGCGAACTCCGGCGAAAGTGAATGCCTCGAGGCCAAAGATCGCCCCTCGGATCTGGCGGCCGAGGAACGTCTGAGTGAACCCCAACTCGCGTCCGGTGTCTTTCAGCGAGATCTGGATCTCGCGCCGCCCGGAGTCGGAATTGTCCGATATGTCGCGGACCCCCTCGTACTCGGCGAGGAAGCGTTTGATCGTGTCGACGACCGGAGCCATGCGGTTTGGGTCCGATCCAACGACCGTCAGGGTGATCGGCGGTCCGCCGGGCCCGCCGGCGACCTCTTCGATGCGCAGCGACTTCACCCCGGGAACTTCACCGATCTGCTCGCGCAAAGCGTTGATGACCTGCTGGCTGGAGCGGTCCCGCTGTTCAACCGGTTTCAGTTCGAGAATGACCTGCGCAAGGTGCGATTGCTGTGAACCGAGGCTGCCGCCGTCGATGGAACTGACAGCACCCACCTGGGCGAACACCGCGGAGATCTCCGGCTGCGCGACCGCGGCGCTTTCGATTCGGGTGACGACCTGATCCGTGCGGCTTGTCGGGGTTCCGATGGGCATCTGGACTTCGATGTTGACCGTCTCTGCATCGGAAGATTCGAGGAACGTCGCGTCGACGATTCCGCCCGCGACGAGACCAAAGCAGAGGATGAGCACCCCGACTGCGCCGGCCAGCGTGAGATAGCGCGCTCTCAGCAGGACGCGGACGGTGCTGCCGTAGAGCGGGATCAGCAGGCCGTTGAAGAACTTGTTCCGATACCGGTCCGCCGTGAACTCGGCTCTGGCCAGCAAGCCGCGACCCGCTTTCTCCGAATGTCGCCCGTGCTTGTGCAGGCTGTGGGCCATGTGCACCGGCAGGATGAACAGCGCTTCGATGAGACTCACGAGCAGCGCACAAGCCACAACCACTGGGAGCGCTCCGAGCAGATCGCCGATCTGACCTTCGATCAGCGCGAGCGGCAGAAACGCGCAGATGGTCGTGATGATCGTCGCGACGACCGGCCAGTTGACCTGATTCGTGCCGTCAACCGCGGCTGTGTCCGGGTCGTCGCCCTCCTCGAATCGGCGCGTGATGTTCTCGGCGACCACGATGGCGTCGTCGACCAGCAGGCCGACGACGATGATCAGCCCGAACATCGTCAGCAGGTTGAGTGTGTAGCCGAGCAGCGACATCGCGGCCAGCGTGCCCAGCAGTGACACACCGAGGCCGATCGCAGTCCAGAACGCGACTCGCAGATTGAGCAGCAGGACCAGGACCAGCAGAACGAGGACGCCGCCGGCCAACGCGTTCCGGGTGAGCAGATCGAGGCGCCCCACGATGAATCGCGCCAGGTCGGTGGTGATCGCGAGTTCTCCGGGAGGCGGCGTCGTCCGGGACAGCCCGAGTTCGTACGCCTCGATTCGTGCGGATGGGGGCGTCTCGTCGCCGGGGCGCCGGAATTTGCTGCCAAGGAACTCAAGCGGGGTCAGTGTGATGGGCTCGGCCCGTCCCGCGGCGACTTCGCGCCCGAGTTTGTACGCCTTGACCATGTCCGCCATCTCAACAGCGTCCTGCTCTCCAACTTTGAAAACGGTCAGAGAGACACTCGGCTCGCCGTTCAGGCGGGTACGCAGGTCAACATCCGCGAAGCCACTCGTCACGGTCGAAATGTCGCCGAGGCGAAGGGCCTGGCCGTTGCCCGCCTTCACGATGATGTTGCGGATGTCCTCGATTCGGTCGTCCACGCCGATTGTGCGGATCGCCGTGTTCATCTCACTCGAGCGAACAGAGCCGGCTGGGAGCTCCCGCATCGCCTGGGAGATCGCGTCGCTGATGTCGGGCAGGCTGAGCTCGTACTGAAGCAGACTGTACTCGGGAACCTCAACCGTCACCTCATCGGTGCGCACCCCGCTGATCGTTATGTCACCCATTCCCGGAAGGCGTTCGAGATCGTCACGGATCTCGATGATCGCGTTCTTCATGGTGCGTTCGTCGGCATCACCGAAGATCGAGAGCACGCAGACCGGAAGGTTGGGTTCGAACTTGTCGACAACGATGCGTTCGGACTCTTCGGGCAGGTCCTGCAGCGCATCCATCTCGCGCTTGACCTCGAAGAGTTTCTCATCGATGTCGATCCCATCCTGAAACTCGATTGTGATGCTCGCGACGCCTTCGGAGACCGACGAGGTCAGTTCTTTAATGTCGTCGAGGTCCGCGACCGCGTCTTCGATCTTGACCGCGAGTGTCTGCTCGACCTCATCCGGTGCGGCGCCCGGGTACGGCGCGGTGATCGAGATCTGGCGGGCTTCCGACTCCGGGAAGAACTCGCGCCGCAGCGAAAGGCCGAAGACGATCCCCGCACCGATGATGGCGAACATCACCAGGTTCGCAACGACCGGCTTGCGAACTCCAAAGGCGGCGAGGCTCATCGGCGTTCCGCCAGTCGGTCTTCGATGCGGACGGCCGTGCCGGCTGGGAGCTCGTCGAGATTACTGACGATCACGCGGTCGCCCGCCTCAAGCATCGGAGGCTGCCACGCCTGGAGCGGCCCGCTAGTGTCGAGGACGGCCCATTGATCCCACTCCGAGTCGGGTAAAATGGCCTGATCGGTGTAATACGCCACTTGGGCGGTCCGGGGCTGGGCGGTCCCGGACTCTTCGTCGAGAACCATGACGCGGTCGGAATCCACCGCGACGCGCGGGATCACCAGCGATCGCGTCGTTGTGCTGGATTCGATCGTTCCGGATACGAACTGACCCGGAAAGAGGTACTCACGACTGGAGTCAAACTCACCGGGCTCGATGCGCTGCTCAACTTCGACAAAGACCGTAAACGTACGCGAAGCGGGGTCAATCTCCGGAGCGATTCGCACGACCGCGCCCGCATACTCCTTCCCGGCTCCCGACGGCTCGCGAACCACCGCTCTCGCGCCGACGGCGACCCGGCGAGACGCCGCGGCGGGGATTTGCAACGGCACCTCGATGGTGCTGAGATCGACGATGCGGGCCAGCGGCGCTCCGGACGCAACAAGGTCGCCAGCGTCGGAAAATACCTCGGCGATGACGCCCGAAATCGGCGATCGCACGACCGAACGCGCAAGGTCGATTTCCGCCAGGGCGAGTTCTGCCCGCTGTGAAGCGATGCGCGCCTGCAGAGCCGCTCGACGCGAAGGAATCGCGTTCAGGACCTGCCGCAGCGCCTCGCGTTCGCCCTCGAGAGAAGTTCGTTGGCGGCGAAGCCGGTCGACTTCGATCTGCACCGCTGCGCCGCGTTCGAGCGCGGATTCGAGTTCGGTCAATTCATTGTCAAGCAGTGCGATCGCTTGCTCGGACAGGCGAAGACGCTCTTGGGACGACTCCAATTCAACATCGAGGGAATCGAGGTCTGCTTCGAGGGCGACGACGGTGCTCGCCGCCGCGTTGCGGCGCTCGCGAAAGACATCCGGGTCGAGGCGAAACAAAACCGCGTTCGCTTCAACCTTCCGGCCAGCCTGAACCCAGTCAGGCCGTTCGGTCACCTGGGCCGTGAGTTCGGCCGCGACGGTGGCCTGCCGGACGGCTCGGGTGGAGCCGAATCCGGTGAATGAACGAGCGACGGCGGTGCTCTGCGCGTCGACAACCCGAACCAGTCGAACTGAGCCCGCATCTTGCACCTGGGCCGGGCGTGGACGATTCTCGCGAAGAACGTGAAATGCCCCGAAACTGACGAAGAGTATGAGCAGGCCCGCGCCGAGCCGGATGCCGATGCGGACGACCGACGAACCGGATCGGGATGCCGCCGGAGCGGTGTCTGGTGACTTGGTCACGCCCAAACCTCTATCTGATAATGGGGGACAGTTCGCCGGGTCAGCGCGAGGGTCCCCAGTGTAGCCAGCGCCAACTTGCCTGTCCCCGCTCCACGGCTAGGAGCTTCCCTGCCATTGCGGCATGCCACGGCGGTCCGCGTCAGCGTCGGATGGCACGATCCGAGCGATTCACCGCTTGGGGTCGACGAAGCGGCTGGTACGCGCCTTGCAGTCTCAAGGGGAGAACCGACCAGTTTTTCCGGAGGCACCAATGGATCCCAACCGACTGACCCAGAAAACCCAAGAAGCCCTGACCGCAGCGCATAGTCGATCGGTCAAGTTGGGTCATCCCGAGGTGGACGCGGAGCATCTGCTGCTGGCCATGATCGAACCTGACGATGGGGTTGCCCGGCGTCTGCTCAACAGACTTGAGGTCGAGCCCGCCGACGTCGTCCGGGGTCTGGAAGAGCATCTCCAGAAGCGTCCGAGCGTTCGCGGGCCCGGTGCCGAACACGGCAAACTGCTGATTTCACAGAAACTCGCGAAAGTGCTGGTCAGCGCCGAGGAAGAGGCGAAGCGCCTCAAGGACGAGTACGTGTCCATTGAGCATGTGCTGCTCGCGATCCTGGCCGGTGGAACCGGCTCGGAAGCAACCAAGGTTTTGATGTCTCATGGCGTGAGCCGAGACACGTTGCTCGGCGCGCTCACGCAGATCAGGGGCTCGCAGCGCGTCACGAGCGCGAACCCCGAAGCTACCTACGAAGCCTTGGAGAAGTACGGCGTCGATCTTGTGGCGATGGCAAAGCGGGGCAAACTCGACCCGGTCATCGGGCGAGACTCCGAGATCAGACGCGTGATCCGTATTCTGACCCGGAAGACCAAGAACAACCCCGTGTTGATCGGCGAGCCGGGTGTCGGCAAAACGGCGATCGTCGAAGGACTCGCCCAGCGCATCCTGCGTGGCGATGTCCCCGAGACACTCAAGAACAAGACGGTATTCGCCCTCGACATGGGCTCGCTCGTCGCCGGAGCGAAGTACCGGGGGGAGTTCGAGGAGCGTCTGAAGGCGGTTCTGAACGAGGTCAAGCAGTCCGACGGTTCGATCATCCTCTTCATCGACGAGTTGCACACGATCGTGGGAGCGGGGGCCGCCGAAGGAGCGATGGACGCAGGCAACATGCTCAAGCCCATGCTGGCGCGGGGCGAACTGCGCTGCATCGGCGCTACAACGCTCAACGAGTACCGCAAACACATCGAGAAAGACGCTGCGCTCGAACGACGGTTCCAGACGGTCGTTGTCGAGCAACCGACCGTCGCCGACACAGTCTCCATCCTGCGAGGGCTGAAGGAACGATTCGAGGTTTACCACGGCGTGGCGATACAGGACAGCGCCCTCGTCGCGGCATCCGAACTGAGCCACCGGTACATCACCGAACGTTTCCTGCCGGACAAGGCGATCGACCTCATCGACGAGGCGTGCGCGATGGTCCGAACCGAAATCGACTCGATGCCGGCGGAACTCGACGAGGTCACACGCCGGGTAATGCAGCTTGAGATCGAAGAGTCCGCGCTGAAGAACGAGAAGGACGCGGCGTCGAAGACCCGCCTGGAAGCACTGCGTCGCGAGCTGGCCGACCTTCGCGCAACCGCCGACACGATGCGCGATCAATGGGACCGAGAGAAGTCCGCCATCCAGCGCGTCACCGATCTCCGTTCGGACATTGAGCGAGTGAAGGCTGAGATCGAGGAAGCCAAGCGTTCCTACGACCACGATAGAGCGGCGGCGCTCATGTACGGCGAACTCCCGAAGCTGACCTCTGAACTAGCGGAGTCAGAGGCCAAACTCGAGAAGACGGACAATGCGCTTCTGCGAGACATCGTGTCGGATCACGAGATCGCGGAGATCGTTCAGAAGTGGACCGGGATCCCGGTCTCACGCCTTGTCGAATCCGAGCGCGAGAAACTGCTTCGGCTCGACGAGACGCTCCACGAGCGAGTGGTCGGTCAGGACGAGGCCGTCCAGCTCGTCGCGGACGCAGTGATCCGCGCTCGCGCGGGCATCAAGGACCCGAAGCGCCCGATCGGCTCGTTCATCTTCCTAGGCCCGACCGGAGTCGGGAAAACGGAACTGGCTCGCTCGCTAGCTCAGGCGCTCTTCGACAGCGAAGACAACATGGTCCGTATCGACATGAGCGAGTACATGGAGAAGCACGCGGTGAGCCGACTCATCGGCGCTCCTCCCGGCTATGTCGGCTACGAGGAAGGCGGCCAGCTCACCGAAGCCGTGCGTCGACGTCCGTATTCGGTCATCCTCTTCGACGAGATCGAGAAGGCGCACCCCGAGGTGTTCAACGTACTGCTTCAGGTACTCGACGACGGTCGGGTGACCGACTCGCAGGGGCGCACCGTGAACTTCAAGAACACGGTGATCATCATGACCTCGAACATCGGAAGCCAGTTCCTGCTGGAAGGCGTCACGCCCGGCGGCCAGATCACCAACGACGCGCGAACCGCGGTGATGCGCGATCTTCGCCAGGCTTTCCGTCCGGAGTTCTTGAACCGCGTCGACGATGTCCTTCTGTTCAAGCCTCTGCAGCGCAGTGAGCTCCTCAAGATCGTCGACCTCGTCGTGGATGAACTGCGAGATAGGTTGGCGGGTCGTAGGATCACGCTGAAGCTGGGCACCGAGGCGGCTGAGTTCATCGTCGAGCGAGCGTACGACCCCGCGTACGGAGCGCGTCCGCTGAAGCGGTTCGTGCAGCACGAGATCGAGACCCAGGTCGGCCGCGCGATCATCGCCGGGGAGATCGGCGAAGGTGACCGGGTCGAGGTGGTGGTCCGCGATGGCGAACTAGGGCTTGAAACCAGCGAGCAGGTGCCGCAGACTGCTTGATCGGGTTGTGATAGGTATAAATCTCGGGAATCGCGAGATGTATGCCGTTTTTGCCTCACCTATTCTGGAACGCTGTCGCAGAATGTGCGTATCGGAACAGGTGGACCGGGCGGGTGAGCCGCCCGGATTGGAGGACCGGAAGATCATGACGCCAGGACAGGCCCGTACCGAACGCCTTCACAGGCTGATCGATCTCGCACGGACGACGCGCGGTTGGAGCCGAGCCCAACTCGCCCGCCACCTGCATCGGGATCCGACGAAGGTCTACCCGGACAGTGGAAATCCCAAAAGCGACTTCGTGGTCGCACTCGCGAAGGCCCTCGACTGGCCCGTCGGCGCGGTTCTTGAAACTATCTGGCACGGTTCGGGTAGCGGGGCATCATTCGTTGAGCGCAAGCCCGACAAGGCTGCGGCGAGCGACAAGGGCTTCGAGCTGCTGTACTCGGAGGCCCGCGAGGCCCACGACGACGGCCGATACCGGGACATGGTCGATCTCGCCGGACGGATGTATTCCGCCGCTGAAAACGATGAACGCCGTGCGTTCTCATGTGCTATGGAAGCCTCGGGCTGGGACGGTCTGGGCCGCTACACGCAGGAAGTCGATGCCTGTCGTCGCGGCCTTGCCACGCAGGGCATCAGCTCCTACACGCGGAATATCCTTCGATCGACGCTGGCCAACGCGTGGTACAGCCTCTGGGACCTCGAGCCCGCACTCGGGACCGCAGAGCTTCTTGCCAACCACTACCGTTCGAATCCCCCGGAGCGAGACGTCGATCAGAAACGGGTCGCGTTCGTGCACTATCTGCGTGGGAACATTCGGCGTCGCTTTATGGCGGTCGAGCCCGATCAGGCCGAGCACCATCGCGAACTGGCGCTCGCCGATCTGACCCACGCCCGCGACGCCTACCGCGCGTTGAGCGAGTCGCTCAATGACCACCAACTGGCTGGAATCGCGAACACCTGTGATGCCGCCGTGACCGAGTGCCTCTGCCATCGAGGAGACATCGACGGGGCCGAGGCAGTAGACCGAATCATCAGCCGTGTGGACGACGCCCTGTCCGGCGAAGTCCAGCCCAGAGGCGATTGGTTGGAGAGTTGGGGTTGGAACTGCGTGTTCGCTACCAACATCGCGATGCGATCCCTCTCCGGAGCGCACCTGCAGACGCGGATGAAGCCGCTTCTTGAGTACACACTCGACATCGCTGAATCCTTGGACCACTGGGCGATGCGCGAACGCGCCTATTCGATGCAGCTCTCTTTGCACCGGACGCTTTCCGAGCAAACCGGCCTCGAGCTAGTCCTGAACATCGACGAAATGGACCAGACACTGATCGCCGCAACAATGGCACGGTTTCCCGCGTTCCAGCAGACCGGATGGTCCATGCTGGAGTCGGCGGGTGGCTTGAGCGCGACGGGAGGTCGAAAATGAACATCTTCACGATCACAGGCCTTTCGGCACTCGCCGTGAGCACCTTCTGCGGCTCAGTCCAAGCCACACCGATGAATGTGTCGCAGCCTTCTGCGACGATCGAAGTCGTTGGCGACGTCAGCGTCGGGCTGGACTGGCTCCGGCTCGATGACATGGCAGTTGCCAAGAAGATGAAGTTTGAGGCACATACCGACGTCCCGGAACTGCCCCGGGCGGGTGTTATTGACCTTCCCGATTTGGGCAGCGTGTCGGGTCTGGACCAATGGAGCTTCGGAACCAGCGTCGGCAAGCCGGTCCCGCAGTCGTTTTTCGGCGATGCAGCGGATGGACCGGGTCGGATATTTGAAGAACTGCAGGGCGATGGTGCGCGGACGCCCGTCCGTCCCGGACGTGTTCATACCGACGTTCCAGACCTTCCGGCCTTCGGTTCGCCCGGCACATCTGCGACGCCGATCCGCAAGCCCGGATGGGGCGATTGGACCGACGGCACCGGTCAGCGCCCGCAGCTCGAAAGCGCCACGATTCCCACGCCGGCATCGGCTCTCGTGCTCACGATCGGCGGATGCGTCGTTATGGGCCGCCGCCGCCGATGATCACCGCGCTGGCGTTGTGCGCCCAAAGTCGATGACCATCAGCAGGTGGTCGCTGGCCGCGGAGTCGGTCGGCTTGAGTCCCAGGGCCGCGGCGGACGCCGGGCTGATGGTGCGCGAATCGAGCAGGATTGCGCGGGAGTGCTCGGCGCTTTTTTCGTCGACGGTGGCAAGGTCCAGTTTCCCGGGACCGAACGACGAGTCCGGGGCGAACCATGTGTAGGTCTCCGCGCTTCCGGCGTGCCGGGCGTGAAGTTCACGCAAGTTCGGCCCGGTCGGATCGGTGAGCAGATCGAGAGGCGATCGGGAACCGACGAGGTTCCAGTCGCCGGCGATGAGGACCGGGAGGTCGGCACCGAATCGCTGGCGAGCAAGCTCGACGGTGCGGGCCATCGCCAGGGCCTGGTCTATTCGGCGTTTGTCTTCTTCGGATCCGATGTGACCGCAGCATTTGGGGTGGATGCTGAGTACGAGACGCATCTGTCCTGTTGCGTCAGCGACGAGAGCAGCCGCATACGAGTCGTCGAAGTTCTGCAGTTTCGTGAGCGGCAGCCGGGACGCGATGACGTTGTCACGGACCTTGACGATGTTCCAATCCGCGTCGAACTTGCCCTCTATCGCCGCCTCGACATCCGCCGCCGACGTGTTGTATTCCTCTTGGAGCAGGACAATGTCGGGGTCACTGGCGGCAAGCAATCGGAGGACGGCCGCGGAGCGGTCTGGTGCAACGATGCCGTTCCGGAGGGTGTTGAGCGAGACGACCCTCAACTGGCCGTCGGCTGGTCCCTGCAACTCGAAGTCGATCGGCGGAAGCGGCTCGGCGGGACCTGCGTACCGGAGAGCGACCGGGTTCGCGAGGCTGTCGCTGCCGGCGAGAGTCAGAGCGATTCGATCGCCAGCCGCGAAGCCCGCTGCGGCCAGATTCACACGGACTTCGAACTCATCGTTCGCGTACGTTGGCGCGCTCCAATAGCCGACCGCGTGCCACCCGACGTCCTGCCAGACCTGCTGTGAACCCGTCAGCCGATTGACGGAGCGTTCGCGGGTGTTGATCCGAAGCGCGACATTGCCGGATGTGAACTCGAGCACCAGTGTGCCATCTCCGTCCGGCCCGGATTGGATGTTGAGTGTCCGCCCGGTGTCGAACCGGAGATGAAGCACTTCGCCGACAAACTGAGCACTCAGGGTCGTAACATCGAAGGCGCCGCTAGCGTCGCCCGCCGGATCGACCGCCACGATGTGGTCCCGGTTCCAATCCTCGAAGCAACCGTCGACCGTCGGCGGGGCTGCGTGTGATGCAGCAGCGGGCAAAGCGAGCGCGCTCAGCGCGAGCATGAGACGAATGCGAAAAACGCTCATCGAGAATCTCTCTTCCTTCTCTGCCTGTGCATGGAGACAGCGAGTTCCGAAGCGAGCCGGGTATTGGAACGGACGAGTTCAATGTTTGCGCGCAGCGTGGCACCGTTCGACAGGTCGTGCAGTGCGCTGAGAACGGCGGGCGTCACGCCGCGCCCGCTCGCCCCGGCTGACTCTGCCCGCTCCTCGGCCTTCTCGCGCCACGCGTCGAACTGCTCCGCGGCGATCTCATACCGCTCGGGGATCGGATTGGCGACGAGCACGCCTCGGCCCGACCGGGCAAGCTCGCTGGACAAGAAATCGGCCAGCTCCTCCGCATCGTCGAATCGCGCATCGACCTCGGATTCAGACGACCGTTGGTAAAACGCCGGGAAGGTGTCTGTGCGAAAGCCGACGACGCAGACGCCTAGCGATTCGAGCGCTTCGCGCGTCGCGTTGACATCGAGTATGGACTTCACGCCGCTCGACACCACCGCGACGGGGTATCGGGCCATCGCGGCAAGGTCCGATGAGACATCGAGGTTACAGATTGATCCGCCCGTGAAGAGATTCTTGTGGACCCCGCCCAGACCTCCGGTCGCGAACACAGAGATGCCCGCACAAGCGGCGATCTCCATCGTTGCGCTCACCGTCGTCGCTGCGCTTGCGCCCCAGTACTTCAGGACTCCAAGGTTGGAAGTATTCGCCTTCGGTACGGCACCACGATCCAGCAGTTCTCGGAGTTCCGTTTCGGTGACTCCGGCGACCGGTTGACCGTCGATGAGCGCGATAAGCGCTGGTGAGGCGCCGAGCGAGAGACAGATGTTGCAGAGCTCCCGACTGAGTTCGAGCGCGCTCGACAACGGCACGCCGTGCACGAGCAGCGTGGATTCCAGAGCAACCGCGGGGGAGGGAACACGTCGCCTTACTCTCATGAGGGGAGTGTACCCGAGCGCAGCAAAACGGCGGGCGTGAGCCCGCCGTGGAAGTACTCCAGTCTGAGACGCCTCTGTCGCCTTAGACCACGCCTTGGGCGACCATCGCGTTGGCGACCTTGACGAATCCGGCGATGTTCGCGCCGTCGACGTAGTTTCCTGCGGTCGAGTACCGCTCGGAGGCCTCGTACGCGTTCTTGTGGATGGTGGCCATCATGTCTTTGAGCATGTCCTCCACACGGTCGAACGACCACGCGATTCGCGACGAGTTCTGCGCCATTTCGAGGGCAGAGCACCCGACGCCCGCGGCGTTCGCCGCCTTGCCAGGCCCGAACATGATCTTCGCGTCGACGAACCGATTTACCGCCTCGGTGTTGGACGGCATGTTCGCGCCCTCGCTCACGACGGTGACGCCAGCGCTCAAGAGATTTTCCGCGTCTTTGCCGTTGATCTCGTTCTGTGTCGCACACGGGAAAGCGCACTGTGCGTCTACCTGCCACAGCGGGTTGTGGTCGGCGTTGCGGTCCGTCTCGTGGTACTCCACTTTTCCCGAGTACTTGTCGGCAAGTTCGTGGATGCGCCCGCGCCGGTTGTTCTTGATGTCCTTGATCTCCTCGAGCATCTCGTTCGTGATGCCGTCTTTCGCGTGGACCCAGCCAGATGAGTCCGAGACCGTCACCGGCTTTGCGCCGAGTTGGAGCAGCTTCTCTACCGCGTACTGGGCGACGTTCCCCGAACCGGAAACGAGGCAAGTCTTGCCTTCGAGCGAGTCGTTCTTCACCTGCAGCATCTCCGCGGCGAAGAAGACCGTGCCGTAGCCGGTCGCTTCGGTCCGACCCAACGAGCCACCGAAGCCCAACGGCTTGCCGGTCAGCACTCCGGTGAATTCGTTGGCCAGTCGCTTGTACTGGCCAAACATGTAGCCGATCTCCCGACCGCCGACACCGATGTCGCCAGCCGGAACGTCCGTGTCCGGTCCGACATGGCGGAACAACTCGGTCACAAACGATTGACAGAAACGCATGACCTCGAAGTCGGACTTGCCTTTCGGGTCGAAGTCGGAACCTCCCTTGCCGCCGCCGATCATCTGGCCCGTCAGAGCGTTCTTGAAGATCTGCTCGAAGCCAAGGAACTTCAGGATCGAGAGGTTGACGGTCGGGTGGAAACGGATGCCACCTTTGTACGGTCCGATTGCCGAGTTGAACTGCACGCGGAATCCGCGGTTCACCTGAGGTCTGTTCTGATCGTCCAGCCAAGGGACTCGGAACTGAATGACTCGTTCGGGCTCAACGATCCGCTCGAGGATCGCGTGCTTCTGAAACTCGGGATGCTGGTCGAACACAGGAGAAAGCGACTCCAAGACTTCCTCCGCCGCCTGCAGAAATTCGGTCTCGTGGGCGTTGCGGGCTTTGACCTGGTCGAGAACATCGTGCGCGTAACCGTGGGCCATCTGGCTCATATCTCCAAAGGCCACCGGGGGACCGGTGGGGGGAATTGTCAGGGCGAGCATGTTATCCGCTTCCCGGCGGGCGTCGAGGTGTCCGCGGGGACGGCAGACTGTTAAATCGCTACACTTCCTCGCACAACTTGGGGCGAATAGCTCAGCTGGCTAGAGCGCTCGGTTTACACCCGCGAGGTCCTCGGTTCGAGTCCGAGTTCGCCCACTCCCTCTTGGTCTGGACACCCACGAAGACGTCCGATAGTGCCCTAGGATCAGGGATTTTACCCATTCGTGGAACAAGGTCAGCCGATGAGGCGTATGCTCACAGGAGTAGCATGTACCGCAGCAGCGTCCAAATCCTGCTTATCGCGGCGATAATATTCGCCACAGCGGTCGCACCCATGGTGCGGGCTTCGGTGTCGTGCTGCGCCGGTGAAGGGCATTCCGACCAACGAGTCGCTTTGGCCGCCGATGCCCCGCCCGATCTGGCAGAATGCGGGTCCTGCTGCGCGGCGACCAGTGTTCTCACGCCCCAGAGCGACCAATCGGACGACTCGAATATCAGCGATCAGCACTCGGACGACCCATGCAGCGAGGATTGCGGCTGCACGCTCTGCCGCGTCATGGCCTCCGTGACGACCGCGCTCGTGGACGGGCCATCCATCATGTCGTTCGCTCACTCCTCGGAGATCGCGTTCGTGGACCCGGATCAGGTCTTCGCCCGCGATACCGCGTTCGGTCTGCTCCGTCCTCCGCAGTCCTGACTTCTGTCGTGGTGCCGCTGCGCGCACCGTCGATGACCAGAAGTCAGTTCTGAAGGACACCCACATGTCATCCCAAGAATATCGCCCGAGGCGTGCGCGCCCGGCGGTTCCCCTGCACATCGTGTTACCGATCGCGCTCGCGATCGTCACGCTCGGCCTTTTCCTCTGGTCCGGCCTGAAGACCCTCACACCAGCGCCGAAGGTCCGCGTCGTCCAGGTCATTCCGGCCGTGGCAGAAGCCCCTGATGCCCCTGCCGCATCCGAAACAGCGCCGGTGGATCGCGCCACTAAGACCGTCCAGGCGCCCGGGTGGATCGAGCCCGACCCGTACGCCGTCGCCGCGGTGGCTCTCGCGGACGGCGTCGTCGAAGAAATTCTCGTCCTCGAAGGCCAGTCGGTCGCGAAGGATCAGGAAGTGGCCCGCCTCGTGGACGAGGACGCACGGCTTTTCCTCCGCGCCGCCAAGGCAGCCGTTGGCCTGGCGGAATCACGCAAGCAGGTTGCCGAGGCCCGGCTCGCGTCCGCCCAGGCCGATTGGGACAACCCAATCGAGCTCGAACGCGTGGTCGAATCAGCCGGAGCGACGGTTGATGAACTGGATGCCCGTCTGGAGCAGTTGCCGTTCCAGATCGATGAAGCCCAGGCCCTGCTCGTTTCCCGCGAGCAGGAGGCCGAGCGCCTTCAAGACGCCGCCGATGCTGGGAGCGCCAGCGAGATCGAGTTGATCATCGCCAAGGCCGCCGCCGCGGCCCAGGCGTCAGTGGTGAAGCAACTCGAGCGCCAGGACGCCGTCCTGCGTGCCCAGAGAGCGAGGGCCGCATCGGACCTGAAAGCCGCCCAGCGCGCACTCGATCTCCGGATCGACGACACCCAGCGCCTCGCCTCCGCGAAGGCCGAACTGGCCGCCGCCGAGGCCCAACTGGAAGACGCACGCTCGGCGCTCGCGGAGGCAGAATTGCGCGTGTCGCGCATGACCATCCGGTCGCCTATGGACGGCCTCGTGCTGCGTCGCATCAAATCGCCGGGCGACAAAGTCATGATGGGAATGGACGATCCCACTTCCGCGCAGGTCGTCCATGTGTACGACCCGGATAAGTTGCAGGTGCGAACGGACGTTCCTCTTGCCGAGGCGTCGCACATCGTCGTGGGCCAGCGATGCGAGGTGTTCTGTGAGGTCCTCCCGGACAAGGCTTTCGAGGGCGTCGTTACCCGCATCACCAACCTGGCCGATCTGCAGCGAAACACCTTGGAGATCAAGGTCCGCATCATCGATCCCGATCCGATCCTCAAACCCGAGATGCTCTCACGCGTCCGATTCCTCGCGTCCTCCGACTCGACGGCTTCCAACGCGTCTGCCGAAGACGAGGCAACGCCGGAGTTTCTGCTCCCGCGTGAAGCGTTGAGGGATGGCAGCACCGTTCTCGTCGTACGCCAACGATCCGGCCTCCGCGGACGCGTCGATCTCGTCCCGGTCAAGGTTTCCGAATCATCCGAAGCCCCCGAGGGCCTGGTCAGCGTCACCGGGCGCCTGCTCTCGACCGACCTCGTCGTGCTCGACGATGACGAACTCCAGCCCGGCGCGCTGGTCGATTTCTCGACTTCAAAACCCGCCCCTGGCAGCAAGGAGGCCGTGGGATGACACTGATCAAAGCAAACAACCTGACCCGTGAATACAAGAAGGGCGGCGAGACCATCCGCCCGCTCAACGGCCTGAACCTCGAAGTCCAGCGAGGGGACTTCCTCGCGCTCATGGGCCCCAGCGGGAGCGGTAAGACCACTCTCCTGAATCTCATCGCTGGCATCGACAGCCCGACCCAAGGCGAACTGATCATTGACGGTATCAACATCGCGACGCTCGGCCGGAACAAACTCGCCGCGTGGCGGTCCGAGCACGTCGGCTATATTTTTCAGCTCTACAACCTTGTCCCGGTCCTCACCGCGTTCGAGAACGTGGAGCTCCCGCTGATGCTTCACAACCTTTCGCGTCGCGAGCGTCGAAGCCGAGTCAACGAAGCGCTCGAACAGGTCGGCATCGCCGACCGCGCGGGTCATTACCCCCGACAGATGAGCGGCGGCCAGGAACAACGCGTTGCGATTGCTCGCGCCCTCGTCACCAACCCAACGATCGTCGTGGGCGACGAACCGACCGGTGACCTCGACAAGAAGTCCGCCAAAGCGATCATGGAACTGCTCCAGCGGATTAACCGCGAACAGGGTCGCACCATCATCATGGTCACGCACGACCCCAAGACCACCGACTACGCCGGTCGCACGCTCCACCTTGAGAGTGGCTCACTCGTTACGGACGCCGAAAGCAACGACGAACTGGTCGATCCTCCCCTGGAAGGCGCGATCGCATGAGAATGTCTCTCCTACCGCTCATCTTCAAACAGGCGACGCGAAACCGCGTCCGATCGCTGCTCACCATCAGCGGTATCGCCATCGCGATGTTCCTTTTCACATCCATCCAAGCGATGCAGACCGGCGTCAACGAAGCGACCACGGCCAGCGCAGACGACACTAAATTGGTCGTCTATCGCAAGGACCGTTTCTGTCCCGCGACGAGCCAATTGCCGCAGGACTACCAGAGCCGAATCGAGCGGATCGAAGGCGTGACCAGCGCGCTCCCGATCAAGGTCGTAGTCACCAACTGCGGCACTTCACTCGATGTCGTCACGTTTCGCGGCGTGCCCAAAGAGTCGTTCCTCGAAGACCGGGAAGGGAAGCTTGAAGTCCTCTCCGGATCTACTCAGGAGTGGATGAGCCGATCCGACGCCACACTTGTCGGTGAGACCCTTGCGAAACGTCGCGGGCTTCAGGTTGGAAAAACGTTTGATGCCGCAGGCATCCGGGCGTACGTTGCCGGGATTATCCGTTCAGAAGAACTTCAGGACGGCAATACAGCCTTCGCTTCACTGGACTTCATCCAGCTCGCCGGGCGCAACCAACTCGGCATCGTGACTCAGTTCGATGTTACGGTCAGCGATTCCTCGCAGCTCGAGCCGGTCGCCGAGGCCATCGACGAGATGTTCCGGACCGCTCAGGAACCCACGATGACAGCGACCGAGAACACGTTTATCGCACAGATCGCCAGTGACATGATCGAGCTGGTTGGTTTCGCGCGCTGGCTCGGCATCGGCTGCCTGATCGCCGTCATGGCCCTCATCGGCAACGCGATCGTGCTGAGCGTGCAGAGCCGCATCGCCGAGCACGCCATCCTCCAGACACTCGGGTTCCGGAACTGGCAGATCGCCCTGCTCATCGTCGGCGAGGGCGCGCTCATCGCCACCATCGGCGCGGTCGTGGGCGGCGCGGCCGCGATCGCCGCGACCAAACTGACGAGTTTTTCGCTCTCGGTCGAGGGACAGTCCATCCCCATCCTCGCCGGTCCGGAACTGCTACTGACCGGCCTGCTGGTCTGCGCCTCGCTCGGCGTCGTTGCCGGAATCATCCCCGCCATTCAAGCGTCGCGCCGCGAGATCACGGCGTGCTTCAGGGCGGTGTAACCATGAGACTCCGACAGTTGCCATTCGAATACGCGTTCCGCAACCTCGGCCGAAGCCGGGTCCGCCTCTTCTCATCGCTGATCGGCGCGACGCTCGTCGTCCTGCTGGCCATGGCGGCGACCTCATTCGTCCGCGGCATGGAAGCGACCCTGACCCGCAGCCCGAGCATCCACACGAATGTGATCGTCCTCGGAGCCGGGAGCGAAGAGTCCGTGGAGCGATCGCAGATCGATTCAAGCGTCGCGGGCATCGTGGCATCCAGCGTGCAGGGTCTCAAGCAGGCCGGCAACACGCCGCTCGTTTCGCCCGAGATCCATGCCATGCTCCCGGTACGCGAGGAAGCCGGCGGCGAGCCCATCCAGAGCGTGATGCGAGGCGTTCGCCCGCAGGTCGCCGTGCTCGTGCATCCGCAGGTAGAACTGCTGGAGGGACGCCTCCCACGTGCGGGGCGCGATGAGATCATGGTCGGCTCGCTCACAGCCGTTCGGCTTGGCCTCGCGCAGAATCGCCTGGCGGTCGGCTCGACGCTCTACTTCGATGGGCGTGAATGGACCGTCTCCGGGCGCTTCGCTGCTCCATCCACGGTTATGGACGCCGAGATCTGGATCCCGCTGACAGACCTGCAGATCGCAACGAAACGCGAATCCACTATTTCCTGCGTCGTCGTCGCGCTCGACACGGCGCGCCCGCGGGATATTGACCTGCTTACCAAATCGCGACTCGACCTGGAGATCGCGTCGATTACTGAAGAAGACTACTACGCCGGTATCGCGTCGTTCTACAAACCCATCCGGATTATGGTCATCGTCACTGCGATCCTGATCGGTCTCGGCGGGCTGCTCGGTGGGCTGAACACCATGTACGCCGCGTTCTCAGCCCGAGTACGCGAGGTCGGGATGCTCCAGGCGCTCGGCTTCACGCGTCGGGCCATCGTCCTCAACCTGACCGAGGAATCCACATTCGCTGCCGCGTGCGGCGCCGTTCTGGCGCTCGCCATCGGGTACGTGCTCATCGACGGCTACGCGGTCCAGTTCTCGATGGGAGCGTTCGAACTTCGCATCGACGCGGTCGCGATGCTTGTTGGCCTCTGCGCTGGGGCTTTGGTCGGCCTCGTCGGCGCCATCCCGCCGTCGGTTCGCTGCCTCCGGCTGCCTATTCCTTCCGCGCTCAAATCACTGTAACCCCGTTGCCCGTTTCATCATCCTTGAAAGGAATCCATATGAACCCGCTCCGTACACTCACCGGCATCGCCCTGATCTCCGCACTCGCACTCGTCGCGGGCTGCGACTCGTCCTCGACGGACACCACGTCGTCGAACGGAGAAACCTCGTCGTCAACGCAGGGCCGGGTCACCCAGACCTCGTGGCTGCTCGACGAGGCGCCGTCGGAATACCGCGAAGTCGCCGAGGCCAAGCAGAGCGTTGCAGAAGGCGATCAGGTCGTGCTACGCGGTCGCATCGGAGGCCGGGTCGAGCCGCTCTCCGCTGATTCGCCCGCCTTCATCATCATGGATGCTTCGATACCGAGTTGCGCCGACGGCGACGATGATCACTGCTCGATGCCGTGGGACTATTGCTGCGAAACGCCGGAGACGATCGTCGCGAACAGCGCGACAGTTATCGTGCTCGATGCCAACGGGAACCCCACGGACCAAGACCTCGTCGCCGCCGGGCTCGAACCCCTCGACGAGGTCATCATCGTCGGCACCGTGCAGGCGCGCCCGAACGGGAACGTCCTCACGATTCATGCGACCGGTATTCACAAACGCACCGCGGGCTGAGGCTAGCGACTACCGCAACAAGGGCTCAAGGTCGTTCAGCAACTTCGCCAGGACGAAGTTCATGATGACGATCGCCACGAAGCTGGTGACGAAGGCGTCGGTCGTCGCCCGACCGACGCCCTGCGCGCCGGCGCGGCAGTGGAACCCCTTGAAGCACGAGATGAGCCCGATCGCGAACGCGAAGCAAAGCGCCTTGATCAGCCCCGTCATCACGTCCCACCAGTCGATGAAATCGGCCGTGTACTGCCAATAAGCGCTCGGGTTCACGCCCTCGATCGCGACGATAATGATCCAACCGCCGGCAATGCCGCAGAAGTTGGAGATCACAGTCAGCGCGGGGATCATCAGCACGCACGCAACGACGCGCGGCGCGACCAGCACCCGTATGGGATCGGCCGCCATCACGCGCATCGCGTCGAGCTGGTCGGTCACGCGCATCGAGCCGAGCTCGGCGGCCAGAGCGCACCCCACGCGCCCAGCCAGCATCACCGCCGCGAGTACCGGTCCGATCTGTTTGACGACCGAAATGTTGACGACCGCACCGAGGCGCTGCTCGAGACCGAACGTCGCGAACTGGTCGTACCCCTCGATGGCCAGGACCGCGCCGATAAAAAGACCGGTCAGCGCGAGCACAGGTGCCGAGCGGGTGCCGATCAGGTCGAGTTGCTGCGACAGCCTCGACCATCGCCCCCAGGATCCGGGGCGAAGAGTGATCGAACGCATGACCTGCCAGGAAAACCGAAGGAAGGCTCCGAAGTTTCCTGTCACGCGCGCAACAGAACCGCCGAAGCGTTCGACCGCCCGCAAAGGGGCACTCAAGTCGCTTCGGCGTTGGTCAGGATCGGCGAGGGTCGGCACGGCTCACAACCATACTCGTCAGGAAGTGAACCCGCCGACCGACCGCTGGATTACTTGATCGGGAAGTCCTGAGCGGACGCCGGGGCCGGCTCTGCCGGGATCGGAGCGCCCCGACCCGAGTCGGAGGACGTTTCGCCAACGGGCATATCGCCCATCGGCACGACGAAGATCTCCACACGGCGGTTGGCCGCCGTGCCGCCGGTCGGGTTGTTCGCAACCGCCGGGCGGTGGGGACCCCAACCAGCGACCTCGATACGGTTGCCAGGGAAGCCCGCGCTCTGCAGAGCTTCGGAAACCGCGATCGCACGGAACACCGACAGGACGCGGTTATTCGCGAATCTCTGGCGGGTGGCGGGGTTCGAAATGGGTTGGCTGTCGGTGTGCCCGACCACGCGGATCACGTACCCGGACGCCGAAGAGCCCGACAGAGTGCGGGCCAACTGGCGAAGGCCTTCCTGGGCACCGTCGCGCAGCGAGTCGGAGCCGGAGTTGAAGGTCAGATCGCTCGCCACGCGTACCATGCCGCGCTGAGCGTCGTACTGGAGCAGGTCCGGGTAGCGCGAAGCGAGCTGACGCAGGGCCATGTCGGTCTGAGCATCGAGCGCAGGACCGAAGCTCACATTGCCGAGGCGGTTCTCAATATCACCGAGGTTCTGTGTCAGGCTGTCGATCCGGCT
>JANSXG010000053.1 GCA_024743075.1 bacterium | reverse complement strand
TCAAGGGAGCCGTCGACGAACTCGTCGGCCTCAAGGAGAACGTGCTCCTCGGTCACCTGATCCCGGCCGGTACCGGCTTCCGCCCGTACCAGAACCTGAAGATCAAGTACCTCGCCGAGCCGCCGGCCTCCACCATGCCCGACGAAGACTCGATGTACGCCGACGCCGCGGAGGCCGCCGAAGCGCTCGGCGCGGATTCGTCCGACGCCCGCCAGTCGCTCTCGGTCGAGATGGGCGATGTGCTCATCGGCGACTCGCGCATGCAGGAGAACTGATCGGCTCGCTCGTCGGAATCTGAACACGCATCACGCGGGCTCGAAAGGGCCCGCGTTTTCATTTTTGGATCTACGGCGACGGTTCAGGCACCCGAAGCGTCGGCGCGGACGAAAGTGCCCTTCTGCACGTCCTTCACCACGCCGGGGAACGCCAGCACGCGCCCGTGACACGCCACGTACACGCCCGGTTCGGCGAGCTCCGTCGCGAGCAGCGCTTCGGTCAGGTTCTGCAAGGCGTCGCTGCGCTTCATCTCGAACGGTCGCATCGCTCCGGTTAGGACCACCGGCACCGTCAGCGAGTCGCCTAGCTTCTTGTGCAGGGACTCGCCGGTGATGCTCAGCGTGTCGGTACCGTGCAGGATCACCACGCCGTCGCTCAGCGTCATCGCTGCTTTGGTCGCCTCGACGATCAGCTCCCGGTCCGCCTCGGTGAGTTCCAGGCTGTCCTTGCTCATCAGTTCGCGGATGTGCACCCGGGTGTCGGCGAGGCGGAGCCGGGTGATCATCCGCTGGACGATCGAGCCGCGATTGGAGAGCTGCTGGGCGACCTCGTCGTAGGTCTTCTCAATCGTGCCGCCGGTGGTGATGAGTTCAACGTGACGCATGGCGGGCAGTGTACCCGCTCGTCCGGGCCGGACCGACCCTCAGCCCAGCCGCTCGCGCGCTGCACAGTCCCCGATCGGGACCGGTTGGCCGGCGTGGTCGACCGCGACCAGCACCACTTCGGCGCTCGTGACATCGATCGTCTGATCGGCCTCCGGGCGGAACGCGCGGACATTGACCTTCACGGTGAGAGAAGTCCGACCGACGCGGGTGGTCTCGGCGTACAGGCTGAGCACATCGCCCACGAGCACGGGCTTGTGGAACTCAACGCCGTTGAACGCGACGGTGACATACTTGTGGTTGCGCTGGCGCAGCGCCTCGACGAACGCCGCCTCGTCGATGAGCGACAGTATCACGCCACCGAAGATCGCGCCCTGCGGGTTCGTGTGGGCGGGCATCATGACCGTGCGGATCGCGACTTCGCTCCGACGCGTGGGCGGGTTGGGCTGCTGATGCTCGTTCACGGGCGAACAGTAGCACCGATGCCGCGCGCCGTCATCGCTCGCTTCAAAAACGACAGCCCGCCCCGGAGGAGCGGGGCGGGCCGAAGGCTCTCTCTCCCGAGTGTGAACTCAGGCGCGGCGGCGACGGGCCGCGAACGCGCCGGCGAGGCCGATGAAGGCCAGCGAGCCCGGCGCAGGAATCGCGTCCACGAATACACCGGCGGTCAGGGGCGTGTCCTTGTCGCCGACCAGGCCGAGGGCGAACACCGAATACACCGTGTTGTTGTTCACGCCGATGCCGGGCAGATCCAGCACGACGCTGTCGGTGCCGGCGAGGCGGACCTGCAGGTCATAGGTGCCGCCGGGCACGCTGAAGTAGCCCTCGCTCGCGGCGTTGCCGAACTCGGTCCCGGCGAACAGCACGGTGCCGTCCGACAAGGTGATGTCCACCGCCGGGGCATTCGGCGAGGCATGCACGAAACGGATCCGCGCGTTGTTCGGGTCAAGCGTGTTGTCGTCGACCAGAACCAGCGGCGAGATGTTCGCGAGCGTATCGATCGCCGCGATCGTGTAGTCCGTGTTGTCCATCAGGCCGAGGCCGTCGACATCGATCACGCCGGGGGGCATGCCGCCGGTCGGGACGACATCGATGTCGTACGAGCCCGCCGGTACAGAGACCGGACCTACGGCCTCTCCGAACGAGAAGTTGGTGAACGCGGGCACGTTGCCGCCGTTGACGAGCACATCGACGGCGGGGGCGTCCGGTGACGCGTGGATGACGCGGACGTTCGCGTCGGCGACGGCGGTCCCCCCAATGGCGAGGGCGGCTGCTGCGGTGAGAAGAGTTCTCATGTCTGACTCCTGCGTGGTGTCGCGCACGTGTGCAGAACGCGACGGGTTCTCTCTCCTCTCGATCGCCGGCGGTACCCGCGGCGTTGACCGCGACGGCCGCACCCGTCGCCCCGCGAAGCCCCGCCCGGACCATCAGCAGACCGACTCGGCCGGGGCGTGAGAGAGACCACCCCCGGCACGCGAACACCCCTATGCTGTGCTCGCGTACCTCGCTGGTATTGAGAATGTAGAATCAAAAATCAATAAGTCGAACGCTCTTCGCGTCCGAAAAATAGTCGCTTCGTGGGCGAATCCGCGCGGATTCCGGTGCGAAGCTTCGGGTTGGTTGGCAGCGACACAGGGGAAACCATGAAGCTGATCGTCGTCCGGCACGGGAAAACCAATCAGGATCCTCCCGAGGATTCGCTGGGACGCGATGAGGATCGCGTGCTCAAATCGCGCGGCATCAGACAGTCAAAGTTCCTTGGTGAACATTTCGCGCGGTCTGAACATTCGCCGCGACTGATCGTTTCCAGCGGGATCGAGCGTGCGATCACAACGGCGCGGCTGATCAACGACCACCTCGGCGTGGAGCATCGCGTGGATCAGGTACTCGAATTCGGGCCGACGCCGTCGCAGGCGATCGAGGCCACCATCGGGCATGCGCACAGCGCGGGGCTGGTGGACGATCCCGGCGGCGTGATGATCGTCGGGCACAACCCCCAGTTGGAGGGCGTGCTCGGGCTGCTGCTCGACGGTGCGGGGGGGAGCAGCTATCGCGTGCGAACGGGTGAAGCGTTCGCGCTGGAAGTAGACCACGAGCAGCCGTTCGGGACAGCTCGCCTCCTTTGGTCCGAGCGGCTGGAAGAGTAGCAGCGGTCAATCGACGGGGTGTTCGTGCTTTCCGATGGTCGATTCGTACCAAATGAAACAGGGAGGATAATCGTCGTGAAGCCGCTTGCAACGACCTGTGCCGTTACGTTGCTTATCGCGCTCACAGCGCCAACGGGCTGCCAGCAGCCGTCTCGAATAGGTTCGTCGGTTGGCCAGTTCGATGAGGGTAGCGTTTGGGTCATCACATGCTTCGATGATGAAGGAGTAATCGGCCGGATGCGGATTGTCTTTATCGATGTAGCAGATGACAACAGCGCGAGCGGAACTTGGATCGCAGCCGACTACCACCGCCGGGAGCACAGCGATTCCAACTGGAACCTGCCCTTGGGCGAGTCCGGGCATTTTACCGCTAGTGCAATGGATGACTTATTGAGCATCAATATGCATCCGGAGCTGCACGATGCGAACCTGTATCTCCTACTACCTCTCGAATACCTTGAGATGCCAAATGCTGGAGAGTGGGCGTATGAGACCTTCATTGGAGCCGAACGAACCGGACGCGTCGAATTTGAAGTCGAGCCATAGAGGCCGCGCCTGCTGATTATGCTCTCGCCGCGACGGCTCCGCGATCAAACGCCGGACAGCGGTCCACGGCGGTCTGTAGATCATCGCGAGTGGCGTTGTCGAGCTGCTGCAGCACGCCAAGCGCTTCATACGTATCCAGCAGCGACTTCGCCCAAAGACCTCGGTAGACGGCATCGGTGTCGATGATCGGGCGCCCGATGATGTCTTCGAGCATGGCGCGGGAGTATGTGGGTTTGGTCTTCGCGGTGGATTTCGTGCCGTACTGGTTGAGGTTGGAAGCGAAGATGCCCGCAGCGCTCACCGGTAGGAAGTCTTCGTAACGCAGACCCTCGTAGGTCGCGTAACCGCGCTCGACGAGTTCGTGGATGTCGGTGGTGCCGATGTTCCCAGCGGCTGCCTTGCCGGCGTCGGTGGGCGAGTATGAGGCGTAGACAAGCCCGGATCTGAGCAGTTCCGGCAGCGTCTTCGGGAAATCGGCGAAGTACGAGCTGTACTCGGCTTCCCAAGCCTCAGGATCGGTCTTCGCGAGTTGCGGGTGGTCGGCCTTGGCGGCTTCCGCCTCGCCAAGGCACCGGTCGTAGAGCGTGCGGCCTTCGGGGGTCGTCGCGTAGAACCGCTGCTCGATCTCGCCGAAGCGTGCGGTGTGGACCGACTCGACGGTCGTGCCATCGGGGTTGGTGAACATCACCGGCTCGGTCAGCGCCTTGTAGGCGTCCTGGCGGAGCAGCACGGGCGTGTCCCACGCGGGACCCTCGGTCGAATCCTTGAATCCCGCGTGGTTCAGCTTCCACAGTTCCAGGTCGCTCTTGCTGAGGCGATCGACCAGCGCGTCTGCGGCTTCCTCGATCGCACCGGCAGACAGGGGCTGGTGCTCGTAGGAGTCAATCGCGCCGTTGGACACGTGCTTGAAACTGAGTTTCAGATAGTCGCGGTCCGCGTTTTGGGTGAACCGGGTCAGCACGGTGACGGCACGCTCGCGGAACGCTTGGGCGTCGATCTCGCCCAGGCAGTGACGCATGGCAGCGGTGTACAGATCCATGCAGAGCGTGTTGGGCGTGAGGTGGTTGAGGTGGTGGGACTCGAAGCAGGCGATATCGGCCGCGAGCTTGAAGCCGGTTTCGCAGAGGTCGGTGTAGAGCTTGTGATCGCGTGCCCTGCCGGTCCACTTAAAGATGCGGTCCGTCGCGTGTGCGATCAGTTGTGTCGCGTCGTCCTCGGACAGTCCGCCCTGCGCTTCCGACCGTTCGATGAGTCGCTTGGCGTCGTCGGGGAAGACCTGCCGGGTCGACAGGAGTTGCTCGATACGCGCTTGGGTTTCGTCGTCGAAGTAGTCGGTCTGGAGCAGCGACGTGAAGATGCGGTGCTCGGGGCCGGTGGTCGAACGGAAGGCGGTCGCGATGATCGGCTGGCTCTTCGGGCCGATGTCGGTCGTGTCGTAGTAGTTGTGCGGCTCCATGCCGAAGCACGCGAAGAAGCGCGCGACCCAGCGGTATTCGTCGCGACGCCCGATGCGGATCGCGCCGTGACGCTCCGAGCTGGTCTTCTCGAGTTCGGCATCGGACACGGAGAACCCGGGGAACATCGCGGCGAGCAGGTCGCAGACCGTACGGTTGGTCACCTCGTTCACGAGCAGCGATTTGTCGTACAGCGGCACCTCGCGGCCGAACATGCTGGACAGTTCGGCGAACAGGCGGTTCTGGAGAGCGATCTTGTCGGCGTAGACGGTCATCGGAGGGGCCCTTCGGGCGAAGTAGAAACGGAATTGTAGGGACGAGATCGACGCGATCCACGCGCCGGTTCGGTGCCGAGAACAGCTTTTTGGATCGGGAGGACGCTACTTCCGGACGCTGAGGAAGCGTCGCCATCGGGGCTGGCTGGATCGTCCGGTGGCGGTTCCGGGCAGATTGACCAGCGAGGCCCGGTCGGTGCGCTCGACGGTGACGAAACTGTCGGGCGCGAGTTCTCCGACCAGTTCGATGGTCTTCGAAAGCTCTCGCCGTCGTATGGCGAGGAAGGCAACCTCGACAGGGCCGTTCCGGCCTTCGCCGGAGACACGCGTCACGCGATAGCCGTGTTCCCGGAGTTTCGCCGAGAGATCGACATCGATGTGCCGGTTGACCACTCTGAGCATCCGGTGGCCTATGGCGATCTTCTCTTCGATGGTCATGCCGATGAGCGTGCCCGTAGCGAACCCCGCCCCGTAGCCGATGAGCGCGTAGGGGTTCGTGAGGTACTTGATCACGCCGCCGACCGCGAGCGCCCAAACGATGACCTCGACGAATCCCATGACCGCGGCGATGAACCGGTGGCCGTTGATGACGAAGATCATGCGCACGGTGCCGATCGAGACATCGACGATGCGTGCGAAGTAGATCAAGATGGGGATGTACCACTCCATGGCACGGTCCTCGCGCAGCGGGCGCTTCGGGAGTTCACGAAAAGACCCGGCTGATTAGGCCGGGTCGCTGAGTCTGATGTCGCGTCGGGCTGACGCGGAGGCGGGGATATCGGCTCCTCTGCCGGGCGGCGGGATCAGTCCTCGCCTTGGGCCTTGGTGTAGCCGGGCTCGCCGTTGTACTCGGGAAGGCGCTCGACGTGGATCCATCGCCAGCTCTGGCCGACGCGCTGGAGCAGGTCGAGCAGGTCGGCCTCGGTCATGGCCTGCGACTTGTCATTCATGACGAAGCGGCAGCGATGGTGGTCGACGCCGTCGAATGCCGCGGCGGCGACGGGGTACACCTGCGTGCCGCGGTTGGAGATCATCTTGAGCTTGAGTTTCGAGCCCTCAACGATCTGTTCGAGGCTCTTGCCGACCTCGTCGGGCATCTTGCCGCTCTCGATGAAGACGTCGGCCCCGACATCACGACGATCGTTCACCTTCACGAAGTCGAGGTCAGACGAAACCTTCGGCATGTTGATCGGCGTGTAGTCGCGGTCGACGAGCTTGTCGGAGCGCTTGCCGAGGTTGGCGATGATCTCTTCGGCGAAGCGTTTGGTGCCGACGGCCGGGCGTCCCCGGGCGATGTCGCCGGTGAGGGCCTTGCCCTCTTCGAGGGTGACGTAGAGCGCGTGCTCGATCTTGTCGGCGGTTTCGAACTCCCCGAAGTGGCGGAGCATCATGACCGACGAGAGCAGCAGGGCGGTCGGGTTGACCTTGTCCTGGCCGGCGATGTCGGGCGCGGAGCCGTGGACGGCTTCGAACATGACCGCCTGGTCGCCGAGGTTCATCGAGGGGGCGAGGCCGAGGCCGCCGACGAGGCCGGAGGTGAGGTCGGAGACGATGTCGCCGTTCATGTTGGTCGAGACGATGATGTCGAAGGTCTCGGGGCGGATGACGAGCTGGTGGCAGGCGTTGTCGATGATGATGTGGTCGGAGGTGAACTCGGAAAACTCCTTGGCCACATCCTCGAAGGTGGACTTCAGGAGTCCCTCGGTCTTCTTCATGATGTTCGCCTTGGTCGCGCAGGTGACGCGTTTGCGTCCCAGCGAGCGGGCGAGCTCGAAGGAGAGGCGGGAGATCTTCTCGCAGCCCTTGCGGGAGATGAGCTTGAGGCACTGGGCGACGCCGGGCGACTGCATGTGCTCGATGCCGGCGTAGACGTCCTCGACATTCTCGCGGACGACGATCAGGTCTATACCGCGGCCGGCGAACGGCCCACCGATGTTCGGCAGTTCCTTGCAGGGGCGGATGTTGCCGTACATCTCGAAGAGCTTGCGGAGTGTGACATTCGCGCTCTTGCCGCCGAAGCCGACCGGGGTCTCGAGCGGGCCCTTGAGGGCGACGCGGTTTGCATCGATGGAGTCGATGGTGTCCTGCGGGACGCCGGACGCGATACCGCCCTCGAAGGCCTGCTTGCCGGCAACCGCCTCGTCCCAGTGGATGTTCGCGCCGGCGGCGGCGAGGATGTCCTTGGTGGCGCTGGCGACCTCGGGGCCGACGCCGTCGCCAGCGATGAGGGTGACTTTGTGGGCGGTAGCGGTCGCGGAGTCGGACATGGCGCGGATCCTTTGGGGATTCGGGGTTTGGGTAGGGATTTCGGGGTCGGTCGAGCGCACGGCGGGCCCGGCCCGGGTCGGACATGGTACCGCAAGACAGGGGTTGGCTGGGGCTCGGGCGGGGCGTCAGACGCCGGGTTCGTCGCCGTTTCCAGGGGACGGGCCGCGCTTGGCGAAGTCGAGATCGATCCCGGCGTCGGCGACCTTGGCCTGTCCGCTCTTGTCGAGCAGGCTGACGACGATCGCGACGACGAATCCGACGATGAAGGACGGGAGGAGCACGTCGAGGCCGCCGAGGTAGGCGACCCAGTCGTCCTTGCCGATCGCCCGGAAGACCGGCGGGAGCCCGAACTTGAAGAATGGAACGCCGAGGAATCCGGCGACCATGGCGCACTTGGCGCCCAGCGAGGTCAATTTCGACCAGAACAGGCTGAGGATGATCGTCGGGCAGAAGGTCGCGGCGATGCCGGACCAGCCGAAGATGATCGTCCAGAAGATCCCCTGTTCCTTGTCGTAGAGCAGGATGCCGATACCGAGCGCGAATGCGATGAGCGCCAGGATGACGGTGAGTTTGCGGCTGGTCGAGACCAGACGCTCGTCGCTCATGTCGGGGTGCCGGGTTTTCTGCCAGTAATCGCGGACCGCGGCCGACGAGGCCACGACGAGCAGCGAGTCGATCGTGGACATGATCGCGCTGAGAACCATCGCGATGAACAAGCCCGTGAAGAAGGCCGGGAGCAGAACCTCGGCCATGTGGGGCAGGATGCTGTCCTGAACCGCGCTGACGGTCGGAGCGACGGCGTCCACGGTTTCAGGGTCGATCGGTTTGATGTCGGTCGGCAGGAAGATCGCGCGACCAAGGATGCCGATGCAGACTGCGCCGCTGAGGGCGAGCGTGGTCCATGTCACCGCGACGAGCGTGCCCTTGTTGATCTCCTTCTCCGACTTGATCGAGATGAAGCGGACGAAGACCTGGGGCGAGCCGAGGAAGCCGATGCCGATGGCGATGAAGCCGAGGACGGTGAAAATGCTTCCGGCGTTCCAGCCGCCGGCCCCGGCGATCTGCTCGCCGGCTTCGTTTGCGGGTGCCGGCCCGTGGAGCGTGAGCAGGTCCGGGTTGATCGCCCGGATCGAGTCGATCAGGTTTGTGAAACCGCCGATCTCCATGAATGCCACGATCGGGAGCACGACCAATCCGAGCAGCATGAGTGTGCCCTGAAAGACGTCCGACCAGACGACGGCGGTGAAGCCGCCCTGCGTGATGTAGAGCAGCACGACGGCGAAGCCGAAGGCCGCGCCGACGTAGTGGTTCCAGCCGAGGAAGTCGTAGAACGCGCCGCCCGCGGCGTGCACCTGAGCCGCGGCGTAGATCGGCACGAAGATGACGAGCGCTCCGGCGGCGATGAGTCGCAGCCAGTGCGATGAATCGCGGAAGCGGGACTCGAGGTAGTCGGGGACGGTCAGCGAGTCGTACCTGTCGGTGAGCCGTTTGAAGCGTTTGGCCATGAACAGCCAAGCGCCCGCGACGCCGATGATCTCGCCGAGAACCACCCAGAACGCCTGCACCCCGACCGCGAAGCCCATGCCGGTGAGTCCGAGCAGCAGCCACGCGGACTCCCCCGTCGCGCGGCTGGAGAACGCTACGTTGATGAACCCCAGACGCTTGCCCGACGCGAAGTAGTCCCGGATGTCGTGCATCCGGCGCGACGCGATGAAACCGATGACGAGGAGTGCTGCGACGTACAGCCCGATCGCGATCAGTTGGGCGGTCATGGGCGTCCTTCCGAGTCTCTGGGGGCGGGGCTCTCCTGAGCGGGCGTGAGGATTTCCTACACGCGCGCAGATAGGCACGCACCATAGCGGGATGGTGCGGGGCGTGCAGAAAGTGGTTGATTCGGGTCAGTCCGCGTGTTTCTCGCGCAGGCGCGGACTCAGGCGGAGCAGCAGTTGAGTGCGCTCGAACTCGTCGAGCACCTCCTGGAGCACCGCACGGACCGGGTCGCCGGGCGGCTCGGCGAGGACGACGCCTGCGCCGCCTTCTGGCAGGGCCTTGCGAGCCATCGAGCGATAGCGGCTGAGCGTGCGATCGCCGAAGCGGGCGACCGGCTCAAAATCCTCGGCCATGAAGAAGGTGACGGGCACTCGGTACCCCGCGTTGATCGGCAGAGCCATCTGCAGACGCGGGTAGTCGTTGCGGTTGACGAAGCGGAGCCCGATGAGCGGGTTGGCTTCGGCGATGCGCTGCATGGCGGCACCCTGCAGGGCGCAGTCGCCGCACCACGTGCCGGTGATGCACAGGACCTTCATGGCGCGCGTGAAGCCGGCGATGAGCGACCGCTGCCCGTCGGTGGGTTCGAGCTGGCCGTAGCGGGTGTGCCACTGGCCGTCGTGGCCCTCGGCGGCGCCGCTGGCGACGAACTGCGGATAGGCAACGCCCTGTTCGAATACGGCTTTCAGTGCATCTGTGCGGAACATCGCTTGGTCGGACTCCGGTGGCGGCTTAGTCGTTGTGCTTCTGACGCAGGCGGGTGGACAGTCGGAGCAACAGGTGCACGCGCTCGACCTCGTCGAGCCAGTCCTGCAGCGTGCCGGCGAGCTCGTCGTCTGGGACCGGCGCACCGGGAATCGCGCAGGCAGCGCCGAGCTGCTTCTTCGCGATGGCGCGGTAGCGGGTCAGCGTGCGATCACCGAAGAGCGATACGAGCTCGAAGTCCTCGGCCATGAAAATGGCGACGGGGACGCGCATCCCGCCGCAGATCTGGATCTGCTCGGCGAGGTCCGAGTGCTCATCGCGATCGACGATGCGCAGGTCGATGGTGCCGTTCGAGGCCTCGGCGATCTTTTCGAGCAGCGGGATCTGCTGGACGCAGTCGCCGCACCACACGCCCGAGGAGACGAGGACCTTCATCTGGCGGGTGAACGCGCCGACGAGCTTGACCTGCTCGTCGGTGAGCCGGGCCTGATCGTAGATCTTCTGCCAGCCGTCTTTCTGCGCATCGGTGCCGGTGGCGACGTAGGCGTCGTAGGCGTGGGCCTGTTCGAACTTGGACTTGAGGTACTCGGCATTGAGGGTCATCGACTGTGTCGTGGACATACTGTGGCTCCGTGGGTGGCGGAGCAGATGCTAGGCAACAACTGTCGGACGGGCGTCAGGAAACGAGGGCGAGGAGGCCGGCCAATCCGAGGTACATGCCCGCGTTGATGAGGTAGATGATGGTGAGGTAGACGGCGGTGACGACCGAGTTCTCCTTGAGCCCCAGCTTCACGAGCAGCTTGAGCGAGGCCATCATCCCTATCACGGTCGCCGGCAGCGCGATTGCCTGACTCCGCAATATCTCTCCCCACGGGAACAGGTCTGACTGCTCGGCCTGTGAGAACGCACTCGGTCCGTCGACCATCAGGAACAGGGGGATGTTAATTGCGCTCGTAAAGAGGATGGCCAGAAGTTGAACCAGCAACCCTCTCCACACAGAGATCCGTTGGTCGGTCAAGAGGCGCACGACCAGAGACAGAATGAGCCCGAAGACGAGCAGGACTCCGAAGCCAGCGGCGAGGCCGGCGAGGACTCCGACGATGATTGGGAGGAGCATGACCAGGGCTTCCACAGCGGCCGACCTTTCGCATCAAGGCTCAAGCGTCCTGGGCCACACGGCCCGGGGCGATGCCACAGCGTAAAGAGTCCTTCCGCCGGATGGAAGCAGAAAAATTGCGAGGCCGTCGGATCGGCGTCTGCTCAGTACCGCTCCGAGTCGTTGGCCGGTGAGCCGCCCCATTCGCTGGAGGCGCGTCCGTTGATGGTGGTGCCGTTCTGGATGCCGTCGGTCACGCCCTCGATGAAGTCGTGGGGGAAGTTGAGCGTCGGTTTACTGAGCTCGTCGAGCTGCTTGATCTGTTCCTGCGTCAGCGTGACTTCGAGCGAGCCGAGGTTGGCGTCGAGCTGCTCGGCGTTCTTGGCACCGATGATCGTCGAGGTCACGCCGCAGCGCTGCCGGACCCAGGCGAGGGCGACCTGCGCGGGTGTGGCGGGCTCGTCACCGACGGTCCGGTTCTTGGCGATCTCCTTGAGCTTGTCGACGATGTCGAACGTCGTCTCGGTGAGGTAGCGCGAGTCGGACTTGTAGCGTCCGCCGCCGGTGTCGCCCTCGCGTGTGTACTTGCCGGTGAGGATGCCGCCCTTGAGCGGCGACCACGGCGTCACGCCGAGGCCGAGTTCGTTGGCCATGGGCATGAGCTCGCCCTCGACCGTGCGCTCGACGAGCGAGTACTCGATCTGCAGCGCGATGAGCGGAGCCCAGCCGCGGAAGTGGGCGATCATCTGGGCTTGTGCGACCTTCCATGCGGGGGTATCGCTGAAACCGATGTAGAGCACCTTGCCGGAGGAGACGAGGTCATCGAGGCCTCGCATGGTTTCTTCGATGGGCGTGTGGCGGTCCCAGAAGTGCAGCCAGAGGAGGTCGATGTAGTCGGTCTGCAGGCGTCGCAGCGACTGATCGACCGACTCCATCATCGCCTTGCGGTGCGAGCCGCCGCCGTTGGGGTCGTTGCGGTACATGTTGCCCAGCCACTTGGTGGCGAGGACCGTGCGATCGCGCGCGGGGAACTTCCCGCCGCCCTTCTTCCTAAAATAGTCGCCGAGGATCTGCTCGGACGCGCCCTTGTTGTAGATGTTGGCGGTGTCGATGAAGTTGCCGCCGGCGTCCAGGTAGTGGTCGATGAGTTTGTACGACTCGTCCGCGCCGACACCGAAGCCCCACTCGGTGCCGAAGGTCATCGCGCCCATGCACAGCGGGCTGACGCGCAGGCCGGAGCGGCCGAGGGTGACGTAGTCGTTGAGTGCGGGCATCGGCGGTTCTCCTCGAGGCGTTGGGGAAGGGTCGGGGAGAACCATAGGCCCGGCGGGGCGAGGCGGTCAGTCGCGTTCGCCGAGGCGGGCTTCGATCCGGGCCAGGGTGTCGCGGATCTCGGTCAGCACGGCGAGCGATTCCGAGGGTGAGGCACCGCTCAGGTCGGCGCTGCTGGGCGCTGGAGCAGCGGGCACCGGTCGGTCGCTCGCATCCTGTGATCCCACCACCCGGTCGCGCTGGGTCAGCACGGCCTCGCGGAACTCGCGAGAGTCCCGGATGCCGACCATCGACACCAGCGCCCCGCCCGCAGAACCGGCGTTGCCGGCGGTCTCGACGCTCATCGACTCGAGATCGAGGTAACGCATGAGCGGGCCCTGGTTCATCTGCATGTCGGTGATCTTGTCGAGCGGGATCGCCTTCTCGGTACGGAACAGCAGACCCTTGCCGATCTTGAGTTTTCGGGCGGTCAGGACGCAGGAGAGCTTCTCGAAGTACATCGTGTAGTACCACTGGGAAAGCGCCCAGACACCCGCCGGGACTAAGAGCAGAATGAGTGAGAAGCCGATCGTCGGGATCGCGAGCGCCAGCGCCAATATCACGAACAGCACCGCCGACCCGATGGTGGCGCTGAGCACGTGGTACTTGATTGCCTCGGGCGTGAACTCCGCTTCTCGCAGGATACGTTCTTCGTACACGGCTCGGTCCTTTCGGTGGGGCTTCTCGCCTATTCGTTCCGAGTTTCGGCCGCGAACTTTCGCAGGGCTTCGAACGCCTCGATCGGGCTCATCCGGTCGAGGTCGAGGTTCTTGATCTCCTCGATGACCGGGTGGGGGACGTACTCCGTGAAGAGTCCGATCTGGCCCGAAGGGTCGGCTGGCTGCTGGCGAGAGGCCGGCGGACCCGAGTTCTCGGCGGTCTCGCCGATCGAGTCGTGGCTCACGCTCAGCGAGGCGAGCAGGTCGGTTGCTCGGTCGATGACCGGGGCCGGCAGACCGGCGAGTCGCCCGACGTGCACGCCGAAGGACCGGTTCGTGGCACCCGGGAGGATCCGGTGCAGGAAGACGATCTCGTCGCCCCATTCGCGCACGGACACGTGGAAGTTCGCGACCCGACCAGGCAGGCGGTCGGCGAGGTCGGTGAGCTCGTGATAGTGGGTGGCGAACAGCGTGCGCGGCGGGGTCTCGCTCGAGGCGAGGTACTCGGTAATCGCCCACGCGAGCGAGAGACCGTCGAGCGTGGACGTGCCGCGACCGATCTCGTCGAGGATGATGAGCGAGCGGGGGGTCGCGTTGTTGAGGATGTTGGCGGTCTCGGTCATCTCGACCATGAAGGTGGACTGGCCCCGGTGCAGGGCGTCGTCGGCGCCGATGCGCGTGAAGATGCGGTCGGTCAGGCCGACGGTTGCGGATTCGGCCGGGACAAAGCTGCCGGTGTGCGCGAGGAGCGTGATGAGGGCAACCTGGCGGATGTAGGTGCTCTTGCCGGCCATGTTGGGTCCCGTGATCAGCGCGAGGCACGGGGCGGTCTCCTCGCTGTCAGTCGCTTCTGCCTTCCCTAGCGCCGTGTCGTTGGGCACGAAGCCGTCTCCGGCGATCTCGTCGAGGACCGGGTGGCGTCCCTGCACGATGTGCAGCGCCGGCTCACTGACGATGGTCGGGCGGACCCAGGATCGCGCGGCGGCCCGGTCGGCGAAGCACAGCAGGACGTCAAGCTCCGCGACGACCCCCGCGAACACGCCGATCTCCCGCGCCAGCGCGACGACCCGATCGCAGATCTCGTGGAACAGATCGAGCTCGCGCGCGACCGCTTTCTCGCCCGCTCCGAGCACCTCATCCTCGAACTGTTTGAGTTCGGGCGTGATGTAGCGCTCGGCGTTCTTGAGTGTCTGCTTGCGGGTGAAGATGTCCGGGGCGCGCTTGGCCTGCCCGGCGGGCAGCTCGATGTAGTAGCCGAAGACCTTGTTGTAGCCGACTTTCAGCGAGGGCAGATCGTATTCGTCGATAAGGCTTTTCTGGTATTCGGCGAGGAATGTGTTGGCCTTCGCACGAACGGTGCGGGCGCGGTCGAGGACCTCGTCCACGCCGTCGCGAAACAGGCCGCCGTCGCGCAGGTGGGCGGGCGGATCGTCGACGCAGCGGGACGCGATGTCCTCACCGATCGGTTCGAGCTGTTCGCGCAGCGACTCGATTTCCTCGAGCGCCGGGGCGAACGCCGGTGCTCCCGACAGCGTCTCGCTGATCGGCTGCAGTTTCCCGAGCGACCGGCCGAGCGCGACGAGATCGCGCGGCGTTGCACGGCTGAGACCGACCCGAGCCGCGATCCGCGCGACATCCTGCAGGCCCGTGAGGGCGTCGCGCAGTTCGCTCGCCAGTTTGCGATCCTCGACGAGCGTGGACACGCAGCGCTGCCGGGCCTCGATGCGGGCCCGGTCACACAGCGGCGAGCACAGCCACTCGCGCAGCAGGCGCTTGCCCATGGCGCTGCGCGGACCGGTCCGCCCGAGGAACACGCCCAGCAGGGAACCGTCGGTTCGCCCGCCCCGAACAGTCGATTCGATCTCGAGCGATCGCAGCGACGCGGCGTCGATCCGCAGATGGTCCGTTCCCTGCTCGCGGATCGGTGCGCTCAGGTGCGCGAGCGACTTGCGCTGCATGGCGATGGCGGTCGGCGTCGCCCCGGCGACGGGCTTGCCCGGTTCGTCGTCATCGGGCATGGCTTGTGTCTCGCGCAGGTAGCGCAGGACCGCGCCGATCGCGCCGACGGCCTCGTCGTCGTCGGCCAAGCCGAAACCGGCGAGCGAGGCGACCTGATAGTGACCGCGGATCGCTTCGAGGGCCTCTTCGCGCCGGAAGTGCCAGCCCGGCCGTGGGGTCGCGGGCACGCCGAGCGCGTCGATGAGGCGCTGGCCGCGCTCGGGGATCTCGCCATCGGCGGTCGAGGCGACGAGCAGTTCGCTCACGCCTCGTCGGGCGAGTTCGTCCACGGCGTCGCGCACGCAGCAGCCGTCGACGACGAAACGTCCGGTCGAGAGTTCGACGGTCGCGATGGCGACGCGGTCGTTGGGATCGTTGCCCACGCCGAGGAATGCGACGCACGCGAGGTGGTTGGCTCTGGAGCCGTCGAGGTGTTCGTCGTCGACTAGCGTGCCTGGGGTGAGCACTCGTGTGACGGCCCGCTCGACCACGCCCTTGGCCTCGCGCGGGTCCTGGATCTGATCGCACATGGCGACGCGGTACCCCTGCTCGATCATCCGGCGCAGGTACGACTCGACCGAGTGGTGGGGCACGCCAGCCATCGGCTGACCCGGGGACCGCTCCGTCAGGGTGATGCCGAGTGCCTTGGAGCAGGTGACGGCGTCCTCGCCGAACATCTCGTAGAAATCGCCCATACGAAAGAAGAGGATGCAGTCCGGGTAGCGTTTCTTGAACGCCTCAAACTGGCGCATGGCCGGGGTAAGCTTCTTCTCTTTCGGGGTCGTGGTCGGCATGGCGAGGGGCGAGTGTACCGCCGGTGGCGGGTCGGTCGAAGTCCAAAAACGACACGCGGCCCGGCGTTGTGCCGGGCCGCGAGGCCAGTGGAGCGGATGAGGGTCGAACTCACAACCTCCTCGATGCGACCGAGGCGCTCTCCCAATTGAGCTACCGCCCCAGATGCCCGGAAAACCGGGATTTGGACGAGCATTGTAGCAATCGACGCGGATTGTGTGCGAACTTTGAGAGAAAACGAGCCGAGTTATTGAGAATGCGGTATCATTAACCGTCGAGCCTCGCTCCGGAGAATTCTGTGGTGCCACTCTCATTCAGACTTGTTGCGATGGTCCTTTGCGGTGCGTTCGTTCCCCTGCTCTGCGCGTGCGCCGACGAGGCATCGCGTGCGCGACCCGAAGGCTCGACACGGATCGTTGTTTCGATCCCGCCGATCGCCTGGGCGGTCAAGCAACTCGCCCCCGAAGACGCGAAGGTGACCGTTCTGCTGGCGCAAGGGCAGTCCGAGCACGGCGCGAGCCTGACGGCCGCCGATACCACCGCACTGCGCAACGCCGATCACGTATTCCTGGTCGGCTGGGGCCTCGAGGCGAGCGCCGAGCGGGTCCTGCGTCGTCCTGCGTCTTGGCAGAGCGTTCATCGCCTGTCACGCGTCGTGGAGACGAGCGGAATCGATCTCGTCTCCCACACGGTGCCCTGCGACGACCCATCGCACAACCACATTCAGCACTACGCGACGGATCCGCACGCGTGGCTCGATCCGATTGCGATGGTCGAGTGGGTGCGTGCCGTCGGGGCAGCGCTCGGTGCGAGCGAGGATCGGATCGAGGCGCTCGTTTCGGAGTGTCGCTCGATCGACGACGAGTATGCCGCGGCCCTTTCGGTGGTGGATCAGCGCCGGATCGTGACGCACCACAACGCGTACGGTTGGATCGCGAGCCGCTACGAGCTCGAGGTTGCCGCGGTGATCCGGCCCAACGAACTCCTCGAGACCACCCCCGGCGAACTGAACGAGGCCGTCGAAGCGGTGCGAGCGCACGGGATCGACGCGGTGTTCATCGAGCCCCAGTTCTCCGGGCGGGCGGCGAATCGCTTGCGAGAACTGACCAGCGTGCGACTGCTCACACTCGATCCGCTCGGGAGCGGTGATTGGCCGGCGACGATGCGCTCCAACCTCGGTTCGCTCGTCGAAGGCCTGTCCGGGGACGCGGTGGATCCGGAGGGGCCCGAAGAGCCGGTACCATCTTCGACGTGAGCCCTCCCCAGGAAACGGAATCATCGCCGGCGATCGTATTCGACCGCATCGGGTACGCCTATCCGGGCCACCAGCCCGCGGTCGAAGGAATCTCCTTGCGCGTCCAGGCCGGTGAGCGCCTCGCGATCATCGGTCCGAACGGTGGGGGCAAGTCGACGCTGCTCAAACTGCTGCTCGGTGAACTCACACCGCGCTCGGGTTCGATCCGGGTCTTCGGCGTCACACCCGGCGAGGCCCGTTCGCAGCGGGTCATCGGCTACGTGCCGCAGCGCAGCGAAGCGGAGCGATCGTTCCCGGTGAGCGTCCGTCAGGCCGTGTCGATGGGCGCGACCGTTGGGCTGTCGCCATGGCATCGGACGCCACGAGCGATCATCGAATCGGTCGACCAGAGCATCGAGCGTGTCGGCCTGTCGGCGCTCGCCGAACGCCCGGTGGGGGCATTGAGCGGTGGCCAGTTCCAGCGGGTGCTGCTGGCGAGAGCGCTGGCGGTGAAACCGCGGGTTCTGGTTCTCGACGAGCCCACGGTGGGCATCGATGCCGCGGGCCAGGAACAGCTGGCACAGGTACTGGACCGACTGCACAGCGACGGCGACCTCACGATGCTGATCGTCAGCCACGATGTCCGAGCGATCGCCGGACCCCAGCGCGGCGGACCCGACGCGAAGCCGTTCTGCGACCGCGTAGCGTGCCTCCGTCGCACGCTGCACTTTCACGACTCGCCGGAGGGGATCACGCCGCAGGTCCTTGCTCATGTCTTCGAGCACGATCTCTCGGCTGTGTTCGGTCAGGTGCACGTGGAGGCGCACACCGCCGAGGACTGCAGCGACCCGGCCCACGCGTCCGGACACACGCACGATCACCACGGCGCGTGCACGGATGAGCACCACGATCAGCCGGGGGGCGCATGAGAACGCTGGAGTACCTCTTCGGTCCTGGCGCGACGATGCAGCCAGCAGCGCTGGCGGCAGTCGCCGTCGCGCTGCTCTGCGGGCTGCTGTCGCCGGTGGTGGTCCTCAAGCGGATGGCGTTCATCGGGCAGGGCGTATCCCATGCGGCCTTCGGGGGTATCGGTCTGGCGGCGGTGCTCGGTCTGTTTTCCGTGGGGGCGGCCGGTTCGGGCACGCCTCTGGGCGCGATGGGGGTCGTCGGAGCCTTCTGCATCGGTTCGGCCCTGGTCATCGGCTTCCTGAGTTCGAAGAGCGGCGTGAGCGAAGACACGGCGATCGGTGTCCTGCTCGTTGCCTCGATGGCGCTCGGATTTCTCCTGCTACAGGTTCACCGGTCCCGGCCCGGCGGTTCGGCGATCAGCGTGGAGAGCGTGCTGTTCGGCGATGTGGCGACCACGGGGGTGACGCAGGCCGTCGTTGCCTGGG
>JANSXG010000014.1 GCA_024743075.1 bacterium | reverse complement strand
GCCGGCAACATCGGTCAGGCCCGAGTCGTCCTCGAATCGCGCGATCCCAATTTCCAGTTCAAGAACTTCGATCTCGGTGACGCCGCGGGCGACTACACCTGGTCCTACACCAAACTCGAGTCCGTGAGCGAGGACTACCCCAGCCGCGGCCAGCTCCTCATCCAGACCAAGCCCGACGCGACCATCGGTCAGATCAACCGGGTGATCGGGCGCATGATCGTCATGAGCACCGAAGGCGACTCCGCCGAGCAGTCCGAGCTCGAGTTCAACGTCGTCCTCCGAGGCGAGATCGTTGGTCAGCTCGAGGTCGAGCCGACCTTCGGCCGCTCGCCGCTCGCCGAACCCGGCACCGCGTTCGAGCACCAGATCGTGGTGACCTCTCGGAAGGGCGAGCCCTTCCAGATCACCGATGTGAAGCTCGCGCAAGGTGAGATCACCGACTTCGAGTTCGAAGTCTCGCCCGTCGAGGGCCAGAACGGCTCCGCCTACAACGTCACCGTCCGCGGCAAGGCCCCGCAGCGGGCCGGCGGCTACATGGGCAAGGTGGAGATCTACTCCGACATCGAGAACCACGGCCCCATGCCGTTCCAGTTCTCCGGCGTGCTCCGAGCCTCTCGCCAGTGATCAACTGAACATCACCCGCTCCATCTCAGGGGCGACCTTCGGGTCGCCCCTGTTGCGTTTTGGCAGCGCTCTCCTCGCATCAATGTGGCGTGGACGCAGCACCGATAACACCGCCGACAGCCCGAACACCGCTTCAAACAACTCCAACACGGGCCTCGACTCCTGGCACACGCGCTGTATCGTCTGAGATAGGCATGCTTTGCGCAAACTCCCAGACTCGACTCCGCGTTCTCGCCGGCCTTGGCCTCCTGGCTCTCGGCATCGGGGTCGGCTGCGCCCGCACGCCCGAAGCTCCTTTCACGGCGGAAGTACGGACGACCGCCCCCGCTTCGACCCTGGTCTTTTCCTCGGCTACGGTCCGGAACTGGCACGCGTCGAACACCGGCGAGCCCGGCGTCGGCCTGATCGCCGCGGACCGCTACGAATTCTCACGCAACGACGCCCGGCTCACGCCACAGACCCGAGGTCCGGTCCTCGCGACCCGACAGTGGCCTGAACCCCCACGCCCGATCGAGCGTCCCGTCCGATTCTGGCGCTGGCAACAGCGCTGATCGACCGATCCGGCCCGCCACGAAGCCGCTCTTTTCTACCTGTTTCACAATGGGCAATCCGATCGCCAGCCGAGGTGTGGAAAGGTCAGGATCCTCACAAGTGTTTCATTGACTGGGAGTTGTGCGCGTGCCATACTACACCGCGACGCGTGGCGTCCGACCCGTCTAGCCACGCATCGGTTTGTAACCGTCCGACCGGACGCCGGGCCCAAGGCGGCGAAGAACGCTTGCCGGCGTCCAAATTGCTGTTCGTCTGCGCCATGTGCTGATTACGAGCGACCAGCAAGGACCATCCAGGGAGACTCTGACCATGGCGACAATCACCAAGAAAGACCTGATCGACCGGATCGCCGAAAAGACCGGCCAGAAGCGGGTCGTGGTGAAGTCCACCGTTCAGGAGTTCCTCGACGAGGTGATCGTCGAGCTCGGAAAGGGCAATCGCCTTGAGTTCCGCGATTTCGGTGTTTTCGAGATCCGCAAGCGCGAAGCCCGACTCGCCCAGAACCCCAAGACTCTCGAACCCGTCCCGGTACCCGCCAAGAACGTGGTGAAGTTCAAGGTCGGACGTCGCATGCAGTCCTCCGTCGACGACGAGGTCGAGACAGACACCGCGAGCAACGGCAAGCCCAAGATTGTCACGAACATCAAGCCGGGCACGAAGTCCAAGGCCTGATCCGACGACGATCCGACCGACGCTGCCACAGCAATCCAGACCGCTTCCCATGAGCCCGCGCGCCGATCCGCCCGGGCTCATTTGGTATCCTGTCCGATCTGCCCGCTTCGTTGGCCAACCCCCGTCTACTCCCCGCGATCCCGGAGATCGATCCATGACCGTCGCCACCAGCAACAGCATCCTCGAGCACCTCGGCTCCGAGGCCGACGCCCTCCTCGGCTACTCCTGCACGGGCATCAAGAAGGACCAGATCCACGCCCCGGGACCCGACTTCGTCGATCGCGTGCTCTCGATCACCGACCGCCCGGCTCCGGTCCTGCGAAACTTCCAGACCATGATGAACCACGGGCGCCTCGGCGGCACGGGCTACATGTCCATCCTGCCCGTGGACCAAGGCATCGAGCACTCCGCCGGCGCGAGCTTCGCCCCCAACCCGATCTACTTCGACCCTGAAAAGATCGTCGAACTCGCCTACGAGGGTGGCTGCAACGCCGTCGCGTCGACCCTCGGAGTGCTCGGATCCTGCGCCCGCAAGTGGGCCCACAAGATCCCGTTCATGGTCAAGCTCAACCACAACGAGCTCATGACCTACCCGAACAAGTTCGACCAGCGCAAGTTCGCCAGCGTCCGCCAGGCGTACGAGATGGGCGCGGTCTCCGTCGGCGCGACGATCTACTTCGGCAGCGATGAGTCCACCCGCCAGATCGAGGAAATCTCCGCCGCCTTCGAAGAGGCCCACTCCTACGGCCTCGTCACCGTCCTCTGGTGCTACATACGCAACGAGGCCTTCAACCAGAAGAAGAACGGCGGCAAGGACAACCACACCGCCTCCGACCTCACCGCACAGGCCAACCACCTCGGCGTCACCATTCAGGCCGACATCATCAAGCAGAAACTCCCCAGCCACACCGGCGGCTACGCATCGCTCAACATGGGCGATTCCGGATACGGCAAGTTCGACAAGCGCATTTACACCGAGCTCTCCGGAGCCGACGAGAACGGCAGCGGCGGAAACCTGATCGAACTCACCCGCTACCAGATCGCCAACTGCTACATGGGACGCAGCCCCCTGCTCAACTCCGGTGGCGCCAGCAGCGGCAAGGGCGACCTCGCCGAGGCCGTTAAGACCGCCGTCATCAACAAACGAGCCGGCGGCATCGGGCTGATTTCCGGACGCAAAGCCTTCCAGCGCCCGATGAACGAGGGCGTCCAGCTGCTCAACGCCATTCAGGACGTGTACGCCGACGAGAGCATCTCGATCGCCTGACGACCTCGGAATTGCGGTTAGACACAAATAGGTACGATTTCGCGGAATAACCACCATGTACAGGTGGTTTGCTGAGGGCTGCGCGCCACGCACTAATACCTGAATGCATCTCGCAGGTGATCACCAGAACCCGGTATTGGTATCACCATGCAAAGATACGGGGATTCGCACTCGATCGCCCGGTTCTCGAACGTCCACCGTGGACCGAGAATCGCCGGATGCCGTGGAGCATTCGGCGGAAAATAGCGACAGCGCAGGGTGCACACACAGGGGTCATCAATGGCCCGCCGGGAGGAGATTTTGAAGATGAAGCAGGCAGAGGAGGTGCCTGAAGCTTCGAACGCTGCCCATATGAACATCGTGAACGCCGAGTCCTTCTTCGAGACGCTCAACGCGCGTGTCGGAGGGCGACTCGTCGTTGACGAGGACGGGCAGGTACTCGAAGCAAACGCGCAGTCCGAACGGGTACTCCGAGGATCAAGCAACAAGACAGAGATGGTCGGCCGGAACATCAAAGAGCTCTTCGGCTCCGATTTCGCCCAGGACCGCCTCCGCCTCATCCGCGAGTGCATCAAGGCGAACCGCCCGCTCTACTTCTGCGCAATGGTCCGCGGCGTCTGGTCTCACATTCTGTACGAACCGCTGACGGACGCCGGCAACGGCAAGCCCGGCGTCATCGCGACGACGTACGGCATGCTCGCCCAGCTCCACTCGCTTCCCGAGAGCGCCGATGTCCGGCTGTCCCGAGCGAACGTCCACGACCTCGGCCCGCTCGCGAATCTCACCCGGCGCGAACTCCAGGTACTGAAGATGATCGGCGACGGCTACTCCGCCGCGACGATCGCCGAGCAGCTCTTCCGCAGCAAGCGAACGATCCAGTGGCACCGTGCATCGCTCGGGCGCAAGCTCGGTGTGACAAACCGGGTGATGCTCGCCCAGATCGCCTACGCCGCTGGTCTTCCCGAGTTCGACGTGGACCAGGTCTACGACCTGTTGCACAACAAGAAGACCTCGCGCAAGCCAAAGAAGAACCCGGCCCGCCTCAAGGGGCTCGCCGCAGGTACCGATTCCCCGCCCGCCGTGCGCCCGAAGCAGAACGGGGCCGTACCCGAGGGACCACCCGCGAGCGACTGAGCCCGCCTCCGCCGGTACGCTGAGCCCATGCACGCCACGCACACCGACGACTACTGCCCCCTCGACGACGAGACCTCGCAAATCCAGATCGAAGCCGTACTCCGTCGCGCAGCCGAACTGGAAGGTTGTGTGCTCGACATCGGCTGCGGCGACGGGCGGATCGCGATCCCGCTGGCCCGCGCTGGCCACGCCGTGCTCGCGATCGACTCCGACCCGCTCGCCCTCGAGGCCCTGCGCCAGGCGCTCCGCGAGGAACCCGAGGCCACCCGGTCGCGCGTGACGCTGCTTCACACAGAGGCGTCGTCCCTGAGCGCTGAATCACTCCGCACCGCCGCTCCGTCGCCGATCGCCATGGCGGTCTGTGTCGGCCACACCTTCCTGCTCCTCCACGACCCGCTCGACGCGCTCGCGCTGATGCGGACGCTGGCATCGACCCTGGAGCCCGGCGCCGCGCTGCTCGTGGACGACTTCCCGCATGAGCTCTGGTTCGATGTCAGCGAAGGCAACTGGCAGTCGGGCATCGCCGAGATGCAGCCCGACGACGACTCCGAGCCCGAACTGTGGCAGATGGTCTGGCAGCCTGGCGACCCCGTGATCGCGCTCAGACGCGGCGGCGATGTCGACCCCGACAGCATCGAGATCCTGCCGAGCGACCGGCTCCATCGCCTCTACTCGATGGGCGAGCTCCGCCTCCTGTGCGCGTGCTCCGGCTTCGATGAGCCGGTCCGAGTCGTCGAAGACGCGCTCATCGAAATGCCTCTCGTGCCCGCGTCCGACCGATAAGCCCGCCCCAATTCCTGTCGCACGGATGCCACCAAGCGAATCCGGCACTCTTGCGTGGTCGGCGATCAACCGCCGTCGCGAGCCGGCCGATGCACCCGAAGAGCTCACGGCTCATTCATCCATCGCTCAAGACCAGGAGCAATGCCGTGCCCGCGACACGATCGAGAACCGAGAACTGGCAGCGCAGCCTCGAGCAGATTCATCAGCGGGGCGGCGCACTCGAGATCACCCTCCCTCGCTACATCGGCAAGACGGAGGCCGGTGTCCCCACGGTCACCGAAGACGAACCGGGCTCCGCCAAAAACATCATCTGGCGCGTCCGCATCCTCGACATGGACAACGCCTCGATCACCGTGGACCAGCCGATGGTGCTGGGGCGGACCATCGATCTCAAAGAAAACATCAACCTCGTCGGCATCATCGCCGTCGGCCAGAACCGGTGGATGTTCCGCACCAGGGTCCTGGCCAAGGTGAACATCGAAGCGAGCGGTGGGCACAACGCCATCGTGGGGCTACGCCTCAAGATGCCCACCGATGTCGAGCGCTGCCAGCGTCGCAACTTCTACCGCGTCTCGACCGTCGGCCTCGACCTCCCGGTCGTCACCATGTACCCGCTGATCGACCTGCGCAGCGCGATCATCGCCGAGACCGCCTGTCGCGATGAGATCTTCGCGTTCAGGGATCGGGCGCTCGCCGGCAAGATCGGACCGGACGGCCCGCTGTCGCTGAAACGCCCCGAAGTCGGCCCGCCCATGGGAGCACGCCTGATGAACATCGGCGGCGGCGGCGCGGGTGTCCTCCTCGACCAGATCGGTCAAACCGGGCTCGACACACACCAGGCGTTCTGGCTCAACATCGACCTGAACCCCGAGGTCCCCGTCCCGGTGGGGGTCGTTGCCCGTCTGCGCCACACGCACATCGACTCGCTCCAACGGATCTACGCCGGCCTCGCGTTCGAGTTCTCGCACAACCCCAGCTACGAGAAGGTGATCGTGGATCAGTTGTGCGAGTACGTCGCCATCGTCCAGCGTCGCCAGCTCCGCAACGAGTGACCCCTTCAATCACCGGCGATCGGCTCGTACACTGATTCCATGCGAATCCGACGACCACTGGTTTGCGTCATCACCACGCCGCTCGCGGCTCTGCTCTGCCTCGCCGGTTCCGCGTGCGATGCGCAGTCCGACTCCGCACCCGCCGAGCAGATCAGCGCTGCGGAGCCCGAGCCGATCCTCTGCCGCGCCGAACTGCGGAGCTTCATCGTCGCCGGCAAGGGGCGTCACCTGTACCTGCTGATCGACTGCCCACCGGGCTTTGACCAATTCGACGGACGCGTGGAGTACACCACCGCCGCGATGCGCCGGGACTACACGGCGCCCGAGGACCGCTCGGGCGCCGCGCGCGTGGCGAAGATGACCGCCGGGCGACCACTCATGCCCATCATCGAGAATGCGCAGGATCGCTTCGAGGCCGAGTTCGAGATCACGCTCGAGCAGGCTATCTGCCTGCAGCAGGACCGGGTGTTCGGCGCCCGCTACGCGCTGCTGGGCACGAACAGCTCCAGCGGGCTCCGGCGCACCCTGGAACTGTGCGACTGCGAGATGCCGAGCCGGATCGTCGGTTCGGGCGGGTTTTTCGGCGAGTACCCCGGCATCGACGAGGACCCCGGACCGGTGCTGGACCGCGAACGCTGGCCGGTCTACGGCATCGAGGGCGAACCAGAGATCACCGCTCCGGAGAACGATTTCAGCCCCTCCGAACCTGCTTCCTGAGCCTCAGCCCCGACGCGAAATCCGCTACACTGCCCCGCCCGTCGCAGATCGCGAGCGAGGCCGCAGGTGTGCGCCCGCCCGAACCGGACAGGACATCCCCGCCGTCACCGTTCGCCGTGATCTGGCGATCCCCTTTGAGACCCTTCGTCATGGCAACGGACGCTGCACAACGCGCTAGCCGATCGGACCGCGCCGCCCTGCACCGGCTGGCCAAGGCCCTGCGCATCTTCACCCGCTACGACTCCAGCCGCCACGGCGTGGTCGAGGCTTCCGACGAAGCGCTGTTGGCCGTGATCAACAGCATGGGCTACCCCGTCGCGAGCGCATCCGAAGCGGGTTCGGTGCTCGAGCACCTCGAAGCGGACCGGGCCGGCCAGCGACTGGAACCCATCACCGTCGCGTGGATCGGCAGCAAGCCCCATGCCCACCTTCGTCTCACCGACGACGCCGGCTCCGGCAGGGTCTCCTGGATAATCCGGACCGAGGACGGACGCACCATCGAGGGCAGCGCGGACATCGCCGACCTGCGAACCGCCGAGCGACGCACCCTCACCGGCACCCGCGCCCGCTTTGCCCTGATCCCGCTTCCCGGAAGCACATCGCGCACGCCATCTGAGAACCAGCTCGGCATGGGCTACCACACCCTCACGATCACCCACGCCGGCGAAACCTTTGAGAGCCTGATCCTCTGCGCACCGAAGGTCTCCTACCAAGTGCCTGCCGACCAGGGCATGGCGGGCGAGCGGGACGGCAGGAGCCTCGGCCTGTTCTGCCCGACCTACAGCATCCGCTCCTCTCGCAACCACGGCATCGGCGACCTCACCGACCTGCGCGAACTCGCCTCGTGGGGCGCGGACCGCGGAGCGGACCTGATCTCCACCCTGCCGCTGCTGTGCGCCTTCCTCAAGGGCGAGGTCTTCAACCCCGGCCCCTACGCCCCGGCCTCGCGCCTTTTCTGGAATGAGCTGCTGCTCGACCTGGAACGGGCCCCCGGCTTCGATGATTGCCAGACCGCAACGAAGATCCTCGCCGACGCCGACTATCGCAAGCAGAGCGCTTCGCTGCGTCGCGCCAAGCTCATCGACTACCGCGCCGTCAGCGCCCACAAGCGCCGCGTGCTCGAGCCGCTCGCCGAGTCCTTCTTCGCCTCCGGTGGCGACCGCTCACCCGAGTACAAGGCGTTCCTCAAAGACACGCCCGAGGTCCGCACCTACGCCCGCTTCCGCGCGGTCGGAGAAAAACTCGATGCGCCGTGGCAGGACTGGCCCAAGCGCCTGCGCAACGGCGCCATTCGCAAAGGCGACTTCCGCCCCGAGGATGAGCAGTACCACCTCTACGCCCAATTCGCGATGCACCAGCAGCTCGGCGCGTTCAGCGCGGAGATGGCCGAGCGCGGCGCGAAACTCTACCTCGACCTGCCGGTCGGTACGCACGCCAGCGGCTACGACATCTGGAAGAACCGCCACGTCTTCATGACCGGGGCGACCGTCGGTGCGCCGCCCGATTCTGCCTTCGAGAACGGGCAGAACTGGGGCTTCCCGCCGATGCATCCCCAGGAAGCACGGCGCGAGGGCTACGCCTACTTCATCGCCTCGCTGCGAAACCATCTCAAGCACGCCCACTTCCTGCGCCTCGACCACGTCATGTGCTTCTACCGCCTGTTCATGATCCCCGACGGAATGAGCGGTCCCGACGGCGTCTACGTCGGTTACGAGCACGAGGAACTTTTCGCGATCCTGTGCATCGAGTCGCACCGCGCCCAGTGCCGCCTCATCGGCGAGAACCTCGGCACCGTGCCGCCCGCGATCGAGACCGCGATGGAGAAGCACCGCGTCGGCATGCTCTACATCGGGCAGTTCAGCGTGCGCACCAAGGGCAAGAAGAAACTCACCGCCTCGCTCGCGCCCATCGAAGCCAACCGCGCCGCGAGCCTGAACACCCACGACCTGCCGCCGTTCGCCATGGATCTGATGGGCGGCGATGTCACGCGGTACCTCGGCAAGGCCGGCAGCACGCCGAAGACACTCGACAGCGAGCCCGCGAACTGGACCGACCGCGCCCACGCGCTCGCTGACCTTCTGGTCAAGAGGGGCTACTGCGCCGCGAAACCGAGCGCATCGCAGCTCGCCGCCGCCTTCAACCGCTACATCGCCGAGAGCGATGCCGAGCTCGCGCTCGTGAACATCGAGGACTTCTGGGCCGAGACCCGCCCGCAGAACATCCCCGGCACGAGCAACGAGTACCCCAACTGGCGCTGCAAGCTGGCCATGACCATGCGGGATATCAAGAAGGACGAACAGATCGGCGCGACGATCGAGGACCTCGCCGAGCGGCGCGCTTCGAGATAAGCCGCTTCGGACTCAGACCGAAATCAGAGCAGTCGCGTCGCGATCGCGCGGCAACCGATCAGGTGGCTGTCGAGCTGCTGCGCCAGGAGTTCTGCCTCCACTTCGCCGCCGGGGCACGGCAGGAACAGCGACGAACCCGAACCCGTCACCTGCGCCGTTGCGCCGATGGCCCGCTCGATGTTCGCGATGACCGCGCTGAGCTTCGGCTGCATCTGCTGCGCGGGCGCCGCCAGATCATTGAACAGTTCGCTCGATCGCACTTCGCCGGTCGAAGCGAGTTTGTGCACCTCGACGTCGCGGAACACGTGATCGGTCTCGCCGCTCGCGTCGGTGATCAGATGGTCGAACGCTCGGTACACGCCGCCGGTCGGGCAGCCGAACTCCGGGAGCACGAGAACGAGGTGTGCGCTCGACGGGTGCACCGGCCTCACCGGCGTGCACCTCTCGCCCAGCCCCTCGATCACCGCCGGGCCCGGCCCGAGCGATGAGCGATCCTCACGGTCCTGCAGGAAGAACGGCACATCCGAACCCAACTGAATCGCCAGTTCACGCAGGTCGCCATCGCTCAGGTCGAGTTCGAACAAATCGCGAACCGCGACAAGCATCGACGCGGCGTCCGACGAGCCGCCACCGAGCCCGCCGCCGACCGGGATCCGCTTGTCGAGTTTCAGCTGCACCGGCAGCGAGCGCCCGACCTCCCGCTCGAGCAGCAGGTGCGCCCGCACCGCCAGATCGTCGCGCACCGACCAGTCGATCGGGGCCGACGGCTGCGGCGCATCGGCGTGCCACAGGATCGCGTAGCGCGACAACCGATCGTCCTCGAGGCGCGTGACGAGCAGCTCGTCGGCGAGGTCAATCGGCGCCATCCAGGTCGCGATCGGGTGCATGCCGTCCCGCTCGGAGTCGTCATCGATCGGCGCACCGACCGCGAGCGCCAGATTGACCTTGGCGTGTGCGTTCAGCGCGATCTGAGGTCGCCCGGCGGGCGCGGAGGAATCGGTCATGAACAGATGATAAACGCTTTGACCGACGCGGGTTAGACAATGGCTCCGACCGGCGACCGGCTGGTGTCCCAGCCCGCGATCACCCGTTTGCGCGGCAGGTCCCGGGCGAGCGACTCGCAGGCGTCGAGCATCGGACCCGGCGAGATCGTCGCCGGGATCAGCGTGCGCGCCTCGCGCGGATCGTCCACCGGCTCGATCCGCAGTTCCTCGAGCACGCGCCGCACCGCCCACGCGTTCTTGCCCGGCGCTGCGCCGGTCGGCATCAGGCAGCACACCGGCCCGTCCGACGACGCCAGCACACGCGAGAGGTGCTCGCGCACGGCGCTGACGCCCGTGAACCGGTCGTACAGATCTTCGTCCATCGGCGTGCGATCCTGCGCGTGGAGCGTTTCGCGCAACTCGTTGAGCCCGGTCTGGTACCCCGACATCGCCCTTTCGCGCTCTGCGATCGCCCGGTATCGGGTCACGGTCTCGTCGAGCACCCACTCGAGCACGCCGTCGGGCGCGTACCGCTGCGCGACCCACGCGTTGTTGCGCACGAGGCTCCGCAGGATCGCGTCCATGTTGCGGTTGCTCTCGTCCTTGCGATGCACCACACCGAACGCCCGACTGAACGCGACGCGGTACCCCGCCAGCAGCATCTTCGCCGCGAGGTCGTACTCCTCCACGTAGTAATGGAAGCTCGGGTCGTATCCGCCCATTCGATTGAACAGCGCCGTGCGGATCGCCACGCCGCAGCCGATCGGCACCTCGGGCAGACCGCCGGATTCGCGACGCCCGTTCTCGAGCCGGATCTCAGCGCATACCGCGCCGACCTCGTCGGGCGCGCGCAGCAGTTCCTCCACGAACCGGGCATCCGTCGGCGAAGAGTCGTCGTCGAGCATCAGCAGCCAGTCCGAATCCGTCTGTGACGACGCCTCCGTCGCGCAGGCGTTCCGCGCCGACGCCGCCTCGTTGGTCCGCCGGTGCAGCACGCGCACCGGGATCCGACCGGCGATCGCCTTCGGCGCGGTGACCGGGAACCTCGAGCGGTTGTCGGCGATGATCACCTCCGCGCCGCCCAAGGGCTCGAACGCGTCCGCGCCGAGTTTCTCGATGTCACGCAGCGTCCGCGCGAGCTGGCTAGGCCGGTCTCGCGTGGGGATGACGAAGCTCAGCATGCGTCCCCCCTCAGACCACCATGCGCCCGCGAGTGGGCGCCACCGGCTTCACCGCCAGCGCCGCGGCGACCGTCCGCTTGGCCGACGCGAGCAGGTGCGTTGCGTCCACCGCCTGGTTGCCGACCAGCCCCGCCTCGATCGAGGCCGCGACCGCGCCGATCAGCGACGCCTCGGGCAGTTCCGCGCCGGCGATCCGGGCCATCGTGGTCGAGGCGAGCAGCGCATCGCCGCAGCCGAGGTTGTCGATCGCGTGCGCACACAGCGCGGGCACGTGCTCGCCGGCCACGCGCGTGGACCAGTCTTCGCCCGCAGCGCCCGCGATCCGGTCGAACGCGATCAGCCCCTCATCACCCATGGTCGTGATGACCTGGCGCGCCCCGGTCTGCTGCATGAGCTTCCAGACCACCGAGTTCAGCGACGAGTCGTAATCCGACACGGCTGCGCGCATCTCGACCTCGGTCGGGCACAGCAGATCGACCTTCTTCATCGAGAGCAGCGCCGAGCGCCGTCCCGAGACATCGCCCGCGACGAAGCCGACCGAGCTGCGCAGCGATGCGCTCAGTTCGGCAAGCGACTTGGGCGTGAGCAGATCCAACCCGAAGTCCGCCAGCACCGCGCCGTCCGCACCGCCGCGCTCCGACGCCGCGTCATCCGCCAGCGCCTTCAGTTCCGCGCGCTTGCCCGAATCGAGCGCGAGCGGACGGACCATGTCCAGTTTCATGACCTTCTGCGAGCCGACGAGAAACCGCTGCTTCTCGAGCATCGGCGCTTCGACCTCGATCGAGCGCACCTCCACGCCGCAGCCCGTCATCCGCTCGCGGAACAGCTCGGCCTGGTCCGAGGGGGGTAACGCCGTGACGAGCACCGGTCGCCCGCCGAGCGCCGCGATATGCCGCGCGATCACCGCCGCCCCGCCGTCGAACGCCGTGCGCTCCAGCGGCCTCAGCGACAGCACCGCGGATTCCGAGGCCACCTCGGGTCGGTCGCAGTAGATATACGTGTCGATGATCGTCTCGCCGATCACCACGATCCGCTGGTCCGCGAACGCGCCCACCAGCGAGGCCAGTCGCTCGCCCGTGATGCCGTGGGCCTGCGTCAGCTGGCGCAACCGGGCGTGCACCGGGTCCTCCCGATGCTCCATCGCGCTGACCAGCGCCGTCGAGGAAAACACGATGTCGCCGGATGAGAACACCACCCGTCCGCCGTGGCGCTCCACCGCGTCGCGCTCCGCGGCGAAGCGCGGATCGTTGTTCGATTCGTACTCCCGGCCCTTGATGTAGACATCCGGCTGCACCGCGTCGAGCAGCGCTTCCGCCGTCGGGTCCGGGTTCACATACACCAGGTCCACGCAATCGAGGGCCGCGAGGTTCTCCGCACGGAGTTCCTCGCTGAACAGCGGCCGGCCGTCGCCCTTGTTCACGCACGCGTCGGCCGTGATCGTCACCACCAGCACATCCGCCTGGCGGGCGGCGTGCTGCAGGTGCCGGATGTGGCCCGGGTGCACGATGTCGAAGCAGCCGTGGCACTGCACGACAGATCGCCCGTCACGCCGGGCCTGATCGCGCAGGCGCAGCAACTCTGCGCGCCCGACAATCTTCGAACTGGGCCGGGTCGGACCGTCCATCAGCGGTCTTATCGGTCATTCCGGTTCGCGAACTGCGGAAAACCGCCGGATTCAGTCGGGGGTCTTCAGCCCGTCCAGGATCAGGTCCGCCAATTCGCGAAGCGCGCCGAACCCCCCGCGACGGCTCAGCACCAGATCCACGCTACTCCGCACGCTGTCGTGAGCGTCCGACGGGCAGGCCGAAACACCCGCCAGCTTCATCGCGGGCAGGTCGTTCACATCGTCGCCGATGTACACCACCCGATCCGGCGACACGCCCAGTCGCTCACACACTCCCACGAACCGCGCGCCCTTGTCGCCCTTGCCGATGTCCACCACATCGATCGGGAGCATGTCCGCGCGGCTCTGGGTCGATCCGCCCCGGCTCGTCGCCGTCAGCCACGCCAGCTTGATACCCGCCTTGTGCAGCAGGCCAAACCCCATGCCGTCGTGGGTGTTGAACGGTCGCGCCGGCTCATCGGGTCCGCCAAAGCACATGATCTCGCCGGTGGTCAGCGTGCCGTCCACATCGCAGACCACCGCCTTCACCCCGACCAGCGGCAGCCGGAACCCCTGCACGCCGCAGACGATCGGGTGGCTCGGCCCCAGCCCTCGCGCCACCGCCTCCGCCAACTCGCGATCGGCTTCGCCCGTGATCCGCAGGCGCTCGATCGGTGTGTTCTGCTCATTGATGAGTTCCGGGTTCGACGACACGAGGGCCCGGTTCGCCGACTCTGGCAGGCAGAACGGGCGTTCCAGCCGAGCGAAGATGTCCGGGCGCGTCTCGGCGAGCGCCTCATGCATCTTGGTCGCCTCGATCACGCGTACGCCGACCCGCTCGAACAGTCTCGCCATCGCCGGCCGGTCGCACGCCGCGACCACGGACGATCGCGGCATCGCCAGGCACAGGTTCCGGACCGCCCAGAGCCCCAGCGGGACGCCCGCGAGCGTGCTCCGAGCCAGATCGCGACTGTCGCCGGATGCATCGATAAAGCCCAACGGGTGCGGCAGCGATTCACTCATGCACCCAGACTAAACCACCGTTCCGCACGCTGCTGCAGGACGCCCCCCCACCCGGTCGATAACCAACCAGTGACCCCCACCGCGACCAGCCAGTCCGCCCTCCGCTACTTCACCCTCGACCACGTCGCACGCCTGCTCGACGCACGCCGGCGCGCTGAGGGCCGGGGCGTGTTCTTTGTGCAGATCGGCGCGATGGACGGCGTGTCGTTCGACCCGATCCACCCCCTCGTCACCGAGCTCGGATGGTCCGGCCTGCTCGTCGAACCGCTCCCCGACCACTTCGAGCGCCTGAAGGCCAATTACGCCGGCGTCCGTGGCATGCGCTTCGAGAACTGCGCCGTCGCCGACCACACCGGCACCGTCGACCTGCACCGGATCCCCCCGGAGGTCGTCGAGCGCGGCGAACTGCCTGACTGGGCCAATGGCATATCCTCGATGTTCACCGACCGAAGCGTGCTCGGGGGTAAACGCGGATCTGCCGAGGACATCGCGGTCATTGAGCGCGAGCGAATCAGCGTACCGGTCCGGAGCATGACCCTCACCGATTTGCTCCGCGCACATGCTGTCGACCACATCGACCTGCTCCAGATCGATACCGAGGGCGCCGACTGGATGGTGCTGCGCCAACTGCCGTTCGAGACGCTGCGCCCGGCCGTCATCCACATGGAGCACTACAACCTGCCCGAAGACGAGCGCCATTGCGCGATCGACCTGCTGCTCAAGTGGGAATACGCGGTCCGCTCCGACCATAAAGACCTCCTCGCGACCCGTCTGCTGCTGTGACCGAAGCCCGCACCGAATCAGACTGGATTACGCTCGTCGACGACGAATCCGATCAAACGACACGCCGGATCGACTCCGCCCGGGCCGTGGGACACATTGCGCGCCGCAACAGTCCCGGCGTCTGGCTGGGCACGCCGACGGGCTCGCGAACAGACCGGTGGCACCCGCGCCTGACGCGCGACTGGCCGATGCCGCTCACCGCCGTCTGCTTCTACACCACCGGCACCGCCTACGAGCAGGAGGCCGCGGAACTCGTCGCGTCCTGCAATGCGGTCGGGCTCGAATGCGTCACCCGAGGTCTCGAGCCGCGAGGCAGTTGGGAACGCAACTGTGCCCTCAAAGCCGGGTTCCTCCGCTCGATGCGAGCCAAACTCCGCGGTCCGCTGCTCTGGGTCGATGCGGACGCTCGACTCGCACGGTTCCCGACCGAGTTGCTGACGCTGAAAGCCGACTTCGCGATGCACCTGCTCGACGGCTGGCGCGGATTCAGCGCGACGGTCTACTTCGATGACACGCCCGAAGCCGCACGCCTCATCGATCGATGGCACGTGCGCTGCGAAGCCGAGCCGGATATCTGGGACCAGATCCACCTCGATCTCGCGTGGGAAGACACCGCGCGAGAACACGACCTCACCACCGCGTGGCTCGACGAGCGATTCGCGAAGATCTTTGACCGCCCGGCTGACATCGATCCGGTCATCGTGCACACGCAGGCGTCGCGTCGTCATAAGCAGGACGTCTCCGACGGCGTCCGCGGCGGCGAACAACTGCCCGACGAGTCGGTTCGCCGAGCCCGTTCGCGATCCCGCTGCCGTCCCGGCCCACCCCGTCCGGCTCGCGAGTGCACGATCTTCGGCCACGCCGACGACTCCGCAGCGCGTTGGCAGCGATCCCGTATCGAAGCCGTGAGGAGCGCATTTCAGCGATGCCGCGAACGAGGCCTGACCCGCGTCGCGCTGGTCGGCGCCGGCCGACACACGCGCGAAGTCGCGCTGCCCGCCAACGCAGACGACATCATCGAGGTCGCCTGCATCCTCGATGATCGCGCGGACGAGATCGGTGCCGTGGATTCGATTCCCGTTCGCACCATCACCGGATGCCCGCACGACATCTCGGCGCTGATCGTCTCGTCCGACGCCCACGAAGCCGCGCTCGCGAGCCGATGCCGCCAATCGCTCGGGGAGCGCCTGCCGATTATCGAGCCGTACCGCGACGCCGCCGCCCTCAGTGGTACTGATTCTCGATGATGTCCACCCCCCACCACTCGCTCAGGCGTTCGGTGAGGTCCAGCCAGCGTTGCACTTCTGGAGTCGCATTCGATTCCAGCCACGCAAAAAAGTTGTCCTCGCGCCGGAAATCGGTGGGGATCGGGTAGCGGCGCTGCAGGTCGTCCGACGCGTACCACACGCTCATGAACGCCTGCACCACCGAGGCTCCACGCCGGAACCGCGAGAAGTCCCACTGCGCCTCGGCCCTCTCCGGCACGCGTTCGACCCAGCCGTCATCGGGCTCGTAGCCGAGGTGCACGATCAGTTCTCGGAACGGCTCGCCCAGGATCTCGACGAGTTCCCGATCGAAGTACCGCTGCCAGTCGCCCGCCTTGCCCTTGCGGATCGCGCTGTTTCGACGCTCGCTGGTGCCGCCCGTGACCGTCTTGAACGCGTACCGCTCGGCGATCTCCGACGCTGCCCGCTCATCGGGCTCGACCCCGAGGAAACGGCTGATCCGGCACAGTTCCGCCGACGCATCGGCCAGCGTGTCCTCGTAGCGCACGACCAGCTTCAGCGGGTCCGCCGACCGATCCTCGTGGAACGCCAGCATCCGCTCCAGCCGGTCCGTGAAGTACCGACGCTTCCAGTCGGTAAACAGCTTCGGCTCGGACTCGTCCGAGCGGTCGACCAGCATCCCGATCACACGATCCAGATATCCCAGGTCGTGGTAGAAAGTCGACACCAACACATCGCGGGGGTCGCGCAGGAACTGCACGATCTTCCAGCCCGGCAGCCACTCCCGCAGCGTATGCGGCGGAACGTGCTTGGTCGGCGCCCCGACGGCCCCGGCCTCCCCCCTGACGGGTTGCGTCTGGATCAGACGATCGGCCAGTTCATCAAGCGACAACGCCCTACGGTTCGGCTCGTCGTAGAAGTTGTCTTTCATGGTGAGCATCGCGGCCCTGATCGGCTGCATGCACGAGGTGATGCGCTCCCGATCCGTCTCAGGGAGCAATCCGCCTTGCCCGCTCGCCACCGGTGCGCCGAGAATGACCGCCAGATACTCGCTCAGACTCCGCCCTCGCTCGTTCAGCAGGGCGAGCAGTTCCGGACTGCGCCGCAAGTACTGCACTGTCGCCGGCAGACCCCGACTCGCACAGGTCGCGAACCCACCGATCCCCGGCATCGACCACAGCATCATTTCCGACCACGTATTGCCTGACTTCTCAAGCCCGGTGGTGACGAACAGCGTGGGGTCGGCGTCGTTTTCGCTCATGGATTCCGTTCCGGATCGGCACAAATCGCCGATGCACACCATGCGGGCAGACGCCCGCGACCGAGTTCGAGGAGATGGCCACCGTGAACAGCCCGGCGCCCACCAGTCAGATCGGCGAAGCGATGCACCCCGCTCCACGCGCGATGCGCTACGCCGTGTTCGCCTCGCCCAAATCCGGCACGACCTGGGTCCAGCGCCTGCTCAGCGCCCACCCGCAGGTCCATTGCGCCGAATCCCGAGCGTTCGGAAGGTATTTCGACCCCCACAACCCCACTGCCGTCCACCTCAGCATCGAGCAGCTCGTCCACACCATGCGGGCCTATTACCACCCGCCCGCCGGCATCGACCCCGATCGCTTCTACGACGACATGCTCTTCAACATGGTCGACGCCATCGGACACACCGCCACCCGCGCCTCCGGCAAGCCCGTTTACGGCGAGAAGATCACCCCCTTCCGGGGCACCGCGGGCGCCGTCATCGATCGCCTGCACGCTTACAAGCCCGAGCTCCGATTCGTGCACCTCGTCCGCGACCCGCGCGATGTGATCGTCTCCGGCTTCGTCCACCAGGCCAACATCCGCACGAACTCGGGCCACCCGCAGGCAGATCACTACCGCGACTGCCTGAAACAGCAGATCGTCGACAACGACATTCTCGACGCCGCGCTCGATATCTGGCTCGACTGCGCATCCGCTGCCTCGAAGGGGTTGGACCGCTTCGACCACGCCATGATGCTCCGGTATGAAGACCTGCTCGCCGACCCACGGGCCCACAGCGCCCGGCTGCTGAACTTCATCGGCGCCGAAGCCGCCGACGCCGACCGTTGCGTCGAACGCGCCTCGTTCCGCGCGCTCTCCGGCGGGCGCGACGAGGGCGAGGAGGATCGCGCGAGTTTCTTCCGCAAGGGCGTCGCGGGCGACTGGGTCAACTGGCTCAGCGCGGATCAGACCGCCCGCATCGTCGATCAGGCTTCGAGCCTCATGATCGAGTTCGGCTACGCCGTCGAGGTGCAGGCGTGACCACCGCCGCCGCCCAGACCGACCTCCGGGCCCTGCTCGCGCTCGGGCAGGCGCGTCGCCCGTGGGAGTTCATCCGCGCGGTCGCTGAAGCCGGGCCCCGGATCGCGGGAGTCCCGCCGATCCGCTTCCTTCTCGCGGCGAACCTCGGCTCCCTCGGCTTCGCGGACCTCGCCATCGAAGAGCTTGACGCGGTCGACGCCTCCGGCACGCCGGGCCTCAACACCGCCGACCTGCGGAGCGGGCTCGCTTCGCGACCCAGGACCGCCGTCCCGGTTCAGACGCTGCGCGAAACCGCGGAGCACAACCTCGCACTGCTCGGACTCAACCGGACACGCGCCGACACCCCGCCGGTCTGGATGACGGACACCGGTGCCTGCGCCTGGCGCGACGGCGTCGTCATCGCCGGCTGCGATGCAAGGGCCCACGCCGCCGCAGTCCTGAAGCGGAGCCACCTCGCAACCGATCGCGTCCCGTCCGATCACCTGCCCCCGCTGCTCATCGCCGGGCTCTCCACCCCCCACCTGCTCCACGGCGCGCTGCGCGCGACGCGACCACTGACCAACGGCTACACGCCCCGGGTTTTCATCGTCGAACCGGACGAACAGCGAGCCACCCACGCCCTTTCGATGCTCCGCCTCGACGGAAACCTCGAAGGCGACCCGGTCAGCGAACGCCTCTCGCTGTTCGTCGGCGAAGGCGCCATCGAATCGCTCGGCGAAGCCCTCGGATCCACCATCGACTGCTCCCTGCCCCGCAGCGTCATGCTCGATGGGCTCGCGCCAAAGTCGCTCGCCGAGAGCGTGCAGCAGGTGCTCGGCGATCTCCACGAGCGCCAGCGCGAAGCGATCGACCACGAGGCCGCACGCATCGAGCGTGAGACGCAGACGCTCGACGGGGCCGTCGCCCGCGTCCGCAACGGCGAGCAGCTGCGCGTCCTCATCCCCGTCAGCCGCCACTCGAACTTCGTCCGCCACTCCGCATCCGACCTCGCCGAAGCGCTACGCTCCTTGGGCCATCAGCCCACGATCCTCACCGAGCCGGAGCCCCATCGCGTGCTCTCGCGCCTCGGCTACCTCCGTGCCTGGGCCGAGACCAACCCCGACCTCGTCCTTACCATCAATCACCCACGCTGGCGTACCTCGTCCGCACTCCCCGAACGAGCGGTGAGCGTCTGCTGGGTGCAGGACGCCATGCCCCACCTCTTCGAAGACGCCGCGTCGAAACAGGGTGAGCACGACTTCATCGTCGGCTACCGGTTCCACGAACTCACCGAGCGCTTCAGCTACCGCGCCGATCGGGTCATCGACGCCGTGCTCCCCGTCAGCACCACCAAGTTCCACGGCGGCCCGGTCGACGATACGCTCCGCGTGCGCTTCGCATGCGACGTCGCCTTCGCCACGCGCCAGAGCGAGACGCCGGAGGCCATGCGGGATCGGCTCCGCTCCGACATGCCCGCGAATTCACCGGCGGCCCTCGCCGTCGACCGGGCCTTCGAGATCCTGCACGACCGCATCAGTAACGACGACGCGGCTTTCACCACCGCGGAATTCAACCGGGTCGCACTCGAGGCCGTCGATGCGCGCACAGACGATGGCCGATCGCTTGACGAGGTCGTTCGCCTGATCGTCATGCCCCTTGCCGACCGCCTGCTGCGACACCGTGTCGTTGATTGGGCCGCCGAGATCTGCGAGAAGCGCGGATGGTCGCTCGCCCTTTACGGCACGGGCTGGGACCGTCACCCCACGCTCGGACACCACGCCCGCGGCGAACTCAACCACGGCGAAGAACTCCGGGCCGCCTACCGCTGCGCGGGCGTACACCTCGGCGCAAGCGCCCACTCGCTCGTCCATCAACGCACCGTCGAGTGCGTGCTGTCCGGCGGTCGTGTGCTCTGCTACCGGCGACTCGCGGATCTGGCGGAAATGCGCTGGCGCCTTCTGACGCGACTTGCCGGGAGCACGCCCGACCGAACGCTCGACGACGGATCGCCGATCTTCGACAGCGCCTCGCACGCCGTCGTCAGGGAGCACCTCGGCCGCTGGGATCGTTTCGGGCGCAACGAAGGGCTCCGCTGCGAAACCGGCATCCGCCTCAAACCGGAATTCGTGGACCACTTCAGGTCGTCCCGTCCGATCGCCGACGAACAGGTGGTCGGCGTCTGCGACGCGATCATCGACCACGCATCCTTCGGATCATACGACGAACTCGAAAGCATGCTCGAACGCGCGCTCGACAAAGGCGACGCCTTCGAACACGCGACCGCGCGGATACGAACCGTCGCTGTCGACGCGTGGAGCACCGAGCCCGTGCTCCGCCGCGTGCTTCAGGACATTGCCTCGGCCGCTGGCGCATCGGCGTAATCGGCGTACACGCTCAGCACGCGGACACCCCGCTGGCGCAGCGTACCACTCGCCGTCCACAACCGTTCCTCGACCGTATCGCTTGAAAGCACCACAGTGTCACAACCCAGCCGCTCGACCGCATCGGCGCTGCGAACCACCGGCAACCCATCCAGTGACTCGCTCTCCGGCGAATCGTCGATCACGCCGACGATGGGGAAGTGGCCCTTGAGCATCGGCAGCGCTCGTCGCGTGTGCAGCCCCGCGCCGTAGATCGCGATCCGGCGCGCACCCGTCTCGACCGCCCGACGCAAGACCGCCCCGACCCGGACCCAGCCCGGCCGAACGATGAGCGGCACGAACGCAACGCCCAAACCCGCGGCCCGCCACCGATCCACCTCAGACGCTCCGGCCGACGCGACCGACGTGTCGACGACCACCGCGTCGCAGCCGATCCGAGGCTGGCCGGTCACCACAGATCTGTACCCAGCCTCGTAGAGCACGTGGCGCGCGTACTTCAACGCATCTGCTGGTCCCTCGCACCATGTCTTCAGCCAGCGTCCCCCCTCGGTCAGACGCAGCCCATAATCACTCGGCGCCGGGTCGAGCGCGCGCTCCATCGTCCGATCGAGCACCCGCTCGTAGCGGTCGAACATCAGGCCGACCGACGCCCGCCGGCGCGCCGTCCGCCACGACGCACACCGCATCGCGTGCAGCCGCTCGCGGTCCGACGCCAGCCGCGCAATCGCTCGCGCGAGGTCGTCTACATCACCGACCGGCGCCGTCACGCCGTTCACCCCGTCCTCGACCCACTCGCCGACGCCCGACTCAACCCGCGAGACGCACGGCACGACCCCCCGCCCCATCGCCTCCAGCATCGCGATGCTCGTGCCCTCGAAGTCGCTCACCAGCACCAGACCGTCGGCGCGATCAAGCTCGACCTGCACCTCCTCGGGCGTCAGCCGACCGTGCAGGCGCACCGTGTCCCGCAGCCTTCGCTCCGAGATCGCCTCGCGCAGCGACGCTTCGCTCGGCCCGTCGCCGATGATGTCGAGCGTGAACTCGCAGTCCAGATCTCGCAGCCGCCCCGCCAGTTCCATCAGGCGCGAAACGCGCTTCTGGTGCTCCACAAGCCGACCCGTGTACAACAGACGAAGCGGACCGCTCGCTCGTGATTCGGGCTCGCGTTCGCGCACCGGCACGCCGTAGGTGATCTGTTCGACGGTCGGCGGTTCATCGAACACTTCTGCTGCGATCGCCGTCATCTGCTTCGCGCACTCCGCGCTGACCGCGACACCCCCATCCCAGATCGGACGTTCGCGCAGCATCGCTCGGTACGACTCATCATCGGAGTGCATGATCCCGAGCATCCGCACCCCCCGGTAGCGAAGCTGCGCCGCGACCGTCCAGGTCATATCGGAGAAGTTCGGCACCAGAACATCCGGGCGCAGCCGCTCGATCGCTTCGCGACACGCACGCAGCGATTCGTGATGGTCCGCCGCCGGGTCCAGCACGCACACGTGGACGTTCGCGAGCTTCTCCGGCTCCAGTTCACGCAGCCCGTCGTTCGCGGCGTTCCGCGGCTGCGTCTGCACCAACAGTGTGTGCCACTCCCAACCGGTATGGCGCGATGTGCTCTCCGCGCTCATCCGAAGACTGAAGGTCGTCACCCCGCTCGTCGGCGAGCCGTCGCACACGATCACCGAGACGGCGCGCGGGCGATCGGTCTTCGGAAGTTCGTCCGGCAGCCTGACCGTATCGAGCAACGGCGCTGTCGCTCGCGTCCGCCCCGTCGACCGCGCGATCTCGGCAATCCGCTCCGCGACCACCGCCGAAGCGCTCCGACCATCTCGGCGCGGCGGGTAGACCTGACTCGCCCAGCCGGGCTGTTTGCTCAACCCGTCCAGCAACTCGTTCGCCGAGGCGCTGCGACAGACGCCCTGCATCCCCTCGAGCGCCGGCTGGCCGAACGGATCGAGCACGCCGACCGGCAGCCCCGCCAGTTCCGCCTCCAGCAGCAGCGTTGACGGCGTCGAGATCACGGCGCGAGCCCCGGACATCGCGCCTCGCAGCGATCCCGCATGATTCTTCACTTGCAGCACCCGATCGAGCCCGCCGGTCAGTCGCCAGCGGATCGGAACGCTCCGGCGCTCCGCCTCGCGCCCGATATCACCGAGCGCCGCGATCAGGGCCTTTCGTTCGCTCTCGCTAAACCACGGCGTGTTTGCCGTCGCCACCAGCACCGGCCCCCTCGGATCGCGCTCGACCGGCTGGAGACCGTCGAGGCGTGGTAACCCGGTCGCCGTCGCGTCATTGCCGAACGCACGCAGGTGGCGCTCGTCGTCGCTTGTCGCGCAGCACACGAAGTCCACCGGCGCGGGGCGGAGAAACTCCGGGCCCGCCAGCGGATTGGCAAAGGTGTTCCGCCACTCGACCACGCCGTCCATCATCAGCAGCGTCCGGACACCCCTCGCCCGCGCGGCACGCACGATCGCGATGTTCCGCGGCGCCAGCACATCGGCGACGCAGACCAGGTCCAGATCGTCATCGGGAACCGGGTACACCGCGTGTGGCGAATCGCCCACGACCTCGACACCGCGGCGCTGCAGCTGCTCCGCGACTCCGGCGAAGTGACGCGTCCCGACGCCCGATTCCACCACCATCACCCGAGGCCGCCGCGCGCTGAACAAACGCACCACCTCGATGCCCGCTTCGCGCAGAGGCCTTGACGCGTGCCACAGGTTGTCTTCCCACTGGTTCGCGCTGAGCACCACCGCACGCACGCCGCGATTCATCGCGTCGTTCTTGGAAACGATCGGAAGCCCGTGCAGCGTCCCGCCCTGCGAGACCGGGTTGTCGTCGATGACGCACGCCACCTCGACCGGCGAATCGGCCAGCGCCGGACCGATACTCCGACTGAAATGCCCCGCGCCGTAGAGCCCGACCGGGCCCAGACCCCTCGCGGCCACGTCCGCCAGCGCCTCGCGCATTCGCTCGATCCACAGCTGCGGATCGCTCGCCCGCGCGCCGGCACCAGTGGCCCGGTCGAATCGCTCAAGCACCCGCGTCAGCATCGAGTCCATCGTCGCGCTGACATCCGCCTCACCGATCCGAAGCAGCCGCGCGAGCGCCGGGTCCGCGTCCATCGGCTGCGCCCGCAGCGAGCCCAGCCAGTCGATCCGCCGAGCTGCAACCGTTCCGGGGTTGCACAGCTCTGCGATCCGCTCACGCGCCGCACGCCCCGACTCGACGCGCTCCGTCGGCGTCATGCCCATCCAACGGCGCAGGACCGCTGCCAGCGCCGCGTCGTCGCCCGCGGGGAACACCGCCCCGCATGCGCTGTCCGAACGCCCGCGCTTCGTTGGCAACCCGAGCATCTCGGCCATGCCGCCGTGGTCGGAGGCGACCACCGGCAACCCGGCGGCCATCGCCTCGATGCAGGTGTTCGGGAAGTTCTCCCAGCGTGACGGGATCACCGCGATCGATGCGCTCCGGCGCTCCGCTGCGAGTTGCTCCGATCCGAGTCGACCGAGAAACCGCACGCGCTCGCGCAGCGCCGGCTCCAGCAGCGTTTCGAGCCACGCTCGGCACGACCCGCCGCCCGGCGCCGTGTTCGTGTCGTCGCCGGCCAGACGCAGGCGCCAACCCGGCGCGCTCTCCGCGATCCGGTTCCACGCTCGGATAAGCGTGTCCACCCCCTTTCGCCGCTCGAGACGCCCGGCGTACAGCAGCGTTCTCGTCTCGCCCGGCCGCTCCGGCACGTCTCCGAGATCAGCCGCGTACGGGATGACCGTCGGTCGCTCGGCCAGTCCGAACCGCTCGTGCGCCCAGTCCGCCATGAACGCACCGGGCGCGCACACGCCGTCCGCCAGCGCAAGGCACCGGCGCTCCGCCTCGACCAGCTCGCGCAGCCCCCGGTCCAGTGACCCCGGATCGTGCCCGTTGAGTTCCGCGTTCAGTTCAGTCGGCGAGTGCAGGTGCACCGCGACCGGCACCCGTGACGCCCGCTCGTCCATCGCCCGCAGCGCCAGCCACGCGCTGCCCATCGCCTCGTACTCGGCGAACTCGATCGCATCCAGCCCGTCCGACCGAACGAGCCCCAGCAGCTTCAGCGCCACCACAATCGACGCCCGCAGGCACGACTCGCCAGACCGGTCGCCCATCTCCACCCGGTGCACGGTCACACCCGACGGAATCTCCGCTTCGGTCTCATCGCCCGCCAGCCGGCGCGTGATCACGTGCACCCGCCCGCCGGCTCGGGCCAGGGCAGGAGCAATCCCCGCGACGTACGAACCGATGCCGCCGCCGTGATCGGGCGGGAACTCGCGGCTGACCAGTGCGATGCGCAGCGCCATGCGGGTATCCATCGGCGTCGCGAACCCCCGAGCCGAAAAGGTGCAACGAAAAAGGCCCGAACGATCGGTGAATCGTCCGGGCCGGAATCATGTCATCGTGAACCGTGCGGTTCGATCAGACGGCGTCCTTGAGGCCCTTGAGCGGACGGACCTTGACCACGTTGCGGGCCGGCTTGGCCTTGAACACGGTCTCTTCGCCGGTGAAGGGGTTGATGCCCTTGCGCGCCTTGGTGGCGGGCTTGCGCTGGACGGTGATCTTCATCATGCCCGGGACCTTGAACTCGCCGGGGCCGGTCCGTCCGAGGTCCTTCTTGATGATCTCGCCCATCGCGTCGAACACGTAACCGACTTCCTTCTTCGAGACACCGGTGTGCTCGGAGATGAGGGTGTAAACCTCGCTCTTGGAGCGGGGCTTCTCGGCCTTGCCGGCCTTGATCGGCTTGCCGGCGGCGATCGGAGCCTGCGCCGGAGCGTTCGCCTTGGTGGTCGAGGCCTTGCGGGTGGTGGTCTTGCGAGCGGTCGTCTTGCGGGCCGGGGCCTTGCGGGACGAGCTCTTCTTCGAGGTGCTGCGCTTGGTGGTGCGCTTCTTGGTGGTCGAGCGTTTCGTGGAGGTACGAGCAGCCATGTTGAAACTCCGTTTTCTTCGTTTGGCGGGGCTTTCCTTCACGCTCCCGCCGTGGCACTTGGTCGACGCGTCGCACGTGCGCGCCGTCTGTCTCTCTGAATTATGTACGCCAGAGCGGACCCCGGCACAATAGTTTTCGGACGCTTGGACGCGTTTTGCTCTATTTTTTCCGTGTTTTTTTCGGACCGACGCCCCGAAACGGTCCCCGGCCGAGGCGCAAACCCCTGTTTTTGCCGCTCCGGCGCTCAGGCCGGCGCGTGCCCGAGCAGCGACGAGCGCGTCGGCAGACCGTCCGATGGGTGGAACAGCCCTTCGATTACCGCCCCCTCCGCCGCCTCGATCAGCCCGCGCCGGAACACGATCCGGCGAAGCATCACCTGCTGCTGCTCCAGCAGTTTCAGCAGCTTCATGCCGGTTTCACCCTCCGGAACCAGAGACGACGCGATCTCCGCCAGCCCCCCGAACGCACCGCGCAGGCGCTCCTCGGCCCGCCCCTCGTGACCGAGAAACCTCGCGGCGTACGCCAGCTCGTCCACCCCATCGATCTCCAGCCCGAAGACCTCCCGGGCGCACTCCGGCGACGCCTTCGCAAAGCCGAAAGCCGAATACCCCAGCCGACGCTCACGCTCCAGGAATCCCTCAGGCGTGTACCGGTGGTCGTGCGGCGCGATCGCCTCCGGGCGGAACAGCACCGGCACACCACCTTCGCGAGCACGATCCACTCGCCAGGCGAACTCCAGATCCTCGTAGCAGCAGTTCGCGATCGCCGGGCAGAAGCCCCCGACCTCGCGCGCGAGCGCTGACGACACCGACAGGTTCAGGTTCCAAGCGTGCCGAAAGCCCCAGTCCCGGTCACGCTCGCCGAGCACCACGCCCTCCGGCGTGATCATCCGGTCGTAGAAGAACACCATCGATGACTGCGCCAGCAATCGGTCGAAGAGCGATGCGTCCTCAGGCACCACCCACGGCGAGTGCCCCAGCACCATCGCCTCACCCAGCCCCGCGTCCTCGCGCTCCGCGTGGGCGACGACATGCGCTTCCAGGAAGCCCGGTTCGGGCAGGATGTCATCGTTGATCAAGAGCAGCAGGCGCCCGCGCGAACGCTCGATCGCCCAGTTCTTCGCCACCGCGATGCCCTGGCGCGGCGACTCGACCAGCACCATGTCGAACCCTGACCACGCCAGTTCGCAAACCGCTCGCGACGCCTCGCAGGGCCCGTCGAGCGATACGACGACCTCGAATCGGGGCGTCGAGGCGTTCTGCTCAGACAGGCAGCCCAGGCACGCACGCAGTTTCTCGGGGCGCCCGCGCGTGGGAATGATGACCGAAACGAGTGGGTCCATGCCCCGTTATCGAGCGAATCGACCTCTGCCCTCGCAGATTTTCGGTCTGTTTCGATCTCGGACGATGAAGACACGCTCATACCGCGCCGATGCAACCGAAGCGGGAGCAGGCGGATCCGTCGCCCGAGCCCGAGACCAACCGCAGACGAGCACCACCGCTCGGGAGCACAGACATGGTCCACCTCGCGAAGAAAGTCGTCATCGATGCCAGCGGCGCCGAACGCCGTCGACACCCGCGCATCCCCACGACCGCCCTCTGCAAGATCCGCGACAAGCGAAACCTCCTCTACGCCGCCGGCGAGACCGTCAACGTCTCCTCCAGCGGCGTTCTTCTTCAGCTCCGCGGCTCACGCCCCTTCGCCACCGGCGACATCATCGAGGTCGTCATCGCCGACGACGAGAACCCCGTCGTCAAGCGTGAGAACGTCCGCGAGGGCATCGTCCGGCGCATCTCCTCCGACCGCTCCGGCCACCTTTCGGTCGCCATCGAGTTCGAGGACGGCGCCGACCCCGACCCGACCTTCGCGATGGCCCTGGCCGCCTGACCCAAGCACCCCGGCCCATCGCCCGACAAGCCAATCTTCCTCTCTTCGCACAGACACCGGTCCTCACGACCGGTGTCTGTGCGTTTTGCCCCCCACCCCGGTGACAGCAGTATGTCATCGAAAATCACAAACCCAAATATATACCAAACAAAAGACTTGATCCGGATCCGGCCTTCGCGCACACTCGCTCCCATGAACAAGCAGCGCAAACGCACCAAGACCCGTCGTCCCGCCCCGAAGCCGAGCCCGCAGGCCCAGCACCCCGTGCCCCCAGCCGGCTCCCCCTGCCCGCTCTCCGAGAGCGAGCGGATCGAGACCATCCTCGTCCTCTGGGAAACGCCCGGCGTCACGATCGCCGACATCGCGGGAGCCATCGGCATGGCCTCGCGCGACCTGATCGCCCTGCTCAAGCGCCTCGACGTCCGCGCCCTGCTCGACGATCTCACCGAGCTGCTCGAACTCCGCTCGCGCCACACCGCCCTGCGCGCTTCGACCAAGGCCGTCGCGACCCTCGAAGCCGTGCAGGAGGAAGCCGAGCTCGCCTCGCGCAGCACCCCGGTCACCGAAGAAGCCATCCAGGCCGAACGACAGGCCACCACGAAGCGCAACCAGCGCCGCCTCGCCGCGTGCGCCGTGCTCAGCCACCTCCGAAGCATGCGGGCCGATGAGCGAAGCCGCGCCAAGCCGCCGACACAGCCAGAGCGGGTGGCGGAGCAGATCGGCGCAGAACAGCCCGAGCCGCTGGCACGAGCGGCGTAGGGCCGGACGCGCCGTACACTCCGACGATGCCCCCTACCCTCTCCTGGTCCAGCGAACGCTCCATCCGCATCGCGACCGATGACCCGCTCGCGTGCTGGCGGGCGATCCGCGCTTCGGGTCTTCCGGGGGTCCTCGACATCACGCCGGGCTTCGGGAGCGTTCAGGTGGAGTTCGAAGTCGTCGGGCTCGACGACGCCCGCGTCGAGGACGAACTGCGGGCGCTGCTCGACCGCACATCCGAAGTGGGCGACACGACCGAACCGCGGTCCCACACCCTGCCCGTCTGCTACGACGCTGCCTTCGCGCCCGATCTCGATCGCGTCGCCCAGTTCGCTGGGTTGTCCCGGGAGCAGGTGATCGAGCGCCACACCGCGCCGTCCTATCGCGTCGAAGTGATCGGCTTCTCGCCCGGCTTCGGCTACCTATCCGGGCTGGACGAAGCGCTGCACACGCCGCGCCTCGACTCGCCGCGCACGCGCATCCCCGCCGGGAGCGTCGGCATCGCCGGCGAGCACACCGGCGCGTACCCGCAGGCTACCGCCGGCGGCTGGAACCTCATCGGGCGCACGCCCCTGCGCTTATTCGACGCCCGACGCGACCCGCCCGCCCTGCTTCGCCTCGGCGACACCGTCCGCTTCGAGCCGATCGACCGGAGCGCCTTCGACCGCCTGACGGGAGAGCGCTGACGTGCGCCGGATCCGCATCGTCGAACCCGGCCTGCTCAGCACCGTGCAGGACCTCGGTCGCTTCGGGCACAGCGCCTCGGGCGTCGGCCCCGCCGGCGCTGGCGACCCCCTGTCGCTGCGCCTCGGCAACCGCCTGCTCGGCAACGACGAGAACGCCGCTGCCTTAGAGATGACCCTGCGAGGAGCGAGCATCGCCTTCGAGGACGACGCCGTCGTCTGCCTCGCCGGGGCGAACGCACCCCAGGCGAAGCTCTCGCACGGCGCCACCGACCGCCCGCTCCCCATGTGGACCCCCACGCCCGTCCGCGCGGGCTCCACCCTCGCCGTCGGACCGATCACCGGCGGGTCGCGCGCGTATCTCTGCCTCGACGGCGGCATTGCCTCCGAACCGGTCCTCGGCAGCCGCGCGACCCACGTACCCAGCGCTGTCGGACCCAGCGTCCTCCAGACGAACACCACCCTCCAGCTCGGCGAGCCGGTCCGGGGCGTGCTGCTCGCGCCGCTCGACGCGTCGCGCCGGCGCGACATCGAGCAGGTGCTCACGCGGCGTACGCTTCGCATCACGCCCGGCGCGCAGCACGACCGCTTCTCCACTGTTTCGTGCGAAGCGCTCGTCGCCAGCGAGTACACGGTCAGCGATCACGCCGACCGCGCCGGCATCCGTCTGAGTGGCCCGGCCATCGACACGCCCGATGCCTCCATGCGCTCCGAGGCAGTCCTCACCGGCGCGATCCAGATCACGCCCGACGGCCGGCCGCTGATCCTCTTCGTCGATCGTCCGACGACCGGGGGCTACCCGGTCCTCGCCACCGTCATCTACGCGGACCTGCCCGCCATCGGACAGGTCCGCGCGAGGGAAACCATCCGCTTCGAGTGGGTCACACGCGACGAGGCCCGCGCCGCGTCGAGCGCACTGGAGAAGCTCACCGCGTCCGTCCCGAGGCCCAGACCGACAAACCGCGCGACACGGGGGCCGGGCTCATGACCACCATCGACCTCAACTGCGACATCGGCGAAGCCGCCGAGCCGGACGGCATCGCGCGCGAAGCTAGCCTGATGCAGCTCGTCAGCAGCGTGAACATCGCCTGCGCGGGGCACGCGGGCGATGACGAGTCCATGCGCCGCACAGTCAAACTCGCCCTCGACGCCGGCTGCGCGATCGGCGCGCACCCGTCCTACCCCGATCGCGAGCGGTTCGGGCGGGTGCGACTGACGATGACCGCCGATGCGCTCGAACGCGAACTGCGCGAGCAGATCCATCGCCTCGGCGCCATCGCCCGAGCAGGCGGAGCGGACCTCTCGCACATCAAGCCCCACGGCGCCCTCTACCACGCCTGCGCCGACGACCCGGAGGTTGCCGGCGCGCTGGCTTCGGCCGCGCGGTCCTGGCGCGAAGGGATCGTGCTCATCGGCGGCTCGGGATCCGCCGCGCTCGATCACTGGCGTGCCCTCGGCGCGGTCGGAATCGGTGAGGCCTTCGCCGACCGCGTCTACGAGCCCGACGGTCGCCTTCGCAGCCGCTCGGAGCCCGGCGCGCTGATCCTCGATCCGGAGGCCGCCGCACGCCAGGCCGTCTCCGTCGCCACCGATGGCCGCGTCCGAGCGCACGACGGGGCATGGGTGCCGCTCGAAGCGCAGACGCTCTGCGTCCACAGCGACACGCCGGGGAGTGAGCGCATCGCCGCGGCGGTGCGCCGGGCCCTACAGGACGCGGGCGTGGAAATCAGACGCACACGCCATGACTGAGCACCCCCGATCAGGATCGGTCACAATGCTGCTCCCCCGAGGAGACCGGCCTTGCTGATCCTGCTCCACAACGCCGACGACGCGCAGTCTGTGAAGGACGATGTGCTCCCGCTGTTCGCCGAGACGCCGACCAAGCCGGTCGAGTTCGATCTGGAGGACCTGCCGGAAGTCGAGGACGGCTCGACGATCGCCTGCTACCTCAGCGATGCCGACCTGCGCCTGCTGATCCCCGAGGCGTCGTCGCGCCGGTGGCGTCTGGGGCTGCTCCCGCACCCGGAGATGCGCAGCGCGCGCTCGGGCTTCGGCATCGCCTCGAAGCTCTCCGACGCAGCGACGGACATCCTCGAGACCACCGACGAGATCGACGTCGACATCCTCCGCTGCAACGACCGGGTCGTGCTCAACTCACTGGTGATCGGCGACCCGGTCGCCTCCGCACCGGCGCTCGGCTCGAGCGACGGCATCGGCCAGCGGGTCAAGCGGCTTTGGAAGACGCTGGCATTCCTGACCCAGACGCCACCGATGCGCTGCACGATCGAATCGGCCAAGGGCCAGTCCGTCGAGACGGCGGCACTGGGCATCGTGGTCGTGGAGCACGGGCGATCGGCGGTGCTGAGCCGGCGTCTGATCGAGGACTCGGCGCTGGCCGACGGCATGCTGCACTGCCTGATCTACGCGCCGCGCAGCATCCTGATGATGCTCTGGTTCGTGCTGCATTCGGCGTTGTCACCCCGCAACACTTCGGCGAAGTCGCTCCCGTCGTTCGTCGGGCATGTCAAGAGCGAGTCGCTTTCGGTCACGCTGCAGCGCCCGGCGCGGGCCAGCATCGACGGCGAGCGCCTGGAGGCCGACGAGTTCGAACTGAGCGTGGCGAAGGGCGGTCTGCTGCTCATCCCCGGGCGCCACCTCACGCTGGACAACACCGCCCCGGACCCGAAGGAAGTCTTCCGCACCAAGGGCGTGCCGACGGGCGACATCATCGACACGCTCGTCAAACGCCACCTGCCGTGGATCAACCGGGCAACAACCGAGGAGTTCCGCGACCTGTTCCTGATCCTGCGCGACAACGCGAAGGCGACCGAATCGTTCGTGGTGCTCATGATCCTCTCGACGATGCTCGCGGCCCTCGGCCTGTTCGCCAATTCAGGGCCGGTGATCATCGGCGCGATGATCCTCGCGCCGCTGATGGCGCCGATCGTGGCGCTCTCCATGGGCGTCCTTCGGACCAGCGAGAAGGAATTGCTGCGCAACAGCCTGAAGTCGCTGGCCATCGGCGTCGGGCTCGCGCTGGCGTGCACGATCGTGCTGACGGTCCTCACGCCGCTGCGATCGGTCAACGCCGAGATCTCGTCACGCCTGAACCCGACGATTCTCGACATGGGCATCGCCATGATCTCGGGGGCCGCGGGCGCGTACGCCCATGCGCGAGCGGAGATCGCCAAGAGCCTCGCGGGCGTCGCGATCGCGGTCGCGCTCGTCCCGCCGCTGGCGGTCGCGGGGATCGGTCTCGGCTGGGGCGACCCTGCGGTGTTCCTCGGCGCGGGCCTGCTGTTCCTGACAAACCTCGCCGGGATGACCCTCGCCGCGGCGGGCGTGTTCCTGATCATGGGCTTCAGCCCGTTCACATACTCGCGCCGCGGCGTGCTGACGCTCGTGGTGTTCGCGATCATCGTGAGCTCGCTGCTGGTTCCGAGTTTCGCGAAGATGATCACCGAGCACCGCGTGCTCCGCGCGCTCGACGGCTGGGAATCGCCCAGCGGCGTGATGGTCCGCGAGATCGACATCAGCCACGGCCCGACGGTCCGCGTCTCCGCCCGCCTGATCGACGACGACCCGATCGACACCGATCGGCTCGATGAGATCAAACGCGAGATCGAGGAGCGGCTGGGGTACGAAATCGAACTCGAAGCGCGGCTTGGGGTGCTGAGGCGGTAGCGGTCAATCGCCGCCGGCCAGCCGCTCGAACTCCTCGCCGAAGATCTCGTACGACAGGATCGAGGGGTCGTGGGTCGCGCCGAGGCGGGTGTAGAAGCGTTCGGCGCCGTCGTTGCCGGCTTTGACTTCCCAGAGCATGCCGCGGCAGCCGCGGGACTTGGCGAGGGCGGCGAGGAGGGCCATGGCTCGGGCGCCGATGCCGCTGCCGCGATGCTCGGGTCGGATGTAGATGTCCTCGAGGCAGAGGACGCGCTGGCCGGAGAAGGTGGGAACGCGTTCGAAGAACCACGCGTGGCCAACGGGGGCTGACTCGCTTTCGAAGATCACGCACTCGGCGGTGGCGCGCTCGCCGAACAGGGCTTCGCACAGCACGTGCGGCGTGGAGCGGACCGCGCCGGGGCGGCCCTCGACCTCGGCGAGGCCCTCGAGGTTGGCGATGATGAACGCGGCGTCGTCGGGCGTCGCGTTGCGGAAGCCGAGTTGGTCGGCTCCCTCAGATCCCATTGACGTTCATCCAGTGCAGCAGATCGTTCGCGGAGCGCTGTCCCCTGAGCGTGGCGACGACTTCGCCGTCGCGCAGGAGGTACGTCATAGGGATCGCGCGCCCGCCGAGGTAACGGTCCGCACTCTCACCCTCGCGATCGACCTCGATGTGGGTGGCGAGTGCTGGGCCGTCGGTCAGGCGGATGATGACTAGAGCGTTGGTGAGCGCGTCTTTCTTGTACTGCTGGCATGGGGCGCAGCGGTCGGCGGTGGCGAAGACGATCAGCGGCCGGTTGTCGCGCTTCGATCGCTTGACGGCCTCGGGCAGGGGCGGGGCATCCGTGAGCACGTCCGGGAGCGTGATGACCTCGCGCGCGACGATGAAGCCGGTCTCGGGGTCGTACTCGTGCTCGACGGTGAGCCGGTCCATCCAGGCCCGGATGTTCGGCGGCGGCTCAACGCTCGACTGCTGCTCGTCACTGGAGGCGCACGAGGCGAGCGCGGAGAGGACGAGGATCAGACTCAGTACGGACGCCGCCGATCGGAGGATGATGGACTGCATGCTCCGATGATAGCGGCCTCATTTGGGCCGTCCTTTCAGCAATCGGCCGATCGAACTGGTGAGGTCCTTGAGCGGAACGATGCGGGAGGTGGGCTCGCTGAGCGTGCCACCGATCTCCACGGCGACGGCGTTGGACTGGGCGGCGCGGATGGCGCGGTCGACGACTTCGAGGAAGGAGGCTCTGGTTCCCTTGAGGGGGCGTGCTGCGCCGACGGCGGAGCCGCTGATCGGGCTTGTTCTGGGGTCGAAGATGTTGTCGATGCGCAGGCCGGCGAGCACGTCGGTGCCGCGGTTGAAGTAGTTCAGGCGAGCGATCTCGAGGGCTCCGCCTTCGAGGCGGATGACAGCTTCGCCTTCTCCCTCGGGTTTGGTGCTGCCGATGTCGAGGCGGAGCGCGCTGTAGACCTGCGCGATGCCCGGCAGCGCGAGCAGGTCGGACTCGGTGAGCGAGAGCTGCGCACCGCCGTAGAGCCGGTGCGGGGCTTCGAGCACGCCGCCGACAGACCAGTCGCCGCTGACGCGCCCGGGCATGGGCCGATCGTCGAGCTTCGCGGCGTTGGCGATCTGCTGGAGATCGAGGCGATCCATGATGAGGTGCACGAACGCCGCGGTCTCGTCGGCGTGACGCGTGACGCGCCCGAAAAAGTCGACGCGCCCGTCTGCGAGGGTCATCTTGCCCTCCCGGATCTCGACGCGGGACGGGCCGAAGTGGGCGAGCGCTTCGAGGTCGGGCACGGGCCGGTCGCCTCTGCCGATGGTGAAGCCCGCGTAGGACGCGTCGACGAAATCGGCGACGATGTTCAGCTCCATCGGGAGCGTGGCACGCGGGTCGGTGGCGGGCTGGAGCGTGAGGCTGCCGGAGGTCGTGCCGACGAGATCATCGATCGACGGAGCGAACGGCCTCAGGCTCGAGAGCCGGAGTTCGGACCATGAGGCATCGAGGTGCGCAGCGCGCCAGGGGTCTTCGCGAAGCCCGAAGCGGGCGGTGCCGGTCAACTGGCCGTCGAGCGTGGTGAGTTGAAAGTTCGTGACGCGGATGTCGTCGGGGGAGAGGCTGGTGCTGGCTCGGAGGGTGCCGGCGTCCTGGCCGTTGTAGCGCAGTGCGACCTCGGTCTCGACAGCGCCGGACGCTCCGAGCGGCGACAGCAGGAGTTCGACCTCGCCCTCGGCGCTGGCCTGCGCGCTGAGGCGCTGCTCGGGCAGTTCGAGGGGCCAGTCGGCGAGGCGGAAGCTGGCGGCGATGCGATCGGGCTGGTCGAGGTTCATCTCGGCGCTGGCGTGGAGTTCGCCTTCGCCGCTGCGGAGGACGGCTTCGGGAAGGGTGAGGCGTCCGTCGCCGACGCGGAGGGCGCCCTCGCCGGACAGCGAACCGAACTCGTCGGTTTGGATCTCCTGCACGAGCCACTCGCCGGTTGCGACGGCGCTCGTGGGGTCGTCGAACGGGATGGTGGCCTTGAGCTCCGCGCCGGCGAGACCGGAGAGGGGCTGCGGGATGCGGAGCAGCGTGCCGAGACGGGCGAGCGACACGCCGGACGCGCTCAGGGCGGTGTCGATGTGCACCTCTCCTCGCGCGAACGACGCGGTTGCGCTGACCTCGCCGTCGAGGAGTGTGGTCGGGTCGATCGTGAGTTCGACGGCGGACTCGTCGGCGTGGGCGCGCATCTTCAGGACGAGCGGACCGACCGGCTGGTCGTTGTAGGAGACGGCCTGCACGGTCGAGGTGGCGTCGATGTTGAGATCGAGGGGCCGTAGTGTCCCCGTGGCGGTGCCGGTCGCGTCGATGCGTTCGGTGCGCAGGCCTGTGAGAGAGAGCCCGTCGGGTGCGACGGCGTCGAAGGTGAGCTGGCTGTCGAGTTCGCCCTCGAAACCGAGTCGACCGGAGAGGCGAGCGGTCGCGCCGTCGTAGGTCGAGGTGAACTCGTCGATCTGCGCATAGGCCCGGTCGCCTCGGGCGGTCAGATCGAATGACAGCGCGCGGTCTGGCAAAGAGGGGATCGTGGCACGCGGGCGCCATTCGTCGGCGCCGGCGACGATGGACCAGCCGTAGGACTCGGCGTTGAAGGCGCCGGTGATCTGCGCGCTCGTGCCGGTGCGTCCGGGGACGGTGAACTCGTCGATCGCGATGTTCGGCCAGTTCAGGGTTGCGCGAGCCATCGCGCCGTCGAAGTTCGCGCTGGCGTCTTCGCGGGTGACCGTGGCCTGCTGGATCTGCGCAGCGGCGTTCATGGTCTGCCACGACTCGCCGACGGCGTTGAGGACGGTCGAGATCTGCCAGTCGGTGCCGTCGAGCGCGCCGGTCGTGTCCACGGTGGCGAGCAGGCGGGCCTCACCGAGGGGGGCTCGGCTGGCCTGTGCGCTGAGGGACCCGGCAGTGGTCAGTGATGCCGCTTCGGTGCTCTGCCATTCGAGTTCGGCGGTTCCGGAGCGGGATTCGAGGGACCACGCGCCCGACGCGTGGAAGTCGGCGATGTGTTCGACGCGACCGGTGAGCTTTTGCAGCGTCAGGTCGGTCGTGCTGAGGACGGCGGTGCCCTGCTCCAGACGGACGGTCAGCGCGCCCGCGCCGCGCCCCTGCGTCACGG
>JANSXG010000280.1 GCA_024743075.1 bacterium | reverse complement strand
GGCGACGCGGTCACGGGCATGCGTCCGGACGTGCGCGAGCGCGGGAAGAGTTGGCCGATGGCGCGGCTGATGTCCTGTGCCTCGCCGTTGGACAGCGCGTAGACCTCGATGCGCTGGTCGTCGCTCATGTCGGGCTGGTCGAGACGTGCGGCGATGTCGGCTGCGAGGGGCAGGTCGTCGGCGGAGCCGGTGACGATGAGCGTCGAGCCGCCGCGGGAACCGATCGCGGCGACGCTGGCGTCGCGGACGCCTGCGAGGCGGGCGCGGTCGCTGAAGAAGCGGTTGAGGCTGCTGGCGACGGTCTCGGCGTCGGTGAAGGACAGGGTGATGGTCTGGGTTTCCTGACCCGGGCCCCCTACTTCTGAGTCGAGGCGTGCGATGAAGCGGCCTGCCTCTTCAACGCGATCCTCAGGACCGATGACGACGATCGAGCGCCCTCGGGCGTCGATTTCGAAACGGAGCTGGCTCGGGTCGGCGGGTTCCCACCAGCGCTGCGACGCGTTGGGGTCGTTGAGCGTCTGCTCAAGCGTGCTGCGGACGAGTTCGATGTCGGCCTTCTCGATCTGGAAAACTCGGGCGACGGTCTCTCCGGTTTCGGCGGTTGCGGTATCGAGCGAGCGGATGACCGACTCGATGGCTTCGAACGATTCGCCGCTGCCAAAGAGGAGGATGGAGTTCGTGCGTCGGTCGGACTGGACGGCGAGTTGCTCGGTGTTGCCCTGACTGCGCCGGATCTGGCGTTGGAGTTCCGAGGCGAGGCTCTCGATGCTCTCGAAGATGTCGCCGACCTTGGCGTTCTGGAGTTGAACGATGCGGAACTCGGGCGCGCCGGACGAGGCCTGCTCGTCGAGACCCGCGACGAGGGACTGGATCTGCTCGAAGTCGGCATCGGAGGCGGCGATGAGGAGTGTGCCGGACTCGCGGTCACCCACGACGGAGACCCTGCGCTCGACGCGGCGCTGGCCGGGGCGGGTGGAGGTGCGGGCCCGATCGTCGAGGAAGCGCTGGATGGACTGCGCGACAGACTGGGCGTCGGCGCTCTTCAGTGCGATCGTGCGGATCGGGAGCTCGGACGCCTCCGGGCGGTCTACTTCGGCGAGGAGCGCGCGGATCTCTTCGACGTCGTCCTGGGGTGCCCGGACGATGAGCATGTTCAGGGCATCGTCGGCGGTCACGCTGACGCGATCGCGCTTGGCGGGGTCGCGGCCGATGAGCACATCGTTGACGATGCGCTCAACGGTTCTTGGAGCCACCGAGTCGATCGGGAGGAAGGTGATCGGGTACGCGTCATCTTCGACGGACACGTCGAGTCGTGCGAGAAGTTCCTCGATCTGCTGGTGCTGATCGGTCGATGCGGTGACGATGATGGTGTTCGTACGGGTGTCGGCTTCAAACAAGGCGCGGTTAATGGCGTTTTGCGAGACCTCGCGGCGGAGGCCGTCGAAGGTTCGCTGGAGGGTGCGCCTGACGTCTTCGGCCTGAGCGTTCTCGACTTCGTAAACTCGGAGCACGCCGCTGTCGGTGACCGGGTTCTGGTCGAGCATCGACACGAAGCGGTCGATGAATGGGATCGCCGAAACGGGCCCGGACACGATGACTGACTCACCTGCGGGTCCGAGCGACGCATTGACGGAACCGAACGCGAGATCGGCGGTCTGATCGGTATCGTCTTGATCGACGAGGGTGAGCGAGATCTCCTGACCGCTGCGAAGGCGTTGGGCCTGTCGGCCGCGAGGTTGTTCGGAGAGCAGGTCCTGGATCGCGGCGACGACTCGGTCGGCGCGGACATTGGTGAGGCGGTAGACCTTCACGCCGAAGTCGGCGGCGGCGCCGGGCGAGG
>JANSXG010000166.1 GCA_024743075.1 bacterium | reverse complement strand
GCCCGATTCGGCGATCTCGGTGTTCTACGACACGCTCGGCGGGTCCCATCTCGCCGTCGGCGATACCGAAGCCGCTCTGGTCGCCCTCAGAACCTCGATCGATCTCGATCCGTCGAACGCGTCAGCCAGGGTCACCCTTGCCGAAGCTCAAATCGAAGCAGGCATCGCCACCGACCTCATTCGCGTGACAATCGAGCCCATCGGCCCGTCCGCGGAGCAGGCCATGTCCTCCAGCGTCCGTGAACGCCTGCAAGCCGTCCGCCAGCGACTCGGCAACTGAATTCCCACCCAAGCTGGTGCCAATCTATCAGCAGATCCCAGCGCGTCGATACCCACTTCACCCTCGGGCAAAGTGCCGGCAATGGTGCCTGCATGGTGAGCTATGGTCCGATAACAGTTGCCTCGTCAGCATCCGAACGCCGCTGCGTTGCCAAGCCGGCACTCGGAACGCCCCAGAATACCGGGTCTCGATCGCTCAAAATAGATGCGAACCCGTAGCAAAATCCGCCTATACGGTTTGCACCACCGATGCGCGTGCGTCACAATAATGTTGCTGCCTTTGAGAACGGCGGCGTCCGGGCAAGTTATCCCGGTCCATTCTGGTTGGAAGAGAAAGATTGGAGTGAAAGAGAATAAGAATTTCAAAGCAGTGCGCAATCGCTGCGCTCGCTCTGGCCGCGGCCGGTGCGACCGCTTCGGCGCAAACCGTGTTCTTCACAAGTGGCATTCGCCCGGGCGGCTTCAACGGCGGTGAGTTCATCTCGAACACCTCGTCGCATGGAACCTTCCGCTCGTTCTGCCTCGAGACGAACGAAAACATCACCCTGAGCACGAACGTCACCTACTCGTACGAAATCGTCACCACCGGTGCGGTCAACGGCGGCAACGGCGGCGGCAACCCCGACCCGGTCAGTTCGGCTTCCGCGTGGATCTTCGTCCAGTGGATCACCGGCGCGATCGCCAACAACCAGACCAACGCGGTTGATGTCCAGCGCGCGATCTGGTCCATCGAGAACGAAAGCGCCGGCACCCTGTCGCCGGCCGCCAACGCTCTCGTGGCCACCGCCACGGGCCTCTACCCGAACACGGCTGACAACGCGATCACCAGCGGCAACTTCCCGAACATCCGTGTTCTCAACCCGTTCCGCATGATCAATGGTGTTCGTGAGGACTACCAGTCGCAGATCATCCTGATCCCGCTCCCGACCGCTTCGGGCATGGCTCTCGCCGGCCTCGCGCTCGTCGGTGGCATCCGTCGTCGCAAGTAATCGCGTCGACCGCGTCGAACCCCGGCCATCGTTTGCCGGGGCTCCGACGCCCGTCCAAGTCTTCGGCCCCAGCGGTCGAAGCCGCAACGGTCCACGAACTGCGTGAGGATCCCCGCAGCCGCCCGTTGTGAAACCCTCTCAACCGTCGCCTGGCATGCGGGCGACACCCCAGCCAGAACGACATGCATTCTCCGGAGCCGGGCAGACATGCCCGGCTCTGTCTTTTTTGTCGCTCGTGATCAAACTCCGGGTTATCGGTGCGGACAATTTTCGAGCCGGTTTGCCCAGTTCAACACGCCCCGGTTCCGCGTGCTCTCGCCCATTCCAATAATCCGACCGCTCCCGCACGGCAATCGCCGCTCCAGGTTTGTCGTGGTCCCAGAACCCTCCGGCAACTCGTATAAACCCTTGACACGCAAAAGTTTCTGGTCAGCGGCGGTTTGCCATCCCCCCGAATCAGGTCATGATGCACTCACGGTCCATCACCATCGACCGCGCGACCATTTCTGTTCCATGGCCGCACACATCGAACTGAAGAGTTTTGGGGAAGAGAGACATGAAAAAGAGCATCACCATCGCGGCCCTCGGCCTCCTCGCCGGCGCCTCCGTCGCCAGCGCACAGAGCGTTTCGTTCGCCTTCTCGGCCCTGCACGAGTCGGGCTTCAACGGCGGCGAGTTCGTCTCGAACCTCTCGAACGGGAAGAGCTACCGCAGCTTCTGCCTCGAGATCAACGAGAACATCACCGTCAGCCCGAACGTCACCTACTCCTACTCCATCGACACCGTCGGTGCGATGGCCGGCGGCGTCTCCGGCGGCAACCCCGACCCGGTCAGCTCGGCCGCCGCGTCCATCTTCGTCGCATGGCTGAACAGCTCGATCGCCCAGACCGTCTCGAACTCGACCGCCGTCCAGAACGCGATCTGGGCCATCGAAGGTGAGATCAACCCCTCCAGCCTCTCCGGCACAGCGCTTTCCCTCTACAACGATGCCGTCGCCAACTACTCGACGACGGACAACGCGGCCACCGACAACCCCTTGTTCAGCAACATCCGCGTGCTCAACCCGTACCGGGTAAACGCCAGCGGCGGCATCGACCGCTACCAGTCGCAGATCATCCTGATCCCGCTCCCGACCGCTTCGGGCATGGCTCTCGCCGGCCTCGCCCTGGTCGGAACGCGCCGCCGCCGCTGATACAGCCTCCGATCTTCGCGACCATCACGACACAGGGCCGAGCGCTTCGCACGCTCGGCCCTGTTGCGTTTTGCACCAGCGATCCGCTCAGCCTCATCGCGCGACCACAACACGGCAAAAAAATCTCGCACATGAAGCCCGGTTTCATGTCCGGATAAGAACGGCATCACCCGACACGCCCATCCTCTCTGCATCGGATGAGAGCACTTCGCCGTGCCATCTGCCTGGAAGTTCTAACGACCAGGTTCATCCAGTCCAATCGCTGCTCGGACCCGAAGAGCAGCGAGCGCGATCGTCGTGTGTACGCCGACTCGCGTGGCCGCAACTCTCAACGTCTGAAGGAGGACGAGACAGACCTATGCAAAACCACATCACCACTACCGTTACAACAGCAGTCGCCGCGATATCCGCCGCCGCGCTGGCCGCTCCGGCTCACGCCGACTCGGTCACGTTTGAGCACTCGGAGTTCTACGAGGCCGGGTTCCCCGGCGGTGAGTTCATCGCCAACCTCGACAGCGGGTCCTCCTACCGCAGCTTCTGCTTGGAGGCGAACGAGGCACTCACCGTGGGCGAGGGAGTTGTTTACGACTACTTCATCAACACCGAAGGCGCGGTCAGCGGAGGCGTCTCAGGAGGCAATCCTGACCCGATCAGTTCCGCAACCGCGTCGGTCTTCATGAAGTGGCTGACGGGAGTCATTGAGAACACCGCCGAGAACGCGACCGCGGTGCAGTTCGCGATCTGGGCGCTCGAGGGCGAAGCGAACCCGAACAACCTCGATGGCACCGCCGAGTCCATCTACGACGAGGCCGTCGCGAACTTCTCGACAACGGACAACGCCATCACCGACAACGCGATGTTCAGCAAGCTGAGGGTGCTCAATCCGTACCTCGACGTCGACGGCGAGCGCGTCCACTACCAGTCGCAGATCATCCTGATCCCCCTTCCGACCGCGTCGGGCCTCGCGCTCGCCGGGCTCGCCGTGATCGGCACCCGCCGGCGCCGCTGAGTGATCCTCGGACCCTTCCTCCGGTCGGTGCACAGGCCGACCGGAGCGTTCGAAATCCACCGCGAAGGAGGATCCTTCATGAACCTACATACACAAATTCTTCTCACGATCTGCACAGGGTCGCTCATCGCTCCGCTCGGGAGCGCTGAGTCGGTCGCGTTCGCGCCGCGGGGGGGCGGCGCGAACGCGGCTACCCACGGGATGCCTCAGCGAGACGATCCGAGCGGTCGATCGCGGGGGAACGGGACCCCCGGTCTGACGTTCTGCATCCGATTTGGAGATCGCGCGAACGCTACCGCGATGCCCGGCCAGGCCGGTTCGGGTTCGCCGGCCGTGCTCGACGGCGGCTTCGACCACCCGGTGCTGTCCGCCTTCGAAGCGCGGCGTGTCCTGTGGTCGTGGGCGTACGGTCCTGTCGAAGAAGTTTCCGAAGACGCCAGCGAGCAACTCGCCGGGCTCTTCATGATCGACGGCGGACTGGACGCCGCGACGCTCGGCCCAGGGTTTAGCGCCATCCCCGATCTCGGCGACGACAGCCGTTCGATCGGGTTCCTGCAGACCTCGGACTCGTACGCCATCGCCGACGGCAAAGCCGGATTCGTGATCATGCGGTCCGAACCGCCCGTTGTCGTGCCTCTTCCCAACGCCTGCGCCCTTGCCGCCGCAGGCCTGTGCGTGCTCGGGGCCAGACGCCGGGCCTGAGCCCAACCAGACTCTTCCAATCGCGCGATGGGCCGGACAGCGTGTTCGGCCCATCGCGTTTTTGTGTGTCTCAAACCCCCGGCCGGTAGCACGGCCCCCTCACGGCAACCACACCAACCGCGCGAGGCCGATCGGATCGCCCCACGCGCCCCGCACCGCAAAACCCTCAACGCCCCGCGTACTGTTTCTCGTAGTACTCCCGGTACGCGCCGCTCTTCACCCGCTTCCACCAGTCCGGGTGATCCACATACCACTTCACGGTCTCTTCGAGTGCCTCCGGCCAGGCCGAGCGCGTCGGCTGCCAGCCGATCTCTCCTTTCAGCCTCGTCGGGTCAATCGCGTACCGCCGGTCGTGGCCCAGACGGTCCTCCACGTGCCGGATCATGTCCTTGCCCTTGCCCATGAGTTCGATGATGAGGTGCGTCAGTTCGAGGTTTGTCCGCTCGTTGTTGCCGCCCACGTTGTAGATCGAGCCCGCAGCGCCCTTCTCCAGCACCGCGATGATCGCCTCGCAGTGGTCGTCCACGTGCAGCCAGTCGCGCACGTTCAGCCCGTCGCCGTACAAGGGCACCTGCTGGCCCTCAATGAGGTTCGTCACGAACAGCGGGATCACCTTCTCGGGGAACTGGTACGGCCCGAAGTTGTTCGAGCAGCGCGTCGTCCGCGTGTCGAGCCCGAAGGTCTCGTGGTACGCCTGTACCAGAAGGTCTGCCCCCGCCTTCGACGCCGAGTACACGCCACGCGGCTGGATCGGCGTCTCCTCCGTGAACATGAGCTCCGGCTGGTCCAGCGGGAGTGAGCCGTACACCTCGTCCGTGCCAACAAAGAAGAACACCGGGGCCTTGCCGCCGTCGCTCTTCACCCGCCGCACCGCGTCGAGCATCACCTGCGTGCCCTGCACATTGCTGGTGATGAACGGCCCGGCATCCAGGATCGAGCGGTCCACATGGCTCTCGGCCGCGAAGTGGATCACCGCGTCGCACCGCTTCACCAGCGGCTCGACGTCTTCCATATTGCGGATGTCACCCTTGACGAACTCGTAGCGCGGGTCGTCTTCGATGTCCGTGAGGTTCTCGAGGTTGCCCGAGTACGACAGGCAGTCGAGATTGATGATGCTCCACCCCGGCCGGTTCTCGAGCGCGAAGCGCACGAAGTTCGAACCGATGAACCCACACCCGCCGGTCACCAGCACCTTCGCATCATCACGGATCGCTTTGCTCGTCATTTCCTCGCCTTTCTCAGTCGTCTCTTGTTCGCCAGCCCTGCCTGGATCAATACCTGATCCAATCGGTCTTCCCAAGGGCTCATCGGTCCGATGACTTCTTCCGTTTCACTCAGATCCAACACGCTGAAGGCCGGGCGCTTCGCGGGCCTTGGGAACTGGTCGCTCCCGCACGGCTTGACCACGCAGCCCGACTCGGTCTTCTCCGCGATCGCCGTCGCGAAGTCGAACCAGGCGCATCGCCCGCCGTCGGTCGCGTGCCAGATCCCCGGCTCGACTAGATTCTCAAGCAGCGTCAGCGTGGTTTCGGCCAGTCCCAGCGCGCTCGTCGGCCGACCATACTGATCGTTGACCACCGTCAACTCGTCCCGTTCCGATGCGAGCTTTGCGATCGTCAAAACAAAATTCTTGCCCCACGGCGCGTACACCCAACTCGTCCGGATGATCAGCGCGTCGAGTTTGCCCGAGTCAATCAGCGGCTCCAACAGCGATTCGCCAACAGCCTTCGAGCGTCCGTACGCGTTCACCGGGTCGCGCGGCTCATCGGTGCGGTAGGGGGGAGCGGTCGCCGGAGCCCAATCCCGCTGGCCGTTGAACACATAATCCGTCGAGTAGTGCACCAGCCGGGCACCGGTTTCGATGCACGCCGCGCCCAGAACCGCGACAGCCTCGCCGTTGATCCGCGTGGCCTCGTCCTCGAACGCCTCCGCCCCGTCCACATCCGTGTACGCCGCGCAGTTGACCACGATCGGCCAGCCATCGATGGCGCGCCGTATGGATGCCGCGTCCGTGATATCGCACTCATCGCGTCCGAGAAAACGAGAGTTGATCCCGAGTTCTTCAAGCAGCTCGCGCCACGCGCGCCCGAGCATCCCGCTCGCGCCGAGCACGACGATGCCGTTGCTGGGAATTGGACGCTCGCGGCTCATACCCGCTCAGCGAGCACCCGCCGCGGCGGGCATCTTCGCGTGGTTCGCGCCGCCCTCCGCAACCAGCTTCGAAGCCCGGAGCAGGCTGTCAAAAGTCCCCGCGTCGGTCCACCAGCCCTCGAGCGTCTCGTAGGTCAGGTCGCCGCGCTCCAGATACCGGTTGTTCACATCCGTGATCTCAAGCTCCCCGCGCCCCGACGGCTTGAGTTCGCGACACATGTCGAACACATCGTTGTCGTAGAAATAGAACCCGGTCACCGCCATGTTGCTCGGCGGGTCGCTCGGCTTCTCGATCAGTTCCACCACGCGCTTGTCCGCGCCCTCGCCCTCGAAGCGGACCACACCG
>JANSXG010000258.1 GCA_024743075.1 bacterium | reverse complement strand
GACGATGGAGCATCGGCAGGAGACTGATCGCAAGTTCCATGGGGAGGGCGAGGGATCGACCTCGCTGCTGAGGAGCAGTTCAACCACGAACATGGACCAGACCATGGCCAGTCGAGGCGGCGAGCCGGGAACCCGCTCCAACGCCGGTGCCGACGTGACCGCCGGCGGCTCCTCGTCCGACCGCGTGAGCGAGGGGGCCGAGGATGTCGAGTTCGATACGGCGATGGGAGGGGTCGAAACGCAGCGGGTGATCCCCGGAGGTCGTCTGCAGAAGATGAACGCGGTCGTGAACATCCCGCGGGACTACTTCGTGTCGATCTGGCGGTCGCAACAAGATGGGCAAGATGGGGCGGATCCGCCAGTTCCGACCGACGCGGATCTGACGGCGGTGCGGGACGCGGAGTTGGCCCGGATCCAAGCGGAGGTAGCCAGACTGATCGACTTCTCAGAGATGGTCGATGGGCGTGAGGTGGATATGGATACCCTCATGCAGGAGAGCGTCGTGGTTTCGATGATCCCCATCTTGCCTGACTTCGCGGGGCTGACCGGTGCCGCAGCCGGGGCGGGTGGCGGGCTTCTCGGCGTTACCGGGCCGATCGCGGTCGGTGAACTTGCCAAGACCGTCGGCATCGGCGCGTTGGCTCTGGCGTCACTCGGGTTCGTTGTCATGACCGCGTTCAAAGCGAACCGGCGTGATGTGCTCCCCAGTGCCGAGGAGCTCGTGGGGATCCCTCCCGCGCTGCAGGACGGCGACGGCATCGTCGGCGAGGCCATGGAAGCCGACAGTGCGCTGTCCGGCGTGGAACTGAGCGAGGACGAGCTCAAGATGCGCAAGATGAGGGAACAGATCGCCGAACTGGTCTCCGAGCATCCGGATCAGGCGGCGAAGGTGGTCACCCGTTGGGCGACCGAGCAGGTGTAACAAACACACGTCGATGACCGGCTGGTCATCGATGATCGAGGCCAGAGGGCTGTATGCCACGCAAACCCGGCGAGAAACTGCCGACCAGCATTCAGGAGATCGACGGCGTCACCAAGGCGGCGGTTCTGCTGCTGTCGCTGGATGCCGAATCGGCGAGCAAAGTGCTGCGCGCGATGGGACCCGACGCGGTCGAGGATGTGACCCGCGAGCTCGCGGGGTTGGGGCGTGTGCCGCAGACGCTCATGGATCAGGTCGTCGAGGAGTTTTACGGCACATCGTTGGCCCATCAGTTCCAGAACGAGGGCGGGCTGGACTACGCCCGCGTGCTCCTCAAGGACTCACTCGATCCGAAGATGGCCGATCGGATCCTCGGCCAGATTCAGACGCAGGTGCAGAAGACTCCGTTCTCGTTCCTGCAGAAGGCCGAAGCGGAGAATCTGCTGACCTTCATTCAGGATGAACACCCGCAGACGATCGCGCTCATCATCTGCCACCTGCCCCACCACAAGGCGGCGGAGATCCTCGTTGGCCTTCCCATGCAGAAGCAGATCGAGGTCATCAAGCGCATCGCAAACATGGAGCAGACGAACCCAGAGGTGATCCGCGAGGTCGAGAGGGGGCTCGAGTCTCGACTGGCGAGCATGCTGACGCAGTCGATGGAGAAGGCCGGGGGAATCCCGACGGTGTCGGAGATTCTGAACCTCGCGGATCGTTCGACCGAGAAGGCGATCCTCGAAGGGCTGGAAGCCGACGATCCCGATCTGGTCGAAGAGATCCGTCGGCTCATGTTCGTATTCGAGGATGTGCTGCTGGTCGACGGCAAAGGCATCCAGGCGGTGCTGCGCGAAGTCGACAACGACGAGCTGGGGCTGGCCCTCAAGACGGCCTCGGAGGAACTGCAGGAAAAGATCTTCAGCAACATGTCGGAGCGGGCGGCGACGCTCATCAAGGAGGACATGGAGTACATGGGCCCGGTCCGCGTCAGCGATGTCGAGGGGGCGCAGCAGCGCATCGTCGACATCGTTCGTCGCTTGGAGGAGGCCGGCGAGATCATCATCAGCGGCCGCGGCGGTGGCGAGGAGCTGATCGTTTGATCGGTGCGGTACAGTCATGGCGCTGATCAAACAGGCCAACTCGGCGGGCGCGGCGCGAGACGCGATCGTGCTGAATCTCGGTGACCTGCGCCGCGAAGCGGATCGGCTGCGCGACGAGGCGCTGACCGAGCGCGACCGCATACTGCGCGAGGCACGGGCGGAGCGTGACCGGATCCTCGAAGGCGCCGCCGAACGCGGCTACGAAGACGGGTACCGAGAGGGGTTCGCGAAAGGGATCGAGGAGGGCGAACGCGACGGAGCCGAGAAGGCCTACGCCGAATGTGCCGAAAGGGTCGCGTCCATCGAGCAGTCGCTCGGTAACGCGTTCCAATCGATGGAATCGGAGCGCGAACGCGTGCTGCTTGAGACCAAGAGCGATGTGCTAACGTTCGCGTGCGCCTTCGCCGAGCGCGTCACGAAGCGGGTTGTGGAACTGGATACCGCTGTGGTCGAGTCGCAGCTCGAAACCGCGCTGAAGCTGGTTCTGAGCGCGACCCGCCTTTCGGTGCTGGTCCATCCTGAGCTTGACCGAGACTCGAGGCTTCGGGTCAGCCCTACGCTTGCTGACGGGCCCCCCCTTCACCTGAATCAGCAGTTGGAGAAGGCGCAAGCCCCGGTGACGGTGCGCCATCCGTTCGCAGACAGT
>JANSXG010000138.1 GCA_024743075.1 bacterium | reverse complement strand
CTGCTGCTCGAGGGGAGTTCCGGAGTCGAGGTAGAACACATTCACGAAGAAGTCGATGAGCAGGCCGAGCAGGATCGTCAGGATCAGCCCGGCGAACGCGCCGAACAGGATCGCGGAGACCGCGCTGAGCTTCTTTCGGTTCGTCAGAATGTCGAGACCGGTGACGACGAAGAAAAAGATCGCTGTGCCGCCGGCGAGCAGCCACCAGTAGTTGCTGAGTTGCACGCCGGAGGTGGTCTCGGTGGACTCCGAGACGATGCCGAGAGCCACGATCACGCTCAGCAGGATGACGAATACGATCCGCAGGTAGCCGATCAGGCGGTTGCGCTGTCGCTCCTCGCGGTCGCGCTCACGAATCATGGTCACCGGGGCCTCGTTCTCCATCGATCCTCATTTCCGTCGTCGCGAAGGGCTCGTGGCGACTGGGTGTTCTCGAATCAGGGTCTACAGAGTCTATCGGCAGATGATGCGTGGCAGAGTCCACACGCCCGGAAAGGGGCTACGCCCACGCCAGCCCGGTGTTCGATACAATCCTCCGTCCGCGAGTTCGCTCGCATCGGTTGGCGGCCGGGCCCGTTGCACGGGTGGCTCGTGAACCGGGTCAGGCCTTGATCGGAGCAGCCCTAAGCGGAAGCTGCCCGGTGCCGGCGGTGTCCTGGTCGCCAACCGAGTCGAGCGACTCGCGTTTTCACTTTTTGCCACGGCCTCGGGAAGTATCGGCGTGGATCGCATCATTGCCATCGACTGGTCAGGCGCGAAGGCCCGAGGCGGTCGGGGCGCGATCGCCCTCGCCGAGGTCGTCGGTGGAGAGGTTGCCCGGCTCGACGCGTCACTCGACCGGGATGGTGCGGTGCGGGCTGTCATGAGCACGCCCGCAGACGGTTCGACGATGGTCGCGCTCGACTTCGCGTTCTCCCTTCCGCGCTGGTACCTGCGTGCGCGCGGCCTGCACCGACCGACCCAACTCTGGCGCTCGCTCGCTTCGGATGACGACTTCGGCGCGGAATCGCTGATCGCGAACTGCGAACCGCCGTTCTGGGGCAGGCCGGGCAAGCCGCGCCCGCACGAGCCGGAACGCGGGTTTCGTCGGGCAGACCGCCTGCACGGCGCCAAGCCGGTGTTCCAACTCGGGGGCGCGGGCTCGGTCGGCACCGGCACCCTTCGCGGCATGCCCTATCTCCTCGATCTGCGCGTGTCGGGCTGGTCGATCTGGCCCTTCGACCCGCCCTCGGACCGGGTCGTCGTCGAGATGTATCCCGCCCGGCTGTACCGCCACGTCGGCATCGACCGCGTACGCAAGGCGAGCGCAGACAGCCGGCGCGAGGCGCTGCGTCAACTCAACACCGGCTCGCTGAAGAAAGCCCATCGGGATCTGGCGATCGCGAGCGAGCATGCGTTCGACGCCGTGACTTCGGCCTTGGCGCTGTGGAATCTGGCAGGCGATCGCGAGGTCGAATTCCCCGTTCCCGACGCCCTGGAACGGGTCGAGGGCATGATCTTCCAGCCCGAGTGACCGCCCGGGGCATCTCGCTACACTCTTGCCATGGCCTACACCGCCCTCGCACGCAGGTACCGCTCGCAAGGTTTCGACGAAGTCGTCGGGCAGGAAGCGATCGCGCGGACCCTGCGTAACGCCATCGAGCAGGATCGTGTGGGCCACGCCTACCTCTTTGTGGGGACCCGCGGCGTTGGAAAGACTTCCATGGCCCGCATCTTCGCCAAGGCGCTCAACGGCGGCGATGAGGAGGTGGACCGCGCGATCATGGAAGGGCGCGACACCGATGTCATCGAGATCGACGCCGCCTCGAACCGCAAGGTGGAGGACGCGCGCGAACTGATCGCCAACAGCGTCTATCGCCCGCTGCGGGGCCGGTTCAAGATCTACATCATCGACGAAGTCCATATGCTCACGAAGGACGCCTTCAACACGCTGCTGAAGGTCATGGAAGAGCCCCCGGACCACGTGAAGTTCATTCTCGCGACGACCGAGCCCCACAAGGTGCTCCCGACGATCCAGTCGCGATGCCAACGGTTCGACTTCCGCAACATCCCGACGACTGAAATCGCTCGCCATCTCGGCGAGGTCGTTTCAAAGGAAGAACTGAAGGCCGAGAGCGATGTGCTGATGGAGATCGCCCGGCTGGCTAGCGGCTCGATGCGTGACGGGCTGTCGCTGCTCGATCGCCTGATCGCCGCGGTCCCGCCCGGCCAGACCCTTGATAGCGCGGTGCTGGAGCAGGTGCTGGGCCTGCCGGAGCGCACGCTCATCGCCGACCTGATCGAAGCGGTCGCGGACGGCGATCCCGCCAAGGCACTCGCCCGGACCGCGACGCTGCTCGAGAAGGGCACCGACCAGGACCAGATGCTCGACTCGCTGGTCCACCACCTGCGCAACCTGATGCTTATCTGCGCGTGCGGCGAGGACAGCGAGCTCGTCGAGTTGTCCGGCGAAGCGCGCGCCGAGGCGGCGAAACTCGCCAAGCGGTTCGACGCCGCGGGCTTGGTTCACCTGATCGCGCTCGTCGAATCGGTGAAGCGCAACGCCCGGAACAGTTCAACCGCCCGAGCGCTCGTGGACGCGATGGTCGTTCGAATGGCGATGTCCGAGCAACTCGCCGATGTCGGCAGGCTGCTCGCCGGCGGGGGCGTCCCAGCAAAAAAACGCTGAGGGCGGGAGCCGAGGCCACCCAGCCCCGGACCGACCCGCCCATCACCGAACCGACCCCTCCACGGCCGCGTACTGAGCCGCCGAAATCACCCGCTCCCGAGCCGAAGCCGGATCCAAAGCCCGAGGTCAAGCCCGCGCCCGTCAAGCTCGACGGGGCAGAACTCTGGCGACGCATGCTCATCGAGGCGGAGGTCTCGCCGTCGCTGGCGGCGGTCATGGAGCACCTTTCGGTCGGCTCGTTCGACGGCTCGGAGTGCGAACTCGTGCTCGACGACCCGACCAAGCAGTTCGGCGCGAAGTCAAAGCTGGAAGCCATGTCCCGGCTGGCGGAGCAGATCACCGGCTCACCCGTTCGTTTCACCCTGTCGGTGCGCGCCGACGCGGACACGCCGGTCAGCGAGCATGCCAGCCAGCACGCCGCGACGAATCATCCGCTGGTGAAACAGGCGCAGGAACTGTTTGATGCGCGTATCGTCAGCGTCGAACCCGACGCGGGCGATTGATCTGGCTCGTATCACCTCCGACTTCTCTTTTCAGGACGCATATGTTCGAGAACATGAAAGCCATGGGGGCCATCGCCGGCCTTATGAAGAACAAGGAACGCCTCAAGGAACTCGGCGAAGAGTTCCGCGAGAAGATTTCTCGTATGTCTGCCGAGGGCTCGGCCGGCGGCGGGGCGGTCCGCGTCACGGTCTCCGGACAACTGCGGGTGCAGCAGGTCCACCTCGACCCGGCGGTGATCGCCGGGCTCCAAACCGAGGGTTCGGGAGGCAAGGCGATGGTCGAGTCGCTGATCCAGGACGCGACCAACGAGGCCATGAGCCGCATCCAGGTCATGGTCAGCGAAGAGGCACGCAAGATGGCGCAGGAACTCGGCCTGCCCGACATGCCGGGCATCGAGAAACTCATCGGCGGCGGGGCGTGAGCCCATCTTGAGTGGAGCAACTGTGAGCAAGTCCGGACCAACCCGATCCTCGTCCGCCGGCAACACCGGCTACCCCGAATCGGTGAACCGGCTGCTGACGGAGTTCGCCAAACTGCCGGGCATCGGGCGTCGGAGCGCCGAGCGTCTGGCCTTCTTCGTGCTCAAGGAGGATCGCGACGAGGCGATGAAACTCGCCAGGGCGATCCACGATGTGAAGACCAAAGTCCGCTACTGCCCGATCAGTTTCAACTTCGCCGATGCCGACAGTGAGGGCGGCGTCTGCCCGATCAACCTCGACCCGCGGCGCGACCGCTCGCTGGTGCTGGTGGTTGAGCAGCCGCGAGACCTGATCGCGATCGAAGGCACGGGCATGTACCGGGGGATCTACCACGTGCTGCTGGGGCGGATCTCGCCACTGGACGGCGTGGGGCCGGAGGACCTGACCATCCCGCAGCTGTTCGCGCGGGTCGACGACCCCTCGAAGAACGCCGGGGGTGAGAAGATCACAGAGGTCGTGCTCGCGCTGAACCCGACGCTGGAGGGCGATGGCACCGGCATGTACTTGGCCGAGCAGTTGCAGCAGCGGGGGGTGAAGGTCAGCCGGCTGGCCCGCGGCCTGCCCTCGGGCTCGCAACTGGAATACGCCTCGAAGGCGGTTCTGGCCGACGCGATCGCCGGTCGGCAGGCGATGTAGGCAGATCCGGCGCGTCCGGAGCGCAATTCCAGCAAGTCGCGTGCCATGTTGAGCCGATAGACGGTACTGTCTGTTTGAGCCCATCGGGTCGGTGTTTCGGCGCGGAGTGCGTCGTGCCCGGCGGGTGATTTCGGCGGAGCCGAGAGCCAGCGACGACATGCGCTTCGACACCTCACAGCAGATGAAGCTCGGCCAGCAGATGAAGCTGGCCCCGCGCATGATCCAGTCCATGGAGATCCTCCAGATGTCCATGCAGGCGCTGGAGGAGCGCATCGAGCAGGAGCTGGAGTCGAACGTCACCCTCGAGACCTTCGAGGCAGGCGTCGATCGCGAGACGCTCGAGAAAGAGCGCCAGGAGGCCGAGCGGGCCGACCGCGAGAACGAGCGCGAACTCAACGTCGATGCCGATTCCAACAGCGCCGACGATTTCGAACGTCTCGACTCCATGGAGTCGAGTTACTCCGAAGCCTTCGACAATCAGTACGAGGCCTCCTCGTTCACCCGCTCCAGCGACTACGAGCCCGGCACCTACTCCAAGGCGCGCATGGCCGGCGAGCGCGACGCCAAGATGGACGCGATGGCCAACACCGAGGCCCGCCCGGAGTCGCTGGCGGATCAGCTGCTGGAGCAGTGGGCCTTCGCCGAGGTGGAAGACGACATCGCCGAGGCGGGCAAGCTGCTGATCGGCTACATCGACGACGACGGGTACATTCGCCAGTCGCTCGAGGAGATCGCCGACACATCGCCGCGCGACGAGCAGGGCAAGCCGCTGTTCGCGGAAGCAACCCTCGCCGCGGCGCTCGATGTGCTCCAGCACTACCTCGACCCTGCCGGCCTCGGCGCGCGCGACACGCGCGAGTGCCTGCTGCTCCAGCTCGACGCGCTCGCCGAGAACGCCTCGCAGGCACCCGGCGGCTCGAAGTCTTCGCTGTCCGATGAGGACATCGAGCGGATGCGCACGCTCATCGCCGACCACCTCGACGATCTCGTTCACAACCGCATCCCGCAGGTCGCCAAGCGTTCCGGGCTGACGATCGACGAGATCAAGAGCGCCACGGAGCACATGCGCCGGCTCGTGGTGAACCCCGGTCGCTCGCTGGTCGAGGAGACGTCGCCCTCGATCGTGCCCGATGCGATCGTCGAGTACGACGACGACTCGGACACCTACATCAGCTACCTCACCGAGGGGCGCCTTCCGAACCTACGCCTCAACCGCGAGTACGCGATGATGGCCAAGGACCGCCAGATTCCCAAGACCGATCGCGAGTTCATCCGCACCAACCTCTCGAACGCGCAGTGGCTCATCGACGCGATCAACCAGCGCCAGAATACGCTGCTGCGCGTCATCAAGGCGGTCGTCGCGGCCCAGCGCGATTTCTTCGACATGGGCCCGCAGGCGATGAAGCCGCTTCCGATGACGCAGGTCGCCGACCAGCTCGGCATCCACGTCGCGACGGTCTCGCGCGCGGTCGCGGGTAAGCACATCCAGTCGCCGCGAGGCATTTTCCCGCTGCGCAAGTTCTTCACCGGCGGCACGCAGACCGACGAGGGCGAGGACGTTTCCTGGGACGCGATCAAGGTCGCGCTGCAGGAGGTCATCGACGCCGAGGACAAGAAGAAGCCGCTGTCCGACGAGGCGATCGTGAAGGCGCTCAAGGACAAGGGCATCGAGATCGCGCGTCGCACGGTGGCGAAGTACCGGGGGCAGTTGGATATCCCGCCGGCAAGGATGCGGCGGGAGTTTTAGGCCCCGCAGGCCGATATCGGCCGGGGTGATCACACCACCCGATCCGAGTGCTTTTCGACCGCGATTCGCGCGTTCGCGAAGATTCTTCGTTGCACTGACTTGCGTGTGATGTAGTCTGAGTCAGCCGATCGGCGTGGGGTTGAGACAACCATCGAACGCTGATGAAAGGACGACGCTATGGCAGCACCGAAGAAACTTGGAAATTTTTGCGCTCCTACACAGACGGAATCGGGCCGAACGAAACCGCCGCTGCTCTGCCAAGCCCTGGTGCTCCTGACGGCGCTCGGCTCGGCTGCGGTTGCGCAGGCGGGCTCGGCGGCAGAGTTGTTCAAGCTCACGGCGAGCGACGCAACCCCCGCGGATCGCTTCGGTCGGGCGATCGCGGCCGATGGGAACCTGGTGGCGATCGGTTCGGGTCGGGATAATGACGCCGGTGCTTTTTCCGGTTGTGTGTATCTCTTCGACGCGGCCACAGGCCAGCAACTCAGCAAACTGATCGCCTCGGATGCTGCCGCTCAAGACGGCTTCGGCCTATCGGTCGCGGCGCATGGAGGGTACCTGCTTGTCGGGGCGCCGGGCGACGACGACTCCGGCAGCGCCTCAGGATCTGTTTATCTCTTCGATCTCAGCACAGGTCAGGAACTTCTCAAACTGACCGCTTCTGACGGAGCGGCGTTCGACAACTTCGGTGCTGCCGTCGCGATACACGGTCAGTATGCGGTGATCAGTTCGCCTCGTGACGATGACGGCGGCCAGGACTCCGGGTCGGCGTATGTCTTCGATATCAATACGGGTCAGGAATTGCACAAACTCACGGTTTCCGATCCCGAACCGAATCACGATTTCCGAGCGGTCGCGACGAACGGTTCTGTTGCTGTGATCGGCGCCTCCACGGACGAAGACAACGGGCATGGGAGTGGCGCGGCGTATGTATTCGACCTCGTCACCGGGCAGCAGTTGGCCAAGTTGACTCCATTGGATGCCGAAGCGGAAGACCGCTTTGGTTGCTCGGTCGATCTGCACGACAACATCGCGGTGATCGGAGCATTCGGAGAAGCGGACCCGGGGGTTCGGTCCGGCGCCGCGTATGTCTTCGATCTGGATACCGGAGCCCAACTTCACAAGCTCCGCCCCTGTGATTTGGGGGCTGGGGATTCGTTTGGGCACTCAGTCGCTCTGGAAGGTTCGACGGCCTTGATCGGAGCGTATCGAGCGGACATTCCCGCATCCTCGGCTGGCTCTGCCTACATCTTCGATGTGACCACCGGAGGGCAGTTGTTCAAACTCAGAGCGTCCGATGCCGACGCCTTCGATGAGTTCGGGAACTCGGTGGCGATGACCGATTCGTACTTCGTCGTGGGTGCGCATGAGAACGACGACTCGGGCAACAACTCCGGTTCGGCGTATGTGTTCGCGCCGCAGCCGGGTGCGGGCTGCCCGGGAGACTTGAACGACGACGGGGAAGTCAATCTCGTTGATCTGAACATCCTGCTGAGCTCGTTCGGCGGAAGCGGCAATTGTGGCGACATCAACGGGGACGGGGAGACCGATTTGGCCGACCTCAACACGCTGCTGGCGGACTTTGGCGCTCCTTGCAACTGAGTCATGGCCGGACGATGTCGCCTGCGGCGATCCGGGACGATTCGTCTGATCTGTCGGGTTTCAGACCGCGCCTCCCGCGGTTTCTTGTGCCACCCAACCCCCTCAACCCGGTAGGCTGTAGGCATGAAGAAACTCACCTCCGCCGTCGCTTTGTGCGCTGTTTGCGCGTCCGCCAGTGTCCAGAACGCCGCGGCTGATCCTCCGTCGGACTTCGTGGTCCACCCCGAGGCGCCCAGCGTCACCTACCACTCGATCGAGATCGGCGGCGAGACCATTCACTACCAGGCCCAGGCGGGCACGCTCTCGCTGACGGGCTCCGAGTACGAGGAGACCGCCCGGATCTTCTACATCTCGTATCGCAAGCTGGCCGAGCCGTTCGACTCGTCGGTCGAAGGGCTGGAGCCGAAGTTCCCCGACCCGGCGACGCGCCCGATCACGTTCTCGTTCAACGGCGGGCCCGGCTCGTCGAGCGTTTGGCTGCACCTTGGCATCTTCGGGCCCAAGAAGGTGAAGTACGCCGACGACTTCGGGAACCCCGGCCCGCCGCCGTACGCGGTGGAGGACAACCCGCAGTCTCTGCAGGATCTGTCGGACTTCGTATTCATCGACCCGGTGTCGACGGGTTTCTCGCGGGCTTCCGGCGAGGCCGACGATCGTGACTTCTATGGGCTGGAGAACGATGCCCGCTCGGTATCGGAGTTCATCCGGCGCTTCGTGACGCGCTACGATCGGTGGAACTCGCCGAAGTTCATCGCCGGCGAGAGCTACGGTACGACGCGTTGTGCCGCGATCGCGCCGATCCTGCAGGACCGGCACGGCATGCACCTCAACGGCGTGATCCTCGTTTCGGCGGTGCTGAACTTCCAGACCATCCGCTTCGGCATCGGCAACGACCTGCCCCACGTGCTGTTCCTGCCCACCTTCGCGGCGACGGCGCAGTTCCACTCGGACAATCCGAAGACCGGCGACGAGCTGCGCGCCTTCATGGACGAGGTCGAGGCGTTCGCCATCGAGG
>JANSXG010000217.1 GCA_024743075.1 bacterium | reverse complement strand
GCTGGGCCGCGAAGCACCTCCGACGCAAGCGCTACAAGGTCATTGCGCGAAATCTGCGGACAGCGGTAGGGGAGGTCGACCTGCTCTGTCTGGCGCCGGATCGTCGCACGATCGTGATCGTCGAGGTGAAGACCCGAACCGCAGCGCGGGGTGGGCAGGCACCGCGGGTCGCTCCCGAGTTGGCGCTCAACCGCGCAAAGCAACGCAAACTGATCACCGTCGCGCAGGACCTCGCGCGCCGCAAGAAGTGGGTGGGGCGGGCGGTCCGGATCGACTTGGTCGCCATCGATGTCGGCGCTGACGGTCGGCCTGCGATCCGGCATCACGAGAACGCCGTCACGCTCTGAGCCGTCACGATCTGCCGGCGAGCCGCTCGGCCTCGGCGACGACCTGTTCGTTCTCGGTGAGTTTGTTCGGGTCGTACTCGACAGGCAGCACGACGCTGAACATCGCACCGCGGTCTTCCTCACTGACGAGGTGGATCTCGCCCTGCAGCATCTCCGCGAACTGGCGCGCGATCGCCAGCCCGAGGCCCGTGCCCGCGGCGGACTTCGTGTGCCCCGAGTCGAGCTGCCGGAACTTCTCGAAGATCGCCTGCTGCTGGGCCGCCGGGATGCCCGGCCCGGTGTCGAGCACGCTCATGCGAACCCGCGGCATGCCCTCGGCCGAGACGATCCGCTCTGCGCGGAGCGTGACCCGACCGTTCTCCGGCGTGAACTTGACGGCGTTGCTGAGGAAGTTGAAGACGATCTGCTGCAGCTTCTGCGGGTCCGTGTGGACGAACGGGATGTCAGCCCCGGGCTTGCCGGCGTACGAAGGCAACTGCGACTGGCCGAGCTGCATCGTCAGGTCGATGTTTTTCTTCTCGGCGAGCGGGCGGATGAGCGCGAGAAGGGCCTCGCACAGGTCGGGGATGTTGACCGGGCGGATCTGGAGCTCCATCCGTCCGGCCTCGAGCTTCGCCATCGTCAGCAGTTCGTTGATCATCTCAAGGAGCGAGCGCCCGGCGCTCACGATATGGTCGGTGTAGCGCTGGCGCTTGGCGAGCTGTTCGGGAGTCGGCGGCTGCACTTCGTCCGAATCTCGCTCCGAGCGAACGATGTCCTGCAGAATCTCGGCGAACCCGATGATCGAGTTCAGCGGCGTGCGCAGTTCGTGGCTCACGTTCGCGAGGAATTCGCCCTTCAATTTCGCGGCCTCGAACAGCGCGATGTTCGCCTCGGCCATCTCGGTAAGCTTCAGATCGAGCGAGGTGTTGATCGCTCGCAGCTGGTTCTGCTGGTTCGAGATCGCCTCCAGCATGTCGTTGAATGTGTCCGAGAGCTCCTGAAACTCGTCGCGCGTGCGGATGTCCGAGCGGATGTTGAGGTTGCCTTCGCGCACAAGTTCGGCGGTGTCACGCAGTTCTCGCACGGGACTCAGGATGATGCGCGTCGTGATGACATAAAACACCGCCACCGCGACCGCGGACGCCAGCATGCCCGATGCCAGCAGGAGCATCCGGTTCACGAAGAGCTGGCTCTCGGCGACCTCTGAGCGCCGAGAGAGCACGATCACCCGCTGGAGGGTGCCCGATGCGTCACGGAACGCTCGAGCGTAGTCGTAGCGACGCGCGGCCCCCTCGCGGATGACCTGAAAGTACTCGGTCTGTGGCTCGGCGTCCGCCGGTGCGGTCGGGTCCAGATCCGGCGTGAGCGTGCGCTTCGCGGCCAGCTTAAAGTCGCGCTCGCTCCCCTCCCGAACCGGCAGCACGATCCACCGAGCCGGCGAATAGACCGTAAGACCGCTGCTCTCGTTATCTGATTCACTCGCCCCGATCGCGTCAACGAACTGTCGCGAAGTCTCGATCTGCGCCTCATCAATGATGTCGGCCAGTCGGAGCCAAGGCACGATCAGCGCGACCGACACGATCACGAGCACCGCGAGGCTGAACAGCAGCAAGCACTTGTTGGCGAGCGAGATACCTCGGACCATGCCCTAGGAGTGTACCTCCCGCACGCGGCCGGTCGTGCTCACTCTTCCTCATCGGAGGCTGAGGGCTTCTCGTCCGGTCGCAGGTTGGCCCGGTTGCGCGATTCACCACCGTCGCCGTCCCAGTCCAGGCGTGGGGCGTCGCCCCAAAGCATCTCGAGGTCGTAGTACACCCGCGTATCGGGTTCGAAGACGTGAACGACGACATCCACGAAGTCAATGAGGAACCACTCCGCATCGCCCTCGCGGAGGTTGTTCGTGTGCGCCTTGAAGCCCCGCTCCTCACCCAGTTCCATCACGGCGCGGGAGGCGGCTCTCATCTGAACTTCCGAGGTGCCGCTGGCAATGACAAAGAAGTCCGTCACCTGCGATCGGCCGCGCAGATCGAGCACGAGGATGTCCTCACACTTGTCATCCTTGAGTGACTCGGCCGCGGCGAGTGCGAACCGCCGGGCTGCCTCCTCCGCCTCCGGGCTGATGTTCGTGGAGTGCCCATCTTCGGCGGGCGTTCTCGATACACCGAGCGCCTTCTCCCGGTCGGTGGGTTTGGTGCGATCGGCCTTTTGGCCGGAATGGCTGCTGGATTCTTGCGAAGACTCGTTCATGGGACGCGAGCGTAGGCGTGCATCGGCACCGTTCGCAACTTGGGCAGGGCTTACTGATCAGGATTCCGTCGATCTGGACCGTTGAGCCACTTTCGCATGTCGAGGTCGCCCGGCGCGATCTGGTCTCGCCAGTGCTCGAGAGCCTCACGCAGAAGCGGATCGCTCAGCGTCAGCCCGGAGGGCTCCACCGGTGCTTCGCGCCGCGGATTCGGCTTGGGTCGGCCCTCCGCGGCACGCTTGGGTTTGACGGGAAGCGGTTCGGCTCCGGGGCCCGCGAAATCTGCGGGGACATCGAACTCGTCGAGCCACCGATCAACCGCGTCGGCGGGAAGAGGGGTTTTCCGAGCAAACGCCGGGCGAAGCGGCTCGGCGGACGGGCTGGCGCTGTCCCGGACGAGCTGGTTGAGGAACTGCGGGCTCGCCACCCAGCGTCCGCCGCGCCGACGAGCGGCCCGCTGAAGACGCCGGTCCGAGCTGGCGACAACGAGCTCGCGCGGCCCCGAATCGCGACGGATCAGTGCTTCGATGACGTCATCGGCGTCTTTGCCCGCACCGGCGAAGATAATCTTGCTCGGAGGGGGAATTGTGGGCTTGCGATCTCGAAACCGACCCCCGTCGCAGACGATCGACACCCGCCCGGAAGCGAAACGGCTGCGACCGATCAGCCCGGCCAGCGATTCCAACTCAGCGAAACCCCCGGGTTCGGGCCCTCCTCCCCAGCAGTGGAGGACATTGAATGCGTCGACAATAAGGTGCATTCGGTCATCCGGGAACGGCAGGCTGGCTGAGGTTGCGAAAGTCCGGGACGGTCGCCATACTACGCGGCTCGTCCAAGCCCCGGTTGTGGCTGGCGACCCCGGTTCCGATTCATGGTTTCGGGGAGATCGCAGTCTGAGTTGAGGATAGGCAAGATATGGCAATCCGGATCAAGTCCCGCGGCGGCGAGAGCGTTGAGCAGTTGATGCGTCGCTTCAAGAAGCTCTGCGAGAAAGAAGGCCTCACGAAGGACGTGAAGAAGCGTGCCTTCTACGAGAAGCCCAGCGAGCGGAAGCGCCGAGCGCGCCGTCGCGCTGCGCGCCCGTCCGGACGCTGATCGCACCAGCGATTCAGTGCTATTGCTTTTGACCGTTGAGCCGCCGGTTTCGGCGGCTTTGTCGTTTTGAGCGTGTACCGCTCTCGAGGCCTGTAGGCGGATGAAAAATCGCTCGAACAGGCTGGGTTTGGCGGCGCTGATAGCCCATACCGCTTGAAAAAATCGTTAGACTGCCCGCCCAAGTTCGTCCGTCGTCCG
>JANSXG010000046.1 GCA_024743075.1 bacterium | reverse complement strand
GCTGTGCTCATCGATCTCGGCCAGTCGTCGCTGCAAGGCTTCGAGCGACTCATTGGTCTCGGCGTGCTCGTTGCGATGCTGCCTTTCCGATGGGGCTGAACGCCGCTCTCGGGCTCGACGCCGATTCTCTGCCCGGATGCGATCGATCGCGGCGTTGGTCGCGGTTCGCTCGAACCAGGCTTTGACCTGTCCTCGAGTCTCCATCACGGGCAGTCCCCTGATCGCCTTCGTGAACGCATCCTGAACGGCATCCGCCGCAAACGCATCGTCTCGCCCGGTGGTCCGGCGCAGATCCGAGACGAGTTCATCGAACAAAGCCTCGAAGATCGCGCCGAGCGCTTCGCCATCGCCGTCGGCGAACCGCTGCGTGAGCTCACCCCAGACGGGCGGCGGCCAAGCTCCCGTGGCAGGGCTTGCTGCAGGAATCAAGGGTTGGCTCTGAGTGGCGGGCACGCTTGGGGGATCGCGCGACTTACTCGTAGGCCCGCAGTCTGCGCTCCAACTGCATCAGCCGGGCTTCTGCTTCCTTGACCTCGGCGCGGGCCTCCAACGCCTGGAGCCGATGCTCGTGCACCTGAGATTCGCTTATCTGGCCAGCTTCGAACGCTGCAGTCGCCCGTTCGGATCGTTGTTCCGCGATGGCGAGTACCTCGGAGAAGTACTCCAACCGCGAGTGGGCCACGGTGATCTCCGACTCGAGTTGTGAGCGTTGTTCGCGCTTCTCCCTCGCGTCGACCGACGCGTCGCTGAGCGTGTTGACGACCTGGGTGACGATCCCGATCACCCCGGGGGGCGCGGAGATGATGAGCAAAGACGTTTCCTCATGGAACTGGATGCGGGTGGAGTCCGCGCCGCCGCCGACTTCGATCGCGGCCTCGATCGCCGAGAGCGCGTCGACCTCCGAGACACCGCCGGCACCGATGATGTGGGCGAGAGACAGGGCGCGGAACTGAACCTCCTCACGCGGACTGGAAAACTCGATGGCGTCGATGAGGAAGAGTGCTCTTCTGTCCTCGACCACAAGGCGGAGCTTCGGCTGTGAGCCCGAAGCGTCGATGATCATCCCGTCGAGCGAGGACAGGACACCGCTCAGGTAGATGTTGCTCAGCCTGAGCGGCGGGATGTTGGCCTGACGAGCCGCACCGCGGGCGACAACATTCGCATCGGGGAAGGTCTTCTTGATCGCCGACATGAACTCAACACCGCTGCCACCTTCGAACACGAAGTCGGCACCTCCGAGCGATCCGGACGCGTCATCGGAGCCGAACGCTTCAACGATGTACGCGCCGCCGATGTTGGAGACCTCGAACCCATCGATGCTCCCAAGGTCTACGAGCACTTCGAGGGCCGCCATCGCTGTCGGCATATTCGCGTTGGTCAGTCTGATCGGCGGGAGCACCGCGTTACCCGCGAGGTCGTTCTTGATCACCACCTGCTGCTCGCCGGTCTGCTCCTGAAGGTGAGCGACGAAGTCACGGACGGTCCCACCGCCGAAATCAATCGTCATACCCGCTGCTGAACCGGTCGTGGGACCGCCTCGACCGGAGCCGCCGCCCGCCTGCCCGAGGGCGAGCGGGGACGCGAGGGAGAGACTGGCGGCGGCCAGTGTCACGGCAAGAAGGGACCGAACCATGGGATTCCTTTCGGTGCGAGGGCTTTCGTTGGTCGTACCGCCCTGCTTCCGGACGGTTCTCCGCAATCGAAACGGCACCGGATCCTCGGTTTCGCTCCTCGACCGAAGAAATTTGGCGAACACGCAGAAACGCCTGCCCGTGTTACAATCCGCGACCCATGCACTACGACTCGCATCAGTCCGTCATCACCGATCTCGAGGCGCGCATTGTAACGATGCGCGACTCTCTTTAACTACGACGCGAAGCAAGCCAAACTCGCCCAGCTCGAAGAGCGAATGGGCGCTACAGACTTTTGGGACAACCCCGAAGAGGCCCAGAAGACCGTCGGCGAGATGAAGACGGTCAAGGCCCAGGTCGAGCCGCTGTCCAAGGTCATCGAGACCTTCGAAGACGCGAAGGTCGCCTACGAGATGGCCCGAGAGGTCGACGATCAGGACCTGCTGGTCGAGGCCGATGAGGAGCTGTTCAAGCTCGAAACGAAGATGGAGAAGGTCGAGATGCTCAGCCTGCTCTCGGGCAGGCACGACCATCGCGACTGCTACCTGACCATCTCCGCCGGCGACGGCGGCACCGAAGCCAACGACTGGTGCGACATGCTCTATCGCATGTACTCCATGTTCTTCGACAAATACCACCGCGAGTGGAAAGTCGAGGAGATCGAGATCTCGCACGCCACCGAGGTCGGCCTCGACTCTGTGACGTTCCTGGTCAAAGGCGCGTTCGCGTTTGGTCTGCTCAAGTGCGAACGCGGCGCCCATCGCCTGGCGCGGGTCAGTCCGTTCAACTCGCAGGGTAAGCGCCAGACTTCGTTCGCCACCGTCGACGTGACGCCGGTTTTCGCCGACACCACCATCGACATCCCCGAGAAGGACCTTGAGATCACCGCCTTTGCTCGGTCGTCCGGTCCCGGCGGCCAGAACGTGAACAAGGTCGCATCCGCGATCCGCCTCGTGCACAAACCGACCGGCTTTATGGTCGTCAGTTCAACGCACCGCGACCAGCAGCAGAACCGGCGTCAGGCACTCGAGATCCTCCAGGCCAAACTCGAGGAACTCGAAGAGGAACGGCGCGCCAAGGAGATTAAGGACGCGTCCGGCGGAGATGTCTCACGAGGCTGGGGTGCGCAGATCCGCAGCTATGTCTTTTACGACAACCGAGTGAAGGACCACCGGACCGGTCACGAGACCGGCAACGTGCAAGGGGTGATGGACGGCGACCTCGACGGCTTCATCGACGCCGAACTGAAGCGCCGGCGCAAGGAACAGGCCGAAGCCGAGGCGAAAGCCTCCGCCTGACCCGCGCAGATCGCGACGGCGGATCCGCACTCAGTCGCGGCTGTCGATATCAGCGGTTTCGCCGTCGCGGATGAGGTCCGCGAGCAGTTCCGCGTCCACGCTGTTCACGGTCCCGTCGCCGTTCATGTCCGCTTCGCAGACAAACTCGCTGATGAGTTCGATCGCGTAGAGGTCCTCGGAGTCGACGATCCCGTCCAAGTTCACATCACCGGTCTGGCCGCCGACCGAGAAGTCCAGACGCGTGACCGATTCACGAACCAGCATGCCCATCGGACGCTCCTGCGTCACGACGGTGACCGAGTTCGCCCCGCTGGCCAGGCCATTGAACGGGAAGATGAACACGCCCCGATCGAAGTCGAAGGCCTTGCTGGAAGCGTTCAGCGGCGGGATGGGAGCACCGTCGGGCAGGTTGAGAAAGACCCACATGTCGGTCACGGTGCCGTCTTCGTTCGTGAATCGAAGCGTGCCCGAACCGCTGACGCAGTCCACGCCGATCGGTTCGACGGAGACATCCGGATCCTCACGATCAACGTAGATCACCTTGCGGAAATCACCGGTGATCGGATCGCCAGCGTTGCGATTGCGAAAGGCAACGGCGTTGAGATAGTTATACCCCTCGGGAAGAACCGAGGTGTCCACGATCTGGCGGTAGAGGCCCTGCCCCGCACCCGGATTGCCGAAGAATGGCGCGTTGATCGTCGTGAACTGCTCCCAGCCGCGGAACTCGCCAGAGTCGATGTCCCAGGTGCCGCTGTTGTTCAGATCGACGTAGCCGCGGCCGACCCGAAAAATCGCGTTGTCATCGGTGTTGGGGTCCTGCGGATCGGTCTGCGTGGTGGTGAGCGTTACAGACATGCTCGCAGCCTGAACAACCGGAACCGTCGCAAGCCGCCGGCTGTAGACCGGCGCCGAAGGCGAACTCGCCGGAAGGGTCATCGTCGTCGGTGAGACAGTGAGCGTCCCGCTCGGCGCGGCTGGACCGTAAACGACATAGCCACGGTTATGCTCGAAAGCGTTCGTCTTGTTGCGCGGCACCCGGATCGTCACCACACCGTTCGCGCCCACCGTGACCGTGTCGAAGATCGCGTTGCTCGGATCGACCGACGGGTCGGCGGCGTTGCCGGTCAGCTCCTGCAGGATCGTGCCCTGCGGGAAGCCGGTTACGACGGAGCGGGTATCGAATCCCGAAGCGAACGAGTCGTTGACGCCGACCAACACGTTCGCCGCCCCGTTCCCGGAGCGCTGGAAGACCATCACATCGCCGTCGAGCCAGAGGATGTCGAACTGGCCGCGCCCGTAGTTGTTGGAGATCCTTACGAGGTCGATCAGCCTCGGATTGAGCGAGGAGCCGTTCTTGTCGACGCCGAGCGCTTCCGGGTTGCCTTCCCTTGGCCAGAAGCCGCGGAACTGGAAGCGGTCGTGCATCTCGCGAGCGTTGTAGTACACGATCGAGGGACCGGGGCGCATCAGGATGTACGCGAACGCGTGCCATGCCGCCTTGTCATCGAACGGAAGACCGGGAGCGCTGCCGCCGTCGCCGTTCGAGCCGTTGTCGTGCGAGTAGACATGGTTCACACCGACGCTCCCGTTGTTGAACCCGTCGTCCGCGGAGTCGATGTGGGCGTTGAGCACGTCCTGCCAGTTGCCGAAGCCACGCGCGTTGACGAGGTTCCGCACCGCTCCTGCGCCGTTCAGATCGAGCGTGTCCCGGAAGCCGAAGCCGTCTTTGCGGACGTACGACAGCATCGTGCCGGGGTCGGTGACCGCCTCGCCGAAACTGAACGCGGTGCCGGTCGAACCGTCCGGGTTCTTGCGTCGATCGAAGACCGCTGCGTCGTAGAACTCGTTCCAGAACCACTGCGGCACATGCTTGATCGCGTCGAGCCGGAAGCCGTCGATGCCGATGTCGTCGAGCATCCATTGGCAGTGGCGCATCAGCAGGCCGGTGGCGTTCTCGAGGACCGGGTCACCCTCCATCGGGTTCTCCGTATTGAACGGGTAAATCTCCCACTGCCGTCCGCTGATCGGCTCGGTGAACACTTTCGGCTCCAGATCCAGATCGGGATAGAAGCGGTAGTTGTTCTCGTTCGGTCGGTTCCGGATTGTTCCGGCGGGAATGTTGTCGGGGTCGCCCTCGGTGACGGGATGGCGGATGAAGAAGTTGGTCGAGCCCTGGTTGATGTCGATCAGGCCGACCAGATCGCCGGTCCAGACGTCGTAGTTCGGCCCGTTGGGATCAACCGATTGAGTCGTTCCGTTGTGGAAGTCGCCCCAGTTCCCGCCGATCGACTTGTCGCCGTTCGCGGGCGGGTTCAGCCAGAAGCCCGGGTATGCGCCGGCGTCCATGAAGCCCTCGTTGCCGCTGCGCGCCGAGGCGTGGTTCAGGATCGTGTCCACATAAACGTTCGCGCCGGCTCGATGGAACTGCTCGACAACCTGTCGAAAGCCCGCTTCGGTGCCATAAATCGTTTGGTTGTTGGGTGTCCCAAGATTGAACTTGTCGAACTGGTCATAGCCGGGGCTGGTCGGGTCGCCGGGCAGCATGACCGGAGGGAGCCATGTCGCGTTGTAGCCCGCGAGGAAGAAATCGGGCATTCGCAACTCGAGGTTCGACCACGAGTTCTCGAACCACTGGAGCATGACCTCATCGGCGCTCGCGACGGGGGCGAGCCCGGCGATCGCGAGGATCGCGAAGGTTGACCCGAGGCGCGGACGGAAGGGGCGTCGAAAGGAACGGGACCGGATCATGTGGCATCGTCTCCGAGTGAATCTGGGCGCCTCCGACATCGGCCGGCCGGGCCGCGTCGTTCGGTCGCTACGCAATAATGCCCCCGAAGAGCGGCTCAGTAAACCGTTTTACCCTTGAAGCGGAGCGGATTCACGACCGATTTCTGGCTATCGGGCCCACTTCCTGCGATTCCGGGCTTTGGGAGACGTCAGACCAGCAGCGTCGCCGGGGCTTCGAGCAATCGACGTACGGTCTGAAGAAACTCCGCCGCCATCGCGCCGTCGATAACCCGGTGGTCGCTGGACATTGTCATCTGCATCTCGTGTCCGACCTGGATCTCGTCCTCACCCACCTCGTTGGGACGCACGACCGGCTTCTTGACCGCTCCGCCCACGGCGAGGATCGCCGAGTTGGGCGGGTTGATGATGGCGGTGAAGTGCTCCACGCCGTACATCCCGAGATTGGAGATCGTGAAGGTCGCGTCGGACATCTCATCCACGCTGAGGCCCTTCTCGCGGGCCTTCTTGGCGAGCGCCTTGGTGTCCGAGGAGATCTGGCGCAGACCGATCCGGTCGGCGTCGCGGATCGTCGCGACGACGAGGCCGCCGCCACGCTCCATCGGGAGCGAGATCGCCACGCCGACATTGACCTGGCCGTGGAGCTCAACCGACTGACCGTCCTTGCCCCAGCTGCTGTTGATGTACGGATGCTGGTGCATGGCCAAGGCGCAGGCACGGACCAGGAAGTCGTTCACGCTCAGTTTGACGCCCTGCGAGGCCAGCTGCGTGTTGAGCTGCTCGCGTAGGTCCAACAGCGGGTCCATATCCACCGTCATCGTGACCTGGTAGTGCGGCACGGTGGTCTTCGACTCGACCAGGCGCTTGGCGATCGTCGCACGCATGTTGCTGAGCGACTGCTTGCGAGATTCCAGGGCTGCACCGGGTGCCGGGAGCGGAGCCGGAGCATGCGACGAGCTGGACTGGGTCGCGCCGTTTCGACCGGCGGACTCGATGTCTCGCGCGACGATCCGTCCGCTCGGACCCGAACCCGTCAGACCGGCGAGTTCGACGCCCTTCTCCGCGGCCAACTTTCGCGCCAGCGGCGAAACGAAGATCCGTCCGCCGGAACCGTCCGAAGTTGAACCGACCGAGGCCGTCGAGGTGGACGCCGCCTTGTCACCCTGCTCGCTGTCCGACGAGCCCGCAGATGCGTTGCCCTTCTTCGAATCGGAAGTCTCCTTTGATGCTGACGCCGAGTCGGAACTCTCTGATGACGCGGTCTTGCCCGCCTTCGCATCCTCGCGAACCTTCTCGACGTCCTCGCCTTCCTCGGCGAGCACGACGATGGTCTTGCCGACCGAGACCGTCTCACCTTCACCGAGGAGGATCGCCGCGACGACGCCGTCGTCAAAGTTCTGCAGTTCCATCGTCGCCTTATCGGTCTCGATGTCGCCGAGCACATCGCCAGCTGAGACGCTGTCGCCTTCCTGAACGTTCCACGACACGATCGTGCCTTGTTCCATCGTGTCCGAGAGGCGCGGCATGGTGATGTTGATGGGCATGGATCGGATTCCGGTGCTGGCGATGTGCGGGAAGGCTTCGGACGGGTTCAGGCGTTGACGACTCGACGAACCGCTTCGGCAATGCGGTCGGCGTTCGGAAGATACGCCGCTTCGAGCGGCTTGGAATACGGGGCGGGGACATCTTCGGTGTTGACGCGGACGGGCTGATGGTCGAGCCAGTCGAACGCGTGCTCGATGATCTGGGTGATGACTTCGCTGGCGACGCCGCTAAAGGGCCACGACTGATCGACGACCACGACCCGGTGCGTCTTCTTCAGGCTTTCGACGATGGAGTCGATATCGAGAGGACGAATCGTGCGCATGTCGAGCACATCGACCCCGATGCCGTCTTCGGCGAGTTTCTCCGCGGCTTCAAGGCAGAAGTTGACCGGGCGTCCAAAGCTCACGACCGTGCAGTCCGAACCCTCGCGATGGCGGTAGGCCTCCCCGAACGGGATGTAGTACTGCTCCTCGGGGACGTGCGCCTTGTCGCCAAGCATGCGCTCGCTTTCAAGGAAGAAGACCGGATCCTCATCGACGATCGACGTCGCGAGCAGCCCCTTCGCGTCGTATGGGCAACTCGGGATCACGAGCTTCACACCCGGCACGTTCGCGTACAGGCCTTCAACGCACCACGAGTGGGTGGAGCCGAGCTGGCCACCGGCACCGTCGTTGCCGCGGAAGACGATCGGGCAGCCCCACTGCCCACCGGACATGTAGAGCATCTTCGGAACGTTGTTGAGGATCTGGTCAGCCGCGACCAGACTGAACGACCAGCTCATGAATTCGATGATCGGGCGAAGACCGTACATCGCAGCGCCGACCGCCATGCCCGCGAAGCCGTTTTCGGAGATCGGTGTGTCGATGATCCGGGTCTCGCCGAATTCATCCATCATGCCCTCGGAGACCTTGTAGGCACCGTTGTACTGAGCGACCTCTTCGCCGGCGAGGAAGATCCGCTTGTCGCGGCGCATCTCGTGGCTCATCGCTTCGCGCAGCGCTTCGCGGAACTGGATGACCCGGTCTCCCTCCCGCGAGGGTAGATCGGCAGACAGGTCGGGCTTCTCCGGGGCGGTGTAGGTGCTCATCGCTGCCTCGAAACGGGGAAATGGAGTCGACGGCCCGGCGTTAAGGAGGAACCGATCAGCCCTGGGTCGCCGGGGTCGGGGATTGTAGCGAAACCGGACGTTCTGTCCCGTTGCCGGAACGCATGCCCGAAGTGAGGTGCCAGATGAACAGGCCAACCAGCAGCATCGCGCTCGCGACCGCCAGCCAGTGCGGCACAATCATCCCGCCGGCCCCCTCGCCGCCCCAGCCCGTCAGCCCGAGTCGCGATGCGATAGCGTCCAGCAGGAGGCCCAGCCCGACGGCGCTGAAGATCAGGCCCCCGAGGTACGCCGCCGTCGCGCGGGTCCCGATCTCCCGTCGCACCAGCACGATCCCGGCGATGTTCGTCGCCGGCCCCGCGAGCAGAAAGACCAGCACAGCCCCCGGAGAGACACCGGCCGCAAGCATCGACGCCGCGATGGGTGTGGAAGCCGTCGCGCAGATGTACATCGGGATGCTCACCAGCAGGATCAGCAGCATGAACGCCAGGCCCGAAGCCGAACCCGCCAGACTCTGGGGCGAAACGAAGGCGTTGATCACGCCCGCGCTCACAATGCCCAGCATCAGCCAGGTCGCGAGATCCGAGTACAACTTGCCGAAGGCGTAACGCTGCCCAGCTATCAACGAAACCCGTTCCTCCCCATCGTTCGCGTCGCGTGCCGGTTCCGACGCGCAGCACGATGCGACCGCCTCGGGCTCGCAACCGGACGTGCCCTCAGCGACCGTTCGCGGACTCGCGCAACAGGTCTGAGTCGCGGCGGCGTCTGGCGTCGGCTTGTTGACGGCTTCCGCAGCATCCGGCGCGATCAGCCACGTCGCGATACCGGCAACCAGCGAACTGATCAGCGAGCACACGAGGCGCGCGACCGTGAACGGCAGGCCGAGCATGGAATACGAGATCGCCAGCGAGTCGACGCCGTTCTGGGGCGTCGCTATGAGGAAACTCACCGTCGCCGGGCGACTCAGGCCTTGCCGACGCAGGCCGATCGCCGTTGGCAGAACGCCGCAGGAGCAGAGCGGGAGCGGCGCACCGAGAACCGTGGCCTTGATCACGCCCGCGAAGCCAAAATCGCCGATCAGACGCGTAAGCAAGTCGCCGGGAAGGAGGCTCTTCACCAGCCCTGCGAACAGCAACCCGAGAACCAGCCACGGCGAGGCATCAAGCAGGACAAACCACGTCTCACGCACGATGTTTGCGATCGCATCGATCATCGGACCTGAAGCCTAGCGCGGCGGATCGGATCGAGCCAAGCCAAACACGTCAGAGCAGCGGGTTCTTTGCACCGTCGACGTACTTCGCCGTGGGGCTCATCCGCGGGTGCGCGTTCACCATGACGTCTGAGAAGAGCTCGCTTACATCGGGATCGGGCTCGCTCTCAGCGAACTGCACGGCTTCCTTGACGATCGCCTTGATTTCCTTCTGCATGTCCTTGTAGTCGTCGCCGGACATGATGCCGCGCTCGTCCACCACGACCTTCTTGAGTTTCTCGATCGGATCCCGATCCTGATAGGTCTGAACCTCGTCCTTGGAGCGGTACTTCTGGGGGTCGGACATCGAGTGCCCTTGGAACCGGTAACAGTGGATGTTCACGAACGCCGGCTTTTGCTCCTCGCGGCATTCGTCCACCAGCGGCTTCATCCCGTCGTACACGCTGAGCACATCCATGCCGTCGAACTCAGCGTATGCCATCCCGTACGCATCGGCCTTGGCCTTGAGGTTGTCGGCTTGCGTCGTGCCGCGATCGATCGATGTACCCATGGAGTACTTGTTGTTCTCGAGGCAGAAGAGAACCGGTGAGCGGAGCTGACCGGGCAGGTTCGACAGGTTCATCGCTTCGTGGAGTGCCCCTTGGTTCAGCGCGCCGTCGCCGAGGTAGGCCAGCGCCACCTTTTTGCTGGGCTCAACGCCCTCGATGACCGACTCGCCGATCACCTCGTTTTCGTACCGCGCTGCGAACGCCAGGCCGAGTCCGAGCGGCGTCTGAGCGCCGACGATGCCGTGCCCGCCGTAGAGGTGGTTCGGCTTGTCGAACATGTGCATGGACCCGCCCTTGCCCTTCGCGCACCCGGACAGGCGACCGTACATCTCGGCCATGCAGGCCTTGGGGTCCATGCCCCGGGCGAGGGCGTGCCCGTGATCCCGGTAGGCCGTCACCACGGGATCGGTATGCTCGACGCTGCCGATGGTGCCGACCGCAACGGCCTCCTGCCCGATGTAGATGTGGCAGAAGCCGCCGATCTTCGCCTGCTGGTACGCCGCCATCGTCCGCAGTTCGAACTCGCGGATCAGCAGCATGTCGTGGAGCCACTTCTTGAGCACATCCGCGCCAAGCGAGTCAGAGGGGCGTGAGCCGGTGGACGAAGCGGGCTTGGTATCGGTCATCGTCATGCCAATCCTCGGGCGTCAGGTGGAACAGAACAGCGTCGGTCGCCAGCGAGCGGCGACCGACAGGATCATTGTAGAGAACCACGGTTGTTCGGGCTGCGAATCGAGCGAGGGATCAGGGGCAAGCCGTGCCGAATCCCGCGAGGACGATATTGAGGTCCGCGAGACCGACCGAGCCGTCGCCCGAGGCGTCGCCCTGGTCGAGCGTCGCGCCCGTTGCGAGCCCGAAGTTCGCGAGCACCGCGTTGAGGTCGCTCAGATCGACCCCACCACTCGCGTTCAGGTCACCCGGACAACTCGACGGAATCAGCTCCATGCTCACCGAAAGTGTGAGCGTCTCGGCGAGGCCGGCACCGGGGATCGGCTCGTCGGCGGTCTGGAACGTGTACTGCACCTCGTATACTCCGAGCGGCCCGGAGCGGTCACCCGTGATCTCCACGAGAACGAACTGGTTGCCTTCGATCGATGTCCCGTCCAACACGGGAACGGAAATGATCTGGCTGCTCCCGGTCGCCTCGACGGTCGTGATGACGAGATCCGCGGTGGTCTCGGGGAGCCCGCCCGCGTTGAAGATTGCCGCGACCGAATCCGCGGTGTCCAGCGAACGCTCGAGCACTCCGAGGTCGACCGCAAGGCTCGTCTGGCCCGCGGACGGTGCGAACGACGCCACGGCCTCGGTCACGCCGGTGCCCGAGATGGTAAGCGTGTCGTTCCCGTCGGCGCTTCCGAAGCCGCCACCCGCGGAGGTGAGATCCGTGTTGTCGATGACGAGTTGCCCGCTGATCGGGCCCGGCGAAGGCGCCCAGATGGCAACATCGATGTCTGCGCTCTGCTTGCCCCGCGCGAACGTTCGCGGCATCGCGTGATCCGCGCTGTACGCGTCGCCGGTCGCCTCAATCAGAAATGAGGTCGGTGTCGAACCGGACTTCTGAACGCTGACCGTCTGCCCCAGCGCGTCTTCCAGGGCCGGGCTCAGGATGAATCGCCCGATGTTCAGCGTCAGTTCCGACGAACCGTCGCCGCTCACACTGCCCCCGGCGAAGACGATCTGTGAGTCGTTCGGCTGCTCGCCCCAGAGCGCCCACGCGAACTCGGGATGGTCGACGAAGGGGTTGCGGTTCCCCTGCGCGTAGAACGGGTTGTCGTCGAAACTGAACACAAGATGATTGCGGCGGCGTTCCCGCGTCGACGGCTCTTCCTCGTAGTGCCAGTCCAGCAAGTACGACAGATCCCCCATCTGCCCGACAGACGGGAAGCCGTCGATCACGGTGAGATCGGATGTCGCGGCATCGGCGCCGTCGTAGCGAACATCCATGTAGAAGATCGCGCGTGCTGCCTCGCCCCGGAAGTCGTACGGAGAACTGGCCATCGTCGGATCCCAGTACGAGGAACTGTCCAGACCAAACGGCTTATTACCGCGTGAGCTGTTGATCGACGGATGACAGGGGCGCAGCGCGTGCAAGTCGCTGTAGTCAGCGCCGTTGTCGCCAACGCCGAGACTGCGCGGCCACATGTGCTCGCGGTTCCAGGTCACCCCGGAGTCCCAACTGCCATCAACCGATGCGCCGTTGTAAATCAGGATCACGTTTTGGGAGTTCGCAGGGTCCGCATCGAGAATCGCAAGCGCCTGCCGGGCCGCACCGTAGCTCCGGATCGTGTGCCCGTCGATGATGTCGTTCAGGCTGGAGCGGAGCGAGGCGGGCGTGCCATCGAAGACCACGCTTGAGTAGTAGCCGCTCGGCGGGCCGTACTGATCGGAACCGAAGGCTCCTGAGGCGAGTCCGATGGCGAGGATTGACGCGAGGCAAAAGCGGCTTCCGGCTCGAAGCATGTCGTTAGACTCCGATGATTGCATAGGTAAATTAAGGCGATCTTGTCCGGTTTGCCGGCATAAACCGCGAATCTGTCAGAATACTGTAAGCAGTGTGGACCAGCACGCTTGTTTGTGCCACCCGAGTGCTCACAATTGCGTATGGAAGTGCGACCGGTTTCGGGTTTCACCCTTATACGGACGATACGGGGAGTACCAGATGTCCGGCTGCTCCCCGTCACCTGCCCGACGACCGCGTCAGACCGAAAGCAGACCCCATGAACAAGCCGCTTCTCATCGCTCTCGTCATCGGCGCGCTCGGCGTTGCGGGCATCGCGGTGATGTCTACCGGCGGAAGTGATCCCGGCCAGCCCGTCCGCGTTGGGCTCACCCGGCCCAACATCGGCGTTGACCGGACCGACGGCTCGTCGGCCGCCGGACTTCCCATGATCGGCGATTCCCGGGCGAGCCTCCGGAGCGTCAATCAGGGGAGCAGTTTCGCGAACTACGGTGGCCCGCTCGCGGCGGAGACACCCGATCGCTTCGACGATTCGCTGAGTTCACCGTCCAACAGTTCCGGCAACAGCAGCGGCGGCGTCATCAACCGGCCTCGGACAAACCCAAACCGGCCCGATGCAAATGATCGCGGCGGTGGTCGCGCGGACGACGCCCGCCAGCGCGCAGGTCAGCAATCTTCGCGTCCCGGTGCCGGGGGTGGCGCCGGTGCCGGCGGCCCCGGTGTCTCGGCACCTGCTCTCGCGAACCCGGCCCCCCCCATGCCACCCTCTGAACCGACCGGTCCGGACCTTTCCGGATTGCCTCCCGGCCTGATCATTCCTGACGGGCTGCCTCAGAGCGTGATCGATGTCCTCATCGATGCCGCCAACCGCGGCGTCTTCGACGGCGGCGGAGGAGGCTCCGGCGGGGGCGGCTCCGGCGGTGGCGGAGGCTCCGGCGGCGGCGGCGGTGGCGGTGGTGGTGGTGGATCCGGTGGCGGTGGCGGTGGCGGTGGCGGTGTCATCATCGGTGGCGGCGGCGGGAGCGACGGCCCCCAGGCGCAATTGGTCTGGGTCGATGCCCCAATCTCTGGCTGCAGCAACCTCTCTGGACAGCGCACCCGTGACCTGTACATCCGTCTGACGGCCCCCGCGCGCGTGCTGTCCGTCGACTCCGGCGTCGGCTCGCCGGGCATGACGATCGCCGGCGCGGGATTCACACAGGTCAGTCGAGCCCCGAACCCCATCCACACGCCCCCAAGCCAGTTCGAGATCCTCCAGAATCCCTGCGCCGAGTTTGACACGTACCTGGCCTTCGGACCCGCGAATCCCGCGTTTCTCGGTGGCGATCCCATCTACGACCCGACCCTGAATGCCCAGTGGTTCGGCATTCTTGTGCAAGCGGCGCAGAATCCGTCGCTCTTCGGCGACAACGCCTATTACCTGCGTCTCGGCAGATTCACCGCTCCCGACAGCCAGGTCACGATCGGCGGTCAGATCACGGTCGCGACCGCGCCCGCTGGCGGCGGGCTCCCCGTCAACCGCTCCCTGGCCGTCCCCAGTTGGTCAGAACCCAACGGCGGCCTCGACGACGGCGATGACGACGACGGAGGGTCGAACGGCGGTGGCGGAGACGACGGGACGGACGGCCCGGACGAAGATGGTGGCGACGACGGCGACGGCGGTGGTGGCGGCGGCGGCGGAGGTGGCGGGGGCGACGACGGTGACGACGACGGCCCCACCGGCGATGTCAGCGCGATCACGCTCGTCTGGCACGAGGTCGATAACGGCGGCTGCACCGCTGATGTCGACGGCGACATGGTCAACGACATCGATCTCACGACCGCTCGCACCTTTGACCTTTTGATGCGCTCCCCCACTCCGGATCGCCTCATCGGCGCCGCGACCGGAACGGGCGGCGCCTCCGCGTTCTCGGTTGTGGTCGGCGGCCCGATCATCCAGTTCCCGGGAGTGGAAAACTCCAACACACTCCCGAGCGCTGCCGACATCGCCGCCGAACCGTGCCTTGAGTTCGACACCTACCTTGCAGTCGGCACCAGCCCGGACGTGATGTTCCTCTCCGGCGAGCCGGATCCGGACTCCTGGCCCACATTTCTGTCCACCGAGTGGGTCACCGACGCGACCGTCATCGCTCAGCAGGACAGTTCCACGTTCGGCGACAACGCCTATTACGCCCGATTGATGCGACTCACCGTCGGCGGCCCTTCGAGCATCGTTGGCGAAGTCCGGCTCACGGTCGTGCCCGCCGGATTCTCGTCTGCGGTGCAGACGCTGCCGCTGGCTGTGCCGGCGTTGCCGTAAGCGTTTTCAGCCGAACAGGCGATCGAGCGCCTCCCGATAGCGCTGGAGCGTTCCTTCGACGACTTCGTCCGGCAACTCCGGCCCGAGGCCGTCCGGGCCGGCGGTCTTGTCCCACCGACCGCTGTCGGTGAGCGTCTGCAGGTAATCGCGGACGAACTGCTTGTCGTAACTGACCTGCTCGCCCCCGGGCTTCCATGTGTCGGCCGGCCTATAGCGGCTTGTGTCTGGGGTCAGCACGTCGTCCACGACGATGGGGAGCTCGCCCGAGCGCTGGCCGTCTGATCCGAGCGGGTACCCGAACTCGAACTTGGTGTCGGCGAGGATCACGCCGCGCTGCGCCGCATATTCGTGCGCTGCGCTGTAGATCGCCAGCGATGTATCGCGCAGTTGTTCCATGGTTTTCCGCCCGGCGATGTCGCAGGCCCGCTCGAAGTCGATGTTCTCATCGTGCTCGCCAAGTTCGGCCTTCGTCGCGGGAGTGAAAATCGGTTCCGGGAGGCGGCTCCCTCGCTGCAGCCCCTCCGGGAGGGGGACGCCGCACACGGTCCGGGTCTGCTGATACTCCTTCCAGCCTGAACCGTCGAGGTAGCCCCGGACGACGCACTCGACCGGGACGACCTCGCATCGCCGGCCGATGCACACCCGGCCGGACAGATTGCCGATTTCGTCCTCGCGGAGCCCGTAGGCAGGAAGATCGGTCGCCTCGAAGGACAGGACATGGGTCTCGGCGAGGCCCTGATCCCGGATAAAGTCGAACCAACGCCGGGACATTTCGGTCAGAAGCCGCCCCTTGCCGGGCACCGGGGTCTTCATGACCACATCGAAAGCACTGAGGCGGTCGCTCGCGACGATCAGCAGTGCCGCTGGGGCATCCGGTCCGCGATCCGGCAATTCGTAGACATCGCGGACCTTCCCCTGTCTCCTGTTGGGCAATGGAAGATGGGTTTCGAAGACGGCGATGGCGGAACTCGGCATACTTCGACATCGTACCGGAGCGGAATGGGACCGGCCCGAAAGGCCGAGACGCGATCTCCCAGAGATGGTCAAGGCGAACGCAACCGTTTCGCGCCGCAGTGCTTGCAGACGGCGACGCGGTCGCGACAATGGCCGGGTGATTCGGGCGTGAACCGTTCCCACGCCGCTATTGACGGAAAGGCCAAGCCAGCCCGATGCTTCGTTTCGCAGTCTTTGACGATTTCGGGCCGGCAAACGCGTGGGAGCTGCGCCGAGCGTATCTGATCGGCAAGGACAACCTCGCGGTCCCGAGCCAGATCAAGTTCCAGGATGGCATCATCGAGTGTCGCAAGGCATCCCCGGACGCCGCGGCGCTGTCTCTCCAGTACAACACCAAGGACTGGGGTCTTCTGACGCTGCGCACGACGCTCCTCCCGGATCGCGAGCAGCCGGTGCTGCTCGACCTAGAACTCGCACGCCACCGGATCATGCTCGTTCTCGACAAACTCGAGGAGTGGGGACTCGCGTCGCTGCTCGAGCCCGACGACCCGATCATGATCGAACTGAACGCTGCCCGAGACCTGTTCACGGATGCGCTTGTCGAACCGTCCGCCCCTTTCGGGCACTTTGCACCAAAGATGGCCCAACTCGCCTCCGACGCGCTCTCTCGCGCGATTGCGGCCTCAGAGCACCTCGCGCAGCGACAGGCCGAGCGTCAGTTCGAACAGCGCTACACCATCGCCCAGACAGTGGAGGAGAAGAGCAGATCCCAATACCTGCCTCAGTTTGGTTGTGCGGTGCACAACGAGCGATTCGCCCCCCCGCTTCAGAAGGTCATCCAGTCGACCTTCCAGTTCATCGTCAGCCCGATGCGCTGGAACGACATCGAAGAGAACGAGGGCTCGTATTCATTTCAGGCCACCGACCGCTGGATCGAGTGGGCGGTGCGCGATGCACGTCTGCCGGTCGTCAGCGGCCCGCTGCTCGATCTGAGTTCGCGCAGCGTGCCCGAATGGCTGACGATCTGGCAGCACGACTACGAGACGCTCCGGGAATTCGCCTACGAGCACGTGAGCCGGGTCGTGAAGCGATACCGCAAGGCTGTCACGAGATGGACCGCCATCAGCGCCCCCACCGTCGCCGATGGGGTTCAGCTCTCCCTTGACCAATGGGTCGACCTGACACGCCTTGCCGTCGTGGCGATCCGCAAGGGCGCCGCGAACACTCGGGCGGTCGTCGAGATCCCCGCGCCTTTCGGCGAACACCCCGGCGGCGACGAGACAATGGTTCCCCCGACCTTCTTCGCCGAGATGCTGCTCCACGCCGGCGTCGAGGTCGACGCGTTCGGCCTGCGTATCCAGATGGGCGACCATGTGCCGGGCCGGAGTTGTCGCGACCTCATGCAGGTTTCGGCGATCATCGATGAGTTCTCTCGATTCGAGCGCCCACTGCACATCACCGCCATAGGCGCTCCGTCGGAGCCTCAGGGTGACCGCTCGGAGCACAATTCGCCGGAGCCGGGGTACTGGAAGGCACCATGGTCGGGCGAGCAGCAGGCCGAGTGGATGCTGAACGCCGTAACCATCGCCGCTTCAAAGCCCTTTGTACGCACCGTCGCGTGGCAGGCGCTCTACGACACAGAGCGCTGCTCTCCCGAAATGAACGACGGCGGGTTGATCACGCGCGACGGTCGCGCCAAACCGGCCCTGCGCTGCGCCAGCGATATCCGCCAGTCGATCCGCAAGGGCATCGCCCCTACCGTGTATGCCAGCGAAGCCGCGAGTACAGCCTGAGCCGACGCATCGACCGAACGGGCCCGAATCCGGTGCGCTATACCGCCTCGGTGCCCTCTGCCTCATTCTCCTGGCGGTCCTGGTGAGTGTGCGGCTGTGGTCGGTTCCACCGATCGACCGCCTCCCAGCCGCGCCGCCAGCGATCGCTCCGATCGATATCAACGCCGCGACCGAAGCGGAACTTAGCGCGCTGCCTCGCATCGGTCCGGCCCTTGCTCGTCGCATCGTCGAAGACCGGGCTGTCTCCGGCCGATTCGCGTCGGTCGACGATCTGGACCGCGTGCCGGGCATCGGACCGCGGACGGTAGAGGCGATCCGACCCCACGCCGTAGCTCGCTGACCGGGCTAGACTGCACTCAGAACACTCGGCCAAACCGCGGGCGACCATGCGCGCGGCGGAGAACGCGCGTGCGCACGGGAAACGCCTATTTCGACCTGATCGCGACCGACGAGGGTGTTTCGGCCCTCTCGCAGCGCCTTGAGGGGGGCGGGCATCACTTTGCCCACGGCGTCATCGGCTCCAGCACGCGACTGGTTAGCGCAGCGATCAGCAAGCGTACGAATCGCCCGATCCTCATGACGGTCGCCCACCTCGACGAGGCCGACGACACCGCCGAGGAACTCACAGCGGTCGGTGTCGACGCGAGCGTGCTGCCCGCCCTCGAGGTGCTGCCCGGCGAATCAGCGGTCAGCCTCGACCTGTTCGCCCGGCGTCTCGCCCTGATCCGACGGATCCACGAGGGGACCGACCTTCCCCAAGCGATCGTCGCGCCCGTGCAGAGTCTGATGCAAGGTGTCCCACGCCCGCAACGACTGGCGGAACTCACGCTGTCGCTCCTCAGCGGCGCGGAGATCGGCCCGGACGCGCTCATCAACTGGCTGGGCAACACGGGGTACCAGCGCCTCGACTCGATCGAGGAGCCGGGCGACTTCGCGGTGCGCGGCGGCATTATTGACATCTTCCCGCCCCCCGGCGGATCGAGCACCCTGCCCGTCGGCAACGGCGAGTCGCTCCCGTTCCGCGTGGACTTCTTCGGCGACGAGATCGACTCGATCACGGAGATCGATCTCGACACGATGGGCTCGGATCGGCGCCTGGACCGCGTCGACCTTGTCGGTTCCAGCCAACGCGAGGGCGAGCAATCGGTCCTGACCGGCGACGAATTAAACGTGCTGGATGTGCTGAAGGCCAGCGGGTTCCGCGATGCCGTCGTCATCGTGTGCGACACGATGGAAGTCACCGAGCAGGCCCGCGGCTACTATGAGCGCGTCATCAACGCCAAGGGCATCGACGGCCCGCCCGAGGTCATGCGTCGGCTGCGATCGAACTTTCACGCACTTTGCGAGATCAACCAAACCGACATCGGCGCGGACGACAGCGCGATCGAACTGCCCGTCGAACCGTTGCCCGAGTTCCCTCGCGACGCCAGCGAAGCCGCCGCCCAACTCGGCGAGCTCACCGCCTCGGCCCGCGTCATCGTGTGCCCCCAAAGCGAGGCCGAGAACAAGCGGTGCAGCGAACTGATCCGAGAGTTCTGCCCCGCGGAGCACGCGCTTCGCATCGAGCAACAGATCGGCTACGTGCATCGCGGCTTCGCGTGGAGCCCGAACGGGCCCGGCACGACGCTGGTCATCCCCTACCACGAGTTGCTGCACCGATTCCACACGCGCCGGCGCACGTCGCGTTACCGCAGCGCTTCGACGGACAAGAGTGCCAGCGAGACGTTCCTGCAGCTCGAACCCGGCGACATCGTCGTTCACACAGAGCACGGCATCGCCCGCTTCGCCGGGCTGCGTCACATGGCGGTCAAGGGCCCCAAGCAAACCGCGGAACAGAGCGCCGATGAGAAGCTTCGTCAGGCTGGCACGGCGCTCGGCAACGCGAAGCAGCGCCGCGAAGCCAGGCGTGCCGCCGAAGGCAAGTACGAAGCATCGGGCCGGACCGAAGAGTTCCTGACGCTTGAGTTCGCCAAACGAGCCAAACTCCATGTCCCGGTGACGCAGATCGACAAGGTGCAGAAGT
>JANSXG010000006.1 GCA_024743075.1 bacterium | reverse complement strand
TGGCTGAGTCTGGTCACCATGTTCCTCGCGCTGGCGGTGATGGTGGCACTCGCCCTGTTCCGCTGAACTGAGAACCTCTCGCGGGCCTGCTGCATGGGCACGGTGTAGACTGGCGCGCATGGCCGAAGGCACGCTGACGCTCGCAATCTTCCAGGAAGCCGAGGGCTGGCGCCTTCCCGACGCGCACGTCGAGGCGATCCGTGCCGCGGCGAAGGGAACCGTCGTGCGCACCGTCGCCAGCCGTGCGGAACTGCTCGGCGTGCTCCCGAAGACCACGCAGCTCGTCGGGTTCCCCTTGACCTATGACCAGTTCGAGCAGATGGGCGCATCCGTCGAGTGGGTGCAGATGACCGGCCCGCTCGGCGACGCGATCAGTTCGCTGCTGCCGGCGGTGCGGAGGGGCGTGCGTGTGGCGACGGCCGCCTCGATCCGCGGCCCGCAGATCGCCGAACACGCTCTCGCGCTGACACTCGCGCTGCTGCGCCGGATCGACGACGCCGTGCTCGCGCAGACCGAACACCGGTGGGCCGCGACCGAGATCGCCCCGGCGATGCGTTCGCTGCACGGGAGCACGGTCGGGATCGTCGCGTTCGGAACGATGCGCGACGAGATCGCCCAACGGGTGAAGGCGCTCGGGGTGCAGGTCCTCGCCACATCGGCGCGACCCGATGACGACCATATCCACATCGACGAGATGCTTGAGTTGTCGCGTCTGGAGGACCTGCTCGTGCGGTCCGATGTTGTGATCGTCGCGTCGCCGCGACACCCCGGTTCCAAACCGCTGATCGGGCGCCGCGAACTGAGCAAAATGGGCGGCCAAACGGTGCTGATCGATGTCAGTCGCGGCGGCGTGGTCGACCAGATCGCCCTGCTCGACGCGCTGCGCCGCCAGCGGATCGCGGGCGCGGGCATCGACGCGTTCGAAACCCAACCACTACCCTCGGCCAGCCCGCTGTGGACGATGCCGAACGTGATCATCACACCGAGCGTCGCCGCGGCGAGCGCACACTACTGGGAGCACGCGACCGAGGTCATCTGTCGCAACATCCGACGGTTCGCCGAGGGACGCCCGCTCATCGACGAACTCACAACCGATTGGTTCGACGCGATCAGCAACTGACCGATCGGAGCGGAACCAACGCATGCATCCGCTCGCTCCGGACATCCCCGACTCGTTCCCGGCCAAGGCGGCGTTCGGCGGGCGGGCCGTACAGGTCTTCATCGCGTTGGCGCTCGGAATCGTTTTGGCATCCAGCTTGGACTACCGCTTCGGATTCGCGCTCGCGGCGTCCGGGGCGGCGTTTGCGCTGTTCGGGCTCATCGCCGGTACTCGCTCCAGGAATCGTCTTCTGTGGCTGCCCGCCCCCCTGATAGCGCTGGTGCTGATCAGCGGCGCCTGGACCGTCGCTCGCGTGGGCCACGCGCCGAGCGACTCGCTGGTCCGGGGGTTGGGAGATGAGCCGAGGGTGGCGAGCGTCGAGGGCGTCCTGCTCGATGCGCCGCGTTCGGCCGGTGCATCCGGTGCGCTCGCCCCTGCCGCTCGCTACGCCCCGCCGTCGGTCCGGTTTCGGTTGGACACCCGCGCCGTCAGGACCACTGACGGGGATTGGGAAACGGCCTCGGGAACCCTCTACGTCTCGGTGTCGGCGACGGACCGGATCGGTGCGACGGCCGGCGACCGGGTACGCCTCACCGGTTTAGCTTCACGACTGCCTCGACCAGGGAACCCCGGCGCGCACGACCCGGGACCGAGCGCGATGCAGAGGGGGATCGTCGGACGGATTCGCGTCGACGGCGCGGAACTGATCGAGACGGTCGGCTCTGCGGGAGGCATGAGAGCATCGGCGTCCGCCTTGCGCAGTTCGACGATTCGGCAGATTGAGATGGCCGGAGAGCGATCGGATCGCTCGTCGAGCGCCGCTCTGCTCAACGCCCTCCTGCTCGGCGACCGAGAGGGCGATGCGCTCGGACCGCTCGAGGACGCGTTCGCCCGCGCCGGGGTCGGGCACTTTCTCGCGATCAGCGGACTGCACGTCGGGATGGTGCTCGTTGGCCTCGCGATGCTCGTCCGACTGACGGGGGATCGGCCTCGTCTGGAACTCGCGGTTGTCCTCGGTGCGTGCGTGCTCCTGTTGATCCTCATCCCGGCTCGCCCGCCGGTGCTGCGCGCGGTGCTGATCGCCTTGGCGTTCGTTCTCGCGCAATCCACCGGAAGGTCATACGACCGGCTAAGCGTGCTGGCTCTTGTCGCCAGCGGTTTGCTGATCGCTCGTCCGATCGACCTGTTTAACCCCGGCTTCCAACTCACCTTCCTCGTCGTCGCGTCGCTGATCGTGTGCGCCCAGCCGCTGCGCGTCTGGATGTTCGGAGAAGCGCCGGCGACGGACGAACTGCACGGATGGTCGGTCGCCGCGCACCGGCTGAAGGACGCCGCGGCGGTGTCGCTCTGCGCCTCGGCGGTTTCGACGCCGCTGATCGCGATGCACTTCGGCGTGTTCTCGCCGCTGGCCGCACCGCTCTCGGTGCTCCTGATGCCACTGGTCGCGCTCGTGCTGGGCATCGGCTACGCCGCGATCGCGCTCGGCACACTGATTCCCGCGATCTCGGACCTTGCCATCAGTCTCAGCCTGTTGCCGGCGTTCTGGCTTACGGAAACGGTCCGCTGGATCGATCGGCTTCCGGGCGTTGCCTGGTACCTGCCCTCGATCGGTTGGGGATTCACTGCGGCTTGGCTCGCGGTGACCGTCTGGTGGCTGTTCCCGTCGTACACCACCGAGCGCCGACGCTGGATCGCGAGCGTCCTGATCTGCGTTCCGCTGCTCTACGGCGCTGTGATCGGCCCATCGCTTCCGCGCGACCAGATGGTGCGCATCGACATGCTCGATGTCGGCGACGGCACCTCGATCCTGCTCCGATCCGGTCGTGAGTCGATCCTGTACGACTGCGGCTCGCGCTGGCTTGGCATCGGCGAGCGGGAACTGCCACGGGCGATCCGCGCTCTCGGGTCGGGTCGGGTAGAGACGGTCATCGTGTCTCATGCTGACATCGACCACTTCTCCGGGCTGGTCGACGCCGCGAGACCTCTGGGCGTGCGCCGCGTGATCGTGACAGGTCATCTGCTCGAGCAGGCCAACGCACAGCCGGACGGCGCGGCGCGATTGCTCATCGACCGGCTGCGCGAACTTCGCATCCGCGTGGAAACCGTGAAGCGCGGCGACACTCTGGCGCTCGCTTCGCTCGACCTGGAGGTGCTGCACCCCGCGCCGGAGGATGCGTTCGAAGGCGATAACGACGCTTCGATCGTTCTGCGCCTGCGCGCCGGGACCGAACCGACTTCGCCGGTTGTGCTGTTTCTCGGCGACATCGAACGCGATGCCATGCAACTGCTCGAGCAGCGTGAGCCGAGTTTACGAGCGGACATCATCGAGGTTCCCCACCACGGTAGCGCTCGCTCGTTCGCCTACCCGTTTGTCGAATGGCTCAACCCGAAGATCCTGCTGCAATCGACCGGGCCGAGCCGCGTGCTCGACGACCGCTGGGACGATATCCGAGCCGGTCGGGAATGGTGGACCACCGCAACCGACGGCGCGATCTCGGTCGTCATCGAGCGGGACGGGACCGTGAGGACCGAATCGGTGCGCTAGCCTTCGCTCCCGGCGTCGTCGATCCGCACCGCTCCGCCGGTCTCGCCCTCCGGGAAGGGACCGGTACGGTTGGTCGGTGTGAAGTCCAGCACCCCGCTGACCGAAAACGATGCGCTGGGACGGTACACGCCGGAGTCGAAGAGCACGCCCGGCAAGGTCCCGGCCGGCCTGTATCGCACGCTGCCACTCAGGCGATACGGAGCCGGGCCGTTGAGCGCGCCTCCGAGGTCCGCCAGTTCGAACGCCACCGGCAGCCGAACGGCCCCCGTTGAGCTTCTCGGGATCGTGATCTGCGATGAACGGACGCCGGAGAACACCCGATCGCCGTCGAGCTGCAGCCGATAACGAACCTCCTCGAGCGGAAGCGGGAACGTGTTGGGGTTCGCCCCTTCGACCGCGAAACTGAGGACCATCGCCTCGCTCGTTTCCGCCTGGATCGACACATCGGAGACCGACAGCCGGGGTGGCGTGGTCGACGTGCACCCACCGATCGTGATCGCTGAACTCGCGAGAACCGCACCTGTGATCGCTGCTGTGACGCTGGCCCGCTCTGGCATGGGTACACTCCGGAGTTCTTCGAAATCGGCGTTGATCGCCGGACCCTCAGCGTACCATCCCCTCCTTGCCCCGCCCAACGACCAAGCCAGCAACACCCCAGACTGACGACGCGCCGGAGGAACCCTCCCTCGGTGTGCTCGTGCTGCTGCGCCGGATCATGGCACTCGCCTGGGACCACAAGTACAGCGCGATCCCCGTCCTGATCGTCACGGTGGCAACGCAGTTGCTCATGCTCGCCAGCGCCATCGGCCAGGGCCTGGCAATCGATGTCATCCGCGCCACCGCCGACCAGAACGCGCCCGAGCCGAGTTGGCCGCTGGGCATCCAGCCTCCGGCATCGTGGAGCTTCACCGCGACGATCGCGTCGATCGGCGCGGTCGTCCTCCTGCTCTCGATCGTCTCCGGTGCCGGGCGCTTTGCCCAGCGATACACCGACGAGTGGTTCAGCCAGCGCTGCGTGATCGACCTGCGCACACGCCTTTACCGCAAGCTCCAGCGCCTCGACTTCAGTTTCTTCGACGACCACGACACCGGGCAGGTCATCAACCGCTTTACGTCCGATGTGCAGGCGGTGCGGGCGTTCATGCAGGGCGTCATGATCCGATTGGTCATCGCGCTAGTCACGCTCGGCGTCTTCCTGGTGTTCATGCTCCGCGAGAGCGCGCTGCTCACAGTGGTCTGCATGGTGGCGCTGCCGATCCAGTTCATCGTGATCTGGCACTACGGACGATCCACCAAGCCCAAGTTCAAGGTCCAGGCCGAACTCGTGGACGGGCTGATCCACAAGCTGCAGGAAGCGATCGCCGGCATCCGCGTGATCCGGGCCTTCGGCAGGGCCCGGGAGCAGACCGCCGGTTTCGATGAGGCCGCCGCCGAAGCCCGCGACCAGCGGATCCGCCTCTCCAAATCCGTCGGCACGCACATCCCGATGATCCAGGCCGGGGGCATGCTCACCGCCGCCGTGCTCCTCGGCGTCGGCGGTTGGCTCGTGCTCCAGAACCAGCAGGCCGCCGAGGCCGCGGCCGCTTCGGGGGGCGTGCGCGCCAGCGATGTCGGCATCACGCTCGGCGCGCTCTGGGTCTTCCGAAGCCTGCTGCTCCAGCTCTCGGGCCAAGTCGAGACCATTATCTTTGTCTTCGCTCAGGCCCCCGAGGCCTTCGCCGGCGCTGACCGGATCTTCGGCTTCCTCGACGAGGAGGTCCGCATCGACCAGCCGGCAGCCCCGGTCGATTCGGCCCGCCCCAGCGGCGAGATCGCCTTCGAGAACGTCGGTTTCGCGTACCCCGACGGGCCACCGGTGCTTGAGAATGTCAGCTTCACCATCCACCCGGGCGAAACCGTGGCGATCGTCGGGCGCACCGGCTCGGGTAAGTCGACGCTGCTCTCGCTTATCGCACGCTTTCACGACCCGACCGAGGGGCGCGTGCTTCTGGACGGCGTCGATGTCCGCGAGTGGTCGCTCGACGCGCTCCGCGGCCATCTCGGCTATGTCTTCCAAGAGACGTTCCTGTTCTCCAACACGGTTCACAACAACGTCGCCTTCGGCCCGGTCCAGCTCGAGCGCGACGCGGTCCGCGCAGCAACGGACGCCGCCCAGGCCACAGACTTCATCAACGAACTCGACGGCGGCTTCGACACGATCATCGGCGAACGCGGCATGGACCTCTCCGGCGGCCAGCGCCAGCGGCTCACCATCGCCAGAGCACTCGCCAACGACCCGAAAATCCTCATCCTCGACGACGCACTGACCGCTGTGGACCCAATCACCGAGACCCGCATCCAGGAAGCCCTCGACCCGCTGCGTCGCGATCGCACGACCATCATCGTGGCCCACCGCCTATCCACACTCCGTCGCGCCGACCGGATCGTCGTGCTCGACGCCGGGCGTGTCGTCGGCGTCGGCACGCACCGCGAATTGATGTCTGAGAAGGGCCACTACCGCGAGGCCGCGCTCATCCAGCTCGCCATGGACGAACACCCCGATGCCGAACCGGCGGAAGGGGGTCGCCAGTGAAAGACCGCGCCGACCCGATCCCCGAGCCCAAGGACTCGAACGAGCACCGTCTCGACAGCCGGGAAGCCGCGAAGAGTCTCGTGGCCGCACCGACCGTCGCCGAGCAGCAGGGTGAGAAGTACCGGCCCATCGATTGGGCGATCACGCGCCGTCTGCTCAAGTACATGCTGCGCTACCCCGGCTTGCAGACCGCCATCGCCATCTACGCGGTGATGCTCGCCTTTATCACGCTCGGGGTGCCGTATGTGCTCACGGAGACCATCCGCTACACCATCGATCAGCCCCAGCTCTGGCGCGACCTCACCGGTCGCGAACCGGTCGACGGCATCGTGCTCGGCGCGAGCATCATCGCCGGCCTCGCGGTGGCGTACTACATCGTCATGGCCATCCGCATCATCGCGGTGAACAAGCTTGCCGAGCGCGTCATCTTCGACCTGCGACACGACATCTTCGCCCACCTGCACCGAATCGACATCAGTTACTTCGACCGCACCAAGCTCGGTCGAATCCTGTCGCGCGGCACGAGCGATGTGAACGCGGTCCGCAACGCCGTCGCGCAGATCATCCCGCGTGTGCTCATCCACGGGCTGGAAATCGTCGGCTGCTTCGCCGCGATGATCTGGTACGACTGGGTGCTGGCGCTGGTCATCTCGATCCTCGCGCCGATGCTCTACTTCATCAACAACCACTTCCGCCGTCGCATGGGCGAGGCCTACCGGCGCGTGCAGGAGTCGTTCAGCAGGATCACCTCGAACCTCGCCGAGACCGTCAGCGGCATCCGCGTCACACAGGCGTTCGCACGCGAACCCGAGAACGAACGCATGTTCGTGTCGCTGCTCGACAAGCACCGGCGCGTCAACATGTTCGCCGCTCGCGAGCACGGCCTATACATCCCACTGTTCGACCTCGCCGCCCAGATCACCGCGGTCATCGTGCTCGTCGTCGGCGCGTACCGCATCGAGTCGGGCGCGATGACCATCTCCGACATGCTCGGGTTCCTCTTCTTCAGCGGCGTGTTCTTCATCTCCGTCGTCATCCTCGCCGAGCTCTACAACACAACCCTCCAGGCAATGGCCGGCGGCGAGCGGATCTTCCGCCTGCTCGATAACCAGCCGAATGTCGTTGATGGGCCGGACGCCCAGCCGCTCCCGAAGTCAGATCGCGGCGCCCGCATCGAGTTCGAGAACACCCGCTTCGCCTACAACGCCGACAGCCAGGTACTCCGAGGCATCTCCTTTGAGGCCAAGCCGGGCGAGACCGTCGCGCTCGTCGGACACACCGGCGCGGGCAAGACCACCGTCGTGAACCTTATTTCTCGCTTCTACGACCGAACCGGCGGCAACGTCCGCATCGACGACACACCCATCGAGAAGATCACCCTCGAATCGCTGCGATCCATCCTCGGTCTGGTGCCGCAGGACAACTTCCTGTTCGCCGGCACCGTCGCCGACAACATCCGCTTCGGGCGTCCCGATGCGACCGACGACGAAGTCCGAGGCGCCTGCGCCGACCTCGACTGCCTCGACATCCTGGAGTCGCTGCCGAATGGCCTCGACACCGAAGTCGGCGAGCGGGGCACAAACCTCAGCCTCGGCCAGCGACAGCTCGTGTGCTTCGCCCGCGCCATGATCGCCCGCCCGCGCATCCTCATCCTCGACGAGGCCACCTCGGCGGTGGACACCTTCACCGAGTACCGCATCCAGAAGGCGCTCGAGCGCCTGATGGCCGAACGCACTTCCATCGTCGTCGCGCACCGTCTGAGCACGGTGAAGAACGCGGACCGGATCGTCGTACTCGACCACGGCGAGATCGTTGAACAGGGCACCCACGATGAGTTGATCGAGCGGGGCGGGCCGTACAAAGACCTCTACGCCCAGTTCATCAAGCTCAACACCGACGAAGACTGATCGGTCAGCCGGCCAGCTGGACCTCAAGCCGGCGCGCAATCCGAAGCAGGCGGGCATCCTCGAACGCCGGACCGATCAACTGCACACCGATCGGGAGGCGCTTGCCCTCGAGCTCGGCGTGACCAGCAGGAACACTAATCGCCGGGAGCCCCGCGAGGTTCGCCGCGACGGTGTAGAGGTCCTCGCGATACATCAGCGCCGGGTCGTCCATCTTTTCACCGATCCGGAACGCCGGACCCGTCGTCGTCGGCATCAGCACCGCGTGACAACCCGGCCCGGGATCGGTCGCGAACAGCGTGGCGAACTCCTGCTGTACGAGCCGACGCATCTTCATCGCGCGGCTGTAGTACGCGTCGTAGTAACCCGACGAAAGCGTGTGTGTGCCGAGCATGATCCGGCGCTGCACCTCCGGGCCGAACCCCTCGCTGCGCGACCGGGCCATGAGATCCTCGATGCTCGATGACCGGTCAATCAAGGTTCGATGCCCGTATCGAACGCCGTCGTAGCGAGCGAGGTTCGAGCTCGCCTCCGCAGGGGCGACGATGTAGTAGGCCGGCACCGACTGGTGCACATGCTTGAACTCGACGTCGATGACCTCCGCCCCGATCGACCGGAATGAATCGATCGCGCGATCCAGCGCCGCGTTGACCGACGGATCGTTCGCTTCATCACGCGCCTGCACCGGCACGCCGATGCGCAGGCCATCCAGCGGCAGATCGATCGAATCGAAAACCGACCCGGCACGCCGGGTCGAGCAGGTCGAGTCCAGCGCATCCGCACCGCTTATCACCTCCAGCGCCAGCGCGACGTCCTCCACCGTCCGAGCCATCGGCCCCACACAGTCCAGCGAACTCGCGTACGCCACCAGCCCCCAGCGCGACACACGGCCGTAACTCGGCTTGAAGCCGACCGTCCCGGTCAGAGCAGCCGGCTGGCGAACGCTCCCGCCCGTATCGCTCCCGAGCGCGAGGGCCACCATGCCCGACGCGAGTGCCGCGGCGCACCCGCTGCTGCTCCCACCCGGCACCCGTTCCTCATCGTGCGGGTTCCGCGTGACACCGAAGTGGCAGTGCTCGCCCGAGGAGCCCATGCCGAACTCGTCCATGTTCGCCGTACCGACAACGATCGCGTCCTCATCGAGCAGTCGCTGCACCGCCGTCGCGGTGTACGGCGACCGATACCCCGCCAGCATGCGTGAGCCGCAGGCGGTCGTCGGCGATTCATCGCCGCTGCCATAATCCGAGCGCAGGCACAGGTTGTCTTTGATCGCAACCGGAACACCGGCGAGCCGACCAACCGATTCTCCCGACGCGAGGCGTTGGTCGAGAGCTCTGGCTCGATCGCAAGCCGTTTCGTGGTACACCGCCCGCAGCGCGTTCAGCCGTGGATTCTGGTCGTCGATGCGCAAGAGGAACGCTTTGACCACATCGTGTGCGCGCCGTTCGCCCGCAGACACCGCACGCGCGATCTCCGAGGCCGACCACTGATACAGCGGACGCTCGACCACCGTCACGCTCCCCCGTCGCCGAACACCTTCGGGACGACGAAGAAGCCGTCGTCGACCATCGGCCCGATCCCATCGATCTTGGAACGGTCGAGCATGACGCCGGGCACGTCCGGGTCGAGCCGCACTTGAGGGTGACTTTCCGCGTCCGCGGGAGCCGCCATCGGTCGCAAACCCTCCGCGTCCACCTCCTTGAGAGCCGAGGCCCAGGCGAGCACATCGCCGAGTTCCCGCCGGTACCGTTCGACCTGCTCGTCGGTCGGCATAAGGCGCGCCAAACGCGCCACGCGGCGCACTCCGTCTGCGCTGATGGCCGATCCGTCCAGAGATGAGGGTTCAATCCCGTTCGACATCGAGACCGAGAATAGCCGCGACGCTCGTACTTCGCGACGGATCGCGCTCCCTCAATCGATCCGCGTTAGCATGACCGGCCGCGGCACACGGCGCCGCCTGAAACCGACCCCCGCGCCGGGCGAAAGCCCGTTGTATGGAGTTTCCCGATGCTTCCCAAGCCCCCGCCCCGCGAGAGCGGACTCGGATTCCTTCTCATCCCGCCATTCCGCGTCCAGGGCACTTCCGTCGCCGGTGAACAGACCTGCGTCATGGTGCCCGAACTCGACATCTGCTTCGACATGGGCAACTGCCCCAGAGCGTCGCTCGCGTCGAAGTTCCTCGCCATCTCACACGGGCATATGGACCACATCGGCGGTCTCGCGTACTGGTGCAGCCAGCGCAATTTCCAGGGCATGGGTCCCGGCACGATCGTCTGCTCGACCGCCATAGCGCCCGCCATCGAGACCATGCTCAAGGGCTATCGCGACCTCGAGGGCCAGAAGATGCCCTACGAACTCATCGCGCTCGATCCCGAGCAGTCCATCGAGATCAAGAACAACACGCATCTCCGCATCTTCGATCTGGAACACACCTCCCCCGCTTCCGGGTACTGCATCGTGGAGAAGCGATCGAAGCTCCGTGAAGACCTCGTCGGACTGCCGCAGGAAAAGCTGCGCGAACTCAAAGATCGTGGCGAACAGATCACCCGGACGCTCGAAGTTCCCCTTGTTTCCTACCTGAGCGACACGGCACCCGGCGCGTCGATGCTGCGCGAAGATGTGCGCAAGTCGCAGATCGTGATCGCCGAATGCACGTTTGTGGAACCGGATCACGGCGATCGCGCGAGAATAGGTAAACACCTTCACCTGAGCCATATCATCGAGTGGCTCCCGGTCCTGCAGTGCCAGAAGTTGGTCCTCATCCACCTGTCGCGCCGTTCCAACATCGCGCAGGCTCGAAAACAACTTCGGCAGGCTGTCAAGCCGGAACTCGCAGAGAAAGTCGAATTTCTCATGGACTTTCGAGCAAACCGCGCGCGCTACGAGCAGCAGGTCGCGGAAGCGGAGAAACTCGAACACGCACGCGCCACCTGATCAAAGCGCTCTGTTTTTCTCGGCACGATCGCGAATCACAATCTCTCCTGTTGACAGCGCGCGTCGCGCGTCTGTAATTTTCGCGGTCCCGAGCGCTCGCGCCCGGGACTGGTGGATTTCCCAAAGTCCCTCAACGCTCTTCGGCCCGGTGTGGCAACCGTGAAGTTCGCCGGAGTTCTGCGCACGAGGGATCGACGGAAATGTGGACGCTGACCTCACCGCTGCACCGGGCCCCGACCGGCCCGTGAAAGGCGCTGTTCGATGACGAACCCCGACCACACGGTCTGGACGGATGTGCTCGGCTACATGACCGCGCACCACCCGGACAAGTGCCGTCAGTGGTTCAATGATCTCCAGCCTCTCGGAACCCACGGCGGCGTGCTCAGCGTCCGTACGACCTCCGACATCCATAACCGTTACCTGCAGCGCAACTGCTCCGAGGACTTTTCCGAGGCCCTGCAGTCGGTCACCGGTCGGTTGCTTTCTGTTCGATTCCTCGGACCCAACGAAGAACCCGAGCACTCCGCGCCGGGTCGCCCGCTCAGTTCCATGAACGGGTCGCAGAGCACGAGCGCTCAACCTCTGGACGCGTCCGACGTCATGCCCCCCAGCGCTTCCCGTCAGCCCCGCCCGGTCCATCGCCCGACGCTGCGAGACTCCAATACCGAGCGTCCGTACAACGACTCGCTCGTCATCAACCCCGACTCGTCGTTCGAGAACTTCGTCGAGGGCCCGGAGAACCGCCTGGCCCTCGCTGCCTCCAAAGCGGTCGCTGAAGCCCCCGGAGCCGCGTACAACCCGCTGTTCATCCACGGCGGGGTGGGGCTCGGGAAAAGCCACCTGCTCCAGGCGATCTGCCTGCGCATGCTCGATCGCGAGCGGACGCCCAAGATCCACTACGTGTCCTGTGAGGCCTTCTCGACCGAGTTCTTCCAGGCCGTCGAAGCCAATCAGATGATCGACTTCCGCCACCGCTTCCGCGATGTGGACGTCCTGGTCATCGACGACATCCACTTCCTCGCCGAACGCGAACGGACTCAGGAAGAGTTCTTCCACACCTTCAACGCCCTGTACCAGAACGGACGCCAGATCATCCTTTCGTCCGACGCCGCCCCGCACGAGATACCCCATCTTGAAGCACGCCTCGTCAGCCGCTTCCAGTCCGGCCTCGTCGTCGACATCAAGCCCCCCTCCTACGAGACCCGCGTCCAGATCGCCAAGCGCAAGGCCATGATCCGGGGCCTCAAACTCGACGAGTCGGTTGCGTGCTACATCGCCGGCAAGATCACCACGAACATCCGGGAAATCGAGGGCGCCATCACCCGTGTCCAGATGCAGCACCTCGCCGACCGGCGCCCGGTGGACACCGATCTGGCCCGCATCGCCCTCGAGGGCTCCATCGCCGAGGTGAAGCCCGAGATCACCATCACGGGCATCATCGACGCCGTCGTCGGCCACTACGGCGTCAAACTCACCGACCTGCAGTCCAAGCGGCGCCAGAAATCGATCGCCCGTCCCCGCCAGGTCTGCATGTACCTCGCCCGACGGCACACGCGATACTCCCTCGAAGAGATCGGCGGGTACTTCGGCGGACGCGACCACACCACCGTCATGCACGCCGTCAAGACGATCGAGAAGCAGCGCGACCTCGATGCCGAGCTCGACCGCGTCATCGACTCACTGGAACGTCACTTCGCCGCCGGCGCCTGACTGCGAATCTCCAGAGATCCCGATCACACCGCAGGATTTCGACGATTTCCTCGGCTTATCCACATTCTGCAGCGCGGCCGGACCGGGTGCGGCAGCACACAACCTCTGTGAAGATAGGGCAAGCCGAGAGCTTGTCGCGCGATCTGTGGAAAAGGTGTGAAGAAAGCGCCGTAATCGGGCGCATGTCTGTATCGCCGCGATCCCTGCCGCCAAACCCCCTCGCGCCGAGCGACAACTCGCACGACAACTCCAACACCGGCCGACATTCTTCCGACAACTTGTTCGGCTTTGTGGAAAATCGATAAGTGTTTATGCGGAAGTAACTTGCGCCCATTGTATGGATGGTGTCCACGAACTGACAGGGACAAGAGAGGGACGGAGAAGAGAAATAGAACAGAGGGGTTGGAAAGACCCGATCGCCTGACCCGACACTTGTGCTTGGCTCCGGACAACTCTGGCACGGAGCGAATCGACCCGGAATCCGTTCGATTGGAAATGTGCATAAGTTCGGACCATGAACCCGCCTTCATCTGGGCTTAACGCTGGCAGCGGGGACACCACACCGTCGTACGCTGGGCCACCAAGTCACCGACCAGTGTCTCCCCACAGGTTATGCACAAACAGCCTGATCGCCCGTAGACGCGGTGCCTGAGCTGGAACGAACCCGAGACGCCCTCGGCGTCCACATAGTCCCGCAGGGTTGAACCGCCCGAGTCCACGGCCTCCTGAAGCACCGTCCGGATCGAAGCGGCGAGCCGCCTGATTTCGTCGCCCGAGAGCCGATCGACGCGACGGGCCGGCAGAATCCCGGCCCGGAACAGCGATTCGTCGGCGTAGATGTTCCCCACGCCCGCCAGAGTCGCCTGATCCAGAAGGGCGGCTTTCACATTGCGAACCGTCGCATTCGACCGAAGCTTCGGTCGCAACCGCTCGCGCAGCTCGTCCGCCGAGACCGTCAGGGCGTCCGGTCCAAGAGCGTCCCAGCGGGTCCGAACCAGTTCCTCGCGGCTTTGATGGGCAGAAACAGAGCCAAAGCGGCGCGGATCCCGAAAGACGAGTCGACCCGCCGGCCGCCCATCGGGCGTTTCCACTCGCCAAGTCACGTGCACATGGTCGCGCCGGCGGAGTCGCTCGCCTGGCGCGCGGAAGAGGAATTGTCCGGTCATGCCGAGGTGAATGCCGGTCGATGCGCGGTCGCCGAAGATCGCGAGCTGTTTGCCGCGACGAGCGACCTGCTCGATCACGCTCCCTTCGAGCAGGAATCGCTTGTCCACACGCGGCTTGGGGGCGTCGCGCCGGTCGGCCGGGGCCCGGCTCCAGCCGCCGATCGGATCTTCCGGACCGGTGACGACATCTCGCCGATGAACGGTCACGCCGACCACACGGCATCCGACCGCTCGCTTCGCGATGGTTCTGCTGACCTGTTCGACCTCCGGGAGTTCTGGCATCGGCCGATGGTATGGCCGCTTCTGGCCCGTGGAGAGACTGTCGGAGCGGACAACCGTGTGGATCGGGACCGGTATGATCCGGAGGCGGTTCGGGTTCGATCCGATCGTCGCTCAACCGACTCCCAGCCCGAGAGAGGCCTCGCCATGCCCGATCCGCTCGCTTCGCAACCAGCCATCCAGGCCACCGAGCCCGAGCAGGCCATCGAGCAGGTTAAAGATGCCCACGCCAAACTCCGGGCGGAGATCGCCAAGGTCGTGGTGGGCCAGGACGAGGTCGTCGACCTGATGCTCATGACGCTGTTCTGCGGCGGGCATGCCCTGGTCGTCGGTGTTCCCGGCCTCGCGAAGACCCTGCTGATCTCCACGATCGCTCGCAGCCTCTCGCTCGGCTTCAGCCGCATCCAGTTCACGCCCGACCTCATGCCCTCGGACATCACCGGTACCGAGGTCATCGAGGAAGACAAGACCACCGGCTCACGCGAGCTCCGCTTCGTGAAGGGCCCCATCTTCGCGAACGTCATTCTCGCCGACGAGATCAACCGCACGCCCCCGAAGACCCAGGCCGCGCTGCTTGAAGCGATGCAGGAGCACCAGGTCACCACCGCCGGCGTCCAGCACAAACTCCCCGAGCCGTTCTTCGTGCTCGCGACGCAGAACCCGATCGAGCAGGAGGGCACCTATCCGTTGCCCGAAGCCCAGCTCGACCGCTTCATGTTTAACATCACCATCGGTTACCCCGGCGAGGAAGAGGAGGTCGAGATCATCCGGCGCACGACCTCCACACAGGTCGCACAGCCCCAGCCGTGCCTCACCTCCGAGGACGTGCTCAAAGTTCAGCAGTTGGTACGCGAGGCACCCGTTGCCGACCACGTCATCCGCTACGCGCTGCGGCTCGTTCGCGCGACGCGCATCAAGGAACATTCCGACGACAACCCGAAGCCGCAGATCGTCCGCGATTACCTCGCATGGGGTGCCGGTCCTCGCGCCGGACAGAACCTGATCCTCGCCGCGAAGGCCAAGGCGGTTCTCTCCGGCTCGTTCCACGTTACGCCCGAACACGTCCGCTCGGTCGCCAAGCCCGTGCTCCGCCATCGCATCATCTGCAACTTCAACGCGGAGGCCGACGGCGTTTCCACCGACGATGTGATCGATCGTCTGCTCAAGGACACGCCGATCGACGGCACCGGTCCCGGCGACAAGCGCCAGATGGACGCCGTGCTGAACTGATCAGCCACGCGAGCGCGACGAGACACAGCAGCGTCGACACGCTGATCAGGCCGAGCCCGAAACCCGACGGAAGCAGCCCGAGACGAAACCCGCGACCGATGCCATCCACTCTGCCCAACCCGTCCAGGACACCCGTCGGCGCGAACAAGTCGTCGAGCGGTGCATCCCGCTGCGACCGGGTACCGGGCTCGACGCTGAACAGCGATCGGCCCTGCGCAAGCCACAGCGCGCCGGACGACAGCGCTGTCGCGGCGAACGCCATCAGCCACCATCGGTTGGGCACGAAGCGGTGCACACGCTCATTCTGGCACAGTCCCGTCTTCTCGACCCCACGAAAATCGGAGCGCTGATCGACCGATGGCTTCCCCGGAGCAGTCCATGCCGTCGTCACCGAACCCCGCGCAGGCGGTCGATCCGACGGTCTTTCTGCACCCGCAGACGCTCGCACGCCTCGGGACGCTCGAACTCCGCGCAAAGATGATCGTCGAAGGCGTGATGAGCGGCATGCACCGCTCGCCCTACCACGGCTTCTCCGTCGAGTTCGCCCAGCACCGCCCTTACGTCCCGGGTGACGATCTCCGCCACCTCGACTGGAAGGTCTACGGGCGCTCGGACAAGCTGCATCTCAAGCAGTACGAGCAGGAGACCAACCTCGACCTCGTTCTGCTCGTGGACTCGTCGGGATCCATGGACTTCGGCAGCCGCTCGTACTCGAGCGCGTCGAGCACGGGTCAGAAGACCAGCCACGACGGACGATCGACGTGGACCAAGTTCGACCACGCCACCGCCACCGCGGCGGCGATCAGCTTTATGGCCCTGCGCCAGTCCGACCGGGTCGGGCTCGGGATGTTCGCCGACGCGCTCGTCGACGCGGTCGATCGCGGGTCCAGCCAGGGCCAGTGGCGCCGGATCGTCTCGACGCTCGCGACTCACCCGGTCGATCGACCGACGGACTTCGGACGCGTCATCGATCAGACGCTCGCCAAACTGAACAACCGCTGCATCATCGCGATCATCAGCGACTTCTTCGCGGACCCCGAACACATCCGGACCGCGCTCGCACGGATCAAACATCGCCGGCACGACGCGATCCTGTTCCAGATCCTCGACGAGCAGGAAGTGAACTTCGCGCTCGACAACGCCGCGCCCTTCGAAGGGTTCGAGGGCGAACCGCGCGTGCGCATCGACCCGCGTGCGGTCCGTCAGGGCTATCTCGAAGCGTTCAAGGAACACTCGACCGCGCTGGACCGCGCGGTCCGCGGTTTCGGGTTCGACATCCATCGCGTGATGACCAACAACTGGCTCGGACCGCCGCTCGCGGCGTTCATGGCCCGACGCAATTCCATCATGAAACGACGGAAGAGCGGGTGACGCCATGACGTTCCTGAACGCCGGATTGCTCGCAGCGGGCCTCGCCGCCGTCAGCATCCCGATCCTCATCCACCTGCTCATGCGACAGCGGCGCAAGCCCGTCCGCTGGGCCGCGATGCGATTCCTCATGGAGGCCTATCGCAAACAGCGCCGGCGCCTTCGTCTGCAGCAGTGGATCCTGCTCGCGACGCGCTGCCTGATCGTCGCGCTGCTCGCGCTCGCGTTGGGACGCCCGCTGCTCGAGGCCTCGGGCCTGATCAGCGGTGCGGGAGGCCGGAGCGTGTACCTGCTCATCGATAACAGCATCGCCTCCGGCGCGCGGATCGACTCAACCACCGCGCTCGAGCAGCACAAGGCCTCGGCCCGCGAAGCGCTCGGCTCGCTCGGAGAGGGCGACCGCGTCGGGCTGATCACGCTCGGAGGACCGGCGGAGTCTGTCGTTGTTCCCGCGTCGGCGGACATCGCCGCCGTGCGTCGGCTCGTCGACGCGATCGAGCCGACCGACAGTTCCGCTGATCTGCGAAACGCATTCGATCAACTCCGCATCGTCGCGAGCGCGGACCGGGACAGCGACGAGATCGTTGCGATGGTCATCTCCGACTTCAGCGCCGGCTCGGCGGATCTCAGTTCGCCGCTCTCGCCGATACTCGCGGAAATCCCGGGCGTCCGCCTGATCGCGACCCAGCCCGCGGAGACCCTGCCGGGGAACGTTCAGATCGTCAGCGTCGATCCGCTCAGGAGCGTGGTGCTCGCGGGCGACAACCCCGACGAGGCCATCGACGAGCAGCAGCAGATCCGCATCGTGCTCGAGCGCACCGGCGCTGCGCTGGCGATGGCCCAGACCAGCACGGTTCGTCTCCGCGTCGCCGCGCCCCGCGAAGCCGACGATTCCACATCGGTCGCCGCGGGTCTCGGTATGACGACGAGCGTGAGCTGGCGGCCCGGTCAGGAGCGCGCGAGCGCCAGCGTGCAGATCAACACGCGTGCGATCCGCGCCGCCATCGACTCGAGCGCAGGACAGACCGCCGTGCTCATCGCCGAGATCGATCGTGATGCCGTCGAAGCGGACAACACGTTTCGGCGCCCGATAGCGCTTCGGGACGCTTTGCGTGTTGGCATTGTCGCACAGCGCCGCTTCGGTCGCGGCCCGACCGTTGACCAACTCGAGCCCGCAGACTGGTTCCGAATCGCGCTCGAGCCCCAGATCGGCGTGCCGATCGAGACTATCGACGCGAACCCCACAGCCATCGACGCCCCGCTGTTGTCGCGACTGGACGCCGTTATCCTTTGCCAGCCGCACCTCGTGACCGCGGATGGCTGGCGTGCGATCGGTTCGTTCGTTTCTTCCGGGGGGTTGCTGGTCGTCACGCCGCCCAGCGAGGACATGGCCAACCTGTGGACCGACCAGATCACGGAGCGATTCGGGTTGGAATGGCGTATCGGCCGCGAGGCGATCGATCGCCAGGAGCAGCCGCTCCAACTCGTCGGCGAGAACGCCGACTCGCCGATCCTCTCGCTGATCAACGCCGAGCTGCCCCGATTGGCGCGCAACATCACGATCACCCGGTCGCTCCGCTTCGAAGAGTTGTCCAACGGTGCGGAACGGATCCTCGACGCTCGCGATCCCGCGACGGGTCAGATCGAGCCATGGCTGGTCGCGCAGCGCCCGCAAGCCGAAAGCGGATCGGCTTCGGTCGATCGCGGACTGATCGTGTTCATGGCGAGCCCGCCGGATGCGCGCTGGACCAACCTCCCGCTCATGCCGCTGATGGTTCCGCTCACGCAGGAACTCGTTCGCCAGGGCGTCGGCCGCGCATCGGGTGCAAGCAGCGTGGTCGCCGGCATCGCGCCGCCGGCACCCGCCGGCGCGGTTCGGCTCGTCCCGGCATCAGAGTCGCTGAACAGCGCCGGAGTCGAGGTCGGCGCGTCCGGCATCGCCGCCCGTCCGCTTCGAAAGTCAGGAACGCTCATCGCCGTCGACGATGTAGACCGGCAGCGCGGCGTGATCGCGGTCAACGCGGACTCGCGTGGGTCGAACCTCACCGTGCAGAGCGCTGACGCCGTACGCACCTGGCTGGCCGATGTCTCCGGCGGGAGCGAAGACACCGAAGCGGCGGTTGCGTGGGTTGAGCCCGATCGCGTGGCGGGTGCGCTGCAGCGGTCGTCGAGCGGCTCACCGATCAGCCTCCCCCTGCTCTTCGCGGTCCTCTTCCTCGCCTGCGCTGAAGCGGTGATGGCCCGCCTGTTCAGCCACGCGGAGGTTCGATCCGCCGACGCCGTTGGCGTGCCCGCTCGACCGGGGGTGGCCTGACCATGCTTGAATGGCTGCTCGATCTGGACAACCTGTCCCTGACCGAGGAGGGAGTACGCCTCGGCTTCGAGCGCCCGATCCCCGGCTGGGCCTGGCTTCTCGTCGCGCTCGGGTCGGTCGCGCTCGCGTCGTGGTCCTACCGGCGTCTGGCCGGCGCGCGCCCGGTGAGGCTCCTGCTCGCGGGCTCTCGCGCCCTCCTGCTCTGCCTGCTCGTCCTCCTGGTCACCGGCCCGCAGCTCGTCGATCGCGAAGAGTCGTTCGAAGCCGACTGGGTGCTCGTGCTGCTCGACCGCTCGGCCTCGCTACAGATCGAAGACATCGCGCCCGAGCAGGAAGCCTCCGGCCCACGCGTCGCCCGCGATACGCAGCTCCGGGCCACTCTCGAGCGCACATGGGACCAGTGGGCGGCCATAAGCGAGGACAAGACCGTCCTGTGGCTCGGCTTCGACTCCGGTGTGTATGACCTGCGTCTGTCGGGGGATACGGCGCCGACGGGCGTCGACCTCGATGCCCCGATCGGTCGCCAGACACGCATCGGCACCGCGCTCGACCAGGCCCTCGCGCGGGCCGCGGCCCGTCCGCTTTCGAGCGTCGTGATCGTGACCGACGGTCGATCCGCTGATGCGGTTTCTCGAGCCGCCATGCGCCGCCTGCGCAGCGAGCAGATCCCGGTCCACGCCATCGCCCTCGGCAGCGCGGAACCCGTCGGCGACATCGCGATCCGCTTCGCCGAGTCCCCGCCGGTCGCGTTCGTTGGCGATCTCTCGCCGGTGTCCGTCACGGTCGAGCGCGTCGGTGGCGGCGAGAGCGCGACCGGAGCGACGGTCCGTCTCATCGACGCCGACACGGGTGAAACGCTCGACGAGCAGCGCGCCGAGTTCGAAGCAGCAGACGCCGAGAGCGACGAACAGCGCGTCCTGCTCAAGACAAGCTCGGATGTGCCCGGCGACCGGAACTGGCGCGTCGAGGTCATCCCGGATGGCGCGGACCTGATCGAGACGAACAACGCTCGCCCGATCGAGGTTTCGCTGGTGGATCGGCCGATCCGCGTGCTCTACCTCGACGGATACCCGCGCTGGGAGCAGCGATATCTCCGCAGCCTGCTGCTGCGCGAGGAGTCGATCGACGCCTCGACGCTCATCCTCGCGCCCGACCGGCGCTACATCCAGGACAGCAACACCCGCATCGCCGAACTGCCGACCTCGCCGGAGGAATGGGCCGAGTACGACGTGATCATGATCGGCGACATGCGCCCGGAGGTGCTGACCGCCGAGCAGATGAGCCAACTCCGCGAGCATGTCGCGCTGCGCGGCGGCGGGCTCATCTGGACCGCCGGTCCGACTTCCATTCCCTCGCTCTGGTTCGACACGCCGCTCGCCGACCTGCTCCCGTTCACCCGCGCCGGAGCGGACGGTTCAACGATCTCCGGTTCGGTCCTCATGCAGCCGACACCGGTCGCGACCGACCTGGGCGTGCTCCGCCTCGGTGGTCAGAACGATCGTTCGGCGACCGGCTGGCCCGAGGAACTCTCGAACGCTGAGACGGGGTGGTCGCTGCTCCGGTACGCCCAGTTCATCGACCCGGTCGGGCTGAAGCCCGCCGCACAGGTGCTCGCCAGCGCCCGCCCGGTGCTCGGCGGCGACGATCAGCCACTGCTCCTGCTCATGCGTTACGGGTCCGGTCGTTCCCTCTATCTGGGCACCGACGAGACCTGGCGATGGCGATTTGGACGCGGCGAGGTGCTCTTCGAGCGTTTCTGGATCCAGCTCATCCGCATGCTCGGTCGCGATCGCCTCGCACGGAGTGGGCAGGAAGCGATCCTGACCGCGACACCTAGCCGGGCGGTCGTGCAACAGCCCGTTCGGGTCTCGATCGAACTGCTCGACCAATCACTGATCGACGCCGCCCCGCCGAGCATGACCGTCGAACTCGAACGACTCGCGATCGGCCGATCCGATGCCGGGCTCGCACCGGTCGAACTTACCCTCAGTCGGGAAGCGATCGCGGTTCGGGAAGATCAGGAGGGGACCGACCCCGCTTCCGCCGGAGTCGTCTACTCCACCTTGTGGCTCCCCGCCGACGCTGGCGACTGGCGGGCAACGCCGACCAGCCCGATCGTCGCGGGGTTGGGCCTCGAAGCGAACGTCGAGGTCGCTCTGCCCGATGACGAACTGCGTCGCCCCGAGACCGACCATGAGCAGCTCCAACTGCTCGCCGACGAAACCGGCGGCACCGTGACCCTCGCAAGCGACCTGGAATCGCTGCCCGAACTCCCGAACCGAGCCTCGCGCCGCCTCTTCGAGCGCACCGAATCGCTCTGGGACACGCCGCTGGCTCTGACGCTCGTGCTGCTGCTTTTGACCTTTGAGTGGGTCGCCCGTCGGGTCATCCGACTGATCTGAACAATTCGCCCGTTCTCGGTCGTTGGAACCCACGGGGAATCACAGATGCGTGCGCGGTTTCCTCGCATCCCGCCGATACCCTTGAGACGGAGAGAGCATCCGCGGCTCATCTCCTATTGGTGATGCGGAATTACAACTCCTGCGCGAAGGCGGCGCATGCCCGAACCCCACGACACGCCCGAATCCACCCAACCGACGCCGGGACTGCCGGTATCGCAAAAGGTGAGCAGTAAGCGACGCATCGACCCATCGATCATCCGAGAACCGTTGCGCCGCCTCCGCGCCAAGGCCCGAATGCTCCTCGTGGTCCAGAAGATCGCGACCATTGGCGCATCGCTGCTGGCCGGGCTCGCCGTGTTCACGCTCGTCGACTTCGTCCTGCGATTCCCCACCGCCCTGCGGGCAACCGTGCTGGTTGTTTGCATTGGCGTGCTGTTCTGGTTCGTGCGCACCCGGATCCGCCCCGCCCTGCGCTTCGCGCCGCGCCTGACCGACCTTGCGCTGCGTGTTGAGCAACGGTACCCCTCCCTCCAGGGTCGCCTCGCCAGCGCGCTCGAGTTCGCCGACTGGACCCCCGAGGGTGACTCGAACGCCTCGACTATGGTCGGCGACACAGGTCGCGGTCTTGCGCGGATCGTCGTCGAACGCACGGCCGCGGACATGAACCAGGTCCGTCCATCCGAACTCATCAAGCCCTCTGGTGCGAAGCGCTCGACCGGCGCGCTCGGACTGGTGCTCGCGTCACTCATCGCCGTGTTCCTGGTCAGCCCGACGATGTTCGCCACCGGTGCCTCGCGCACGCTCGCGCCTTGGGCCGGCGCTGAATGGCCGAAGCGCACCGGCGTTGCCGACGCGACCGATGTCGAGGTGCACCCCATCGGCCGGGCCCTGCCCGTGCGCGCCGTGCTCACCAAATCGCCGCGACCCGCCGATCGCACCGATGTGCTTGTGCAATACCGGCTCACGTCCGACGGCGAGACCGGCCCGATCCGGCGCGAACTGCTGACCCACCAGTCTCGCGATCTCACGCTCGACGACGGCTCCAGCGGGGCGCTGTTCGAGCGACTGCTCGAACCCGTGGCCGATCGGATCGAGTACCGGTTCTCGACCGACGACGACACGACGCCCTGGCGACGCGTCCGACTCGTGCCGGCACCCGCCGTCGCGGGCGCTTCGGTGACGATCACGCCTCCTGATTACGCCGCTTCGGTCAACGTAAGCGCAGCCGACGAGGCCCAAGTTGCGCAGGCCCGATCGCTCGAACTCGGTCCCGGCACCGACGCCCGCGCGGTCGCACCGGCCGCGCTCGTCGGCTCGCAGGTGCAACTGGAACTGCGCTTTAACAAACCGGTGAACGTCGTCGGTCAACTCGCGCAACTGTTCGTCGCCAGCGACGACCTGACCGTCGAGCCGTCGCTCGATGAGCCGAGCGAGTCGTACACCGCTCGTTTCACCCTCCGCGACTCGTTCCGCCTCCAGCTCGACCTGATCGACCTGGACGACATCGGTTCCGACGAAACCGCCGTCTACCGGTTCGACGCGCTCGCGGACCGTCCCGCCGCATCAACCATCGTTGAGCCGGCGACCGATCGCTCCGTGCTCCCGAGCGCCGTCCTGACCGTGCGGGCCGAAGGTCGCGACGATGTCGGCCTCGCGTCGATCGCCGTGGAGCAGCAGCGTTTCGCACCGGCCGGCGCGCCCGGATCGGCTCCGTCGGGTCCCGGCGGCGCCGTCGAGCCCGTGGGCGAACCTTCCGTTGCCGTCCTGCGCGAAGCCCAAGGCGAACGGCTGCTCGTCGCCGAGTACGAACTCGATCTCGCGTCCATCGACGGCCTGTCGGCCGGCGATGAACTCCGGCTGACGGCGCTCGCGACGGACGTCTTGACCGCGTCGCTGCCCGAAGCCCTGCCGACGCGTTCGCCCGAACGGACGCTGCGCATTATCTCCGAAGAGCAGTTCGTCGCCGAGGTTCGCGACAGCTTGAGCGCGGTCCGAGAAGCCGCCATCCGCACCGACCAGCAGCAGGAAGGTGTCACCGAACGGACCCAAAGCGACGGCGCTTCGCGAGCGACGCGCCGCGAGCAGTCCGCGGTCACACAGCGATTGGCTCAGACCCGTCGCGACGTCGAAGACCTTCGGAACCGCATCGAGCGCAACCGTCTCGACGACCGCACCCTCAACGACCTGCTCTCCCGGGTCAGCGAATCGCTCGATCGTGCCGGCAACGCCTCGACCCAGGCATCAGAGACGCTCAACGACGCCGGCGCTCGCGCAGATCGTCAACCAGAACCCGGCGACCCGGAGAATCCCGATGCAGCGCCGCTGACCGAAGCGGAGCAGGCCGAGACTCAGCAGGCCCAGGAAGAAGTCCGCGACGAACTCAGCAACGTCGTCGGCCTGCTCGATCGCGGCGAGGACGACTGGCTCATCCGCAACACGCTCGACCGCCTGATCGATCAGCAGCGCGAGCTGCAGGACCGCACCGGCCAGGCCGGCGAAGACTCCGCGGGCCTCCGCCCGGAGGAACTCTCCGACGAACAGCGCGAGCGACTCGAACAGATCGCTCGCGAGCAGCAGGAACTCTCTGAACGAGCCGACGAACTCATCGAGCAGATGCGCGAGCGTGCGCAGCAACTCAGCGAGACCGATCCAGCCGGTGCCGAAGCCCTGCAACAGGCGGCGCAGAACGCTCAGGAGAACCAAGTCCCGGAGAACATGCAGCAGGCCGCGTCCGAGGCCCAGCAGAACCAGACGCAGCAAGCGCAGCAGGCCCAGCAGGAGGCCATCGACGCGCTCGAGCAGGCACGCGAAGACCTCGATGAAAGCGACAAAGCACGCGCCGAGATCCTGAGGCGCGTGCTCGCCAGCGTGATCGAGTCGCTGGAAGGGCTGATCAGTGACCAGACGGACGCCATCGGCGCGCTCGACGCCGTCGCGGCGCAGGACCCTGTCGACCCACAGGCGGTCTCCGACCTCGCGCCGGCGATGATCCGTCTGAACACCAACACCGCCGCCGTCGCCGACCTCGTGCGAAGCACGGGTCCGGAGCTCGCGCCGGTGCTGAACCTCGTCCAGCGAGCGGTTGATGCGCAGGTCGACGCGGTCGTCGAGATCCGCTCCGGTGACGACGACACAGGCGCCATCCGTGCCGCGGAGTCACGCTCGCTCGATCAGCTCGAGCAGGCGCTCGAGCGCGCTGAAGCTCTCGATCGTCAGCTCGAACAGGAAGAGCAGGAGCGCAAGAAGCGTGAACTGCGCCAGGCGTATCTCGATGCGCTCCGCGCAACGACCGAACTCCGGGCGAAGACCGAGCCGTACGCCAACGCCGCCGAACTCACCCGACGCGACCGCGCCGAACTCCGCCGACTCGCGAGCGAGCAGAGCGCGATCACGCGGCAGCTCGCCGAGATCCTCGAACTCGTCGAGGAGCTTCGCGAAGCGAGCGTGTTCATGCTCGCCCACAACCGCGCCGAATCGCTCAGCGAGAACGCCACCGAACGCCTGACCGGTGCCGAGCCGGCGACCGCGTTGGCCCGCCAGCAGTCCCTCGCCCAGACGCTCACCCGCATCCTCGAGGCGCTCGAAGACCCGGAGCCCGACGACCAGCCCTTCGAAGACGGCGCCGGACAAGGCGGAGGCGGAGGCGGTGGTGGCGGCGGCGGCCAGGACGAACCGCTGATCGCCCCCGTTCAGGAACTCCGCCTGCTCCGCATGATCCAGATCGAACTCGCCGAAGCGACGGCTTCCGTCCAGGGACTTCCCGATGCCGAAGCCCGTCGTGAGATCGCTCGCCTCGCCGCGGAGCAACGCGAGCTGACCAGAGTCGCCGTTGACCTGCTCAAGCGAGCCGAAGCCGCACAGAACCTCGACGAACTGTTCCCCGAAGAGACTCGTATAGAGGGTGGAACGCCCGGTGAAGCGGGTGAACCCGATCCCGAGCCCACTCAACCGGAAGGACCGCAGCCGTGATCGAGTGCACGCCATCCAGAGCTCGACGCCTGATGATGATCGCCGGCGCACTCGGCGCGCTGTCGTTTCCGCTTGTCGCGCAGGACGCGCCGCCCAAGGCCGATCCTCCGGCGGATCCGCCGAAACAGAACGAGCCAGAGAAGGAACAGCCCGCCAAGCCCGCCAGCAGCGAGACCGAGTCCGCCACCGACGCCCCGGCGGCTCCGCCCGCGTCCGATCCGCTCGACCTCGACGATCTGCTCCGCCTGCCCGGTTCGGACGACGCCGTCGATCGCGCCGACCCCGAGGCGGGTGAGCCCGAGACCGAACTCGATCGCCGCCTCACCGGGCGCCAGGCCCAGCAGGCGCTCGTGCAGGCCGTGCAGGAGATGGGCGAAGTCGCCGATCGGCTCGAACAACTGCGCGATGCCGGCGTCGTCACACAGCGCTTGCAGCAGGAGATCATCACCAAACTCGATGTGCTGATCGAGAGCGCCGAATCGCAGCAGTCCCAGTCGTCCGGTTCGAGCAGTTCACAGCAGCAGCCGGGCCAGCAGCAGCCGGGCCAGCAGCAGACGCAGCAGAGCCAGACGCCCGGCCAATCGCCCAACTCCGGCGAGTCCATGCCCCCCGGCCGACAGGGCGAGCAGCTCAACCAGAATCTCGATCTCTCGGTCGCCGAATGGGGCAACCTGCCCGAACGCTTGCGCCAGTCACTGATCCAGGGTCAGTCGGACTACTTCTCCGATCTGTACCGGCGCTGGACCGAGAGTTACTACCGACGCCTTGCCGAGGAAGCCTCCCGATGATCCGTCCACGCTCACTGGCACGCGCCGCACTGCTCGGGCTCTGTCTCGCGACCGCGCACGGCGCGACGCTCGCGCAGGACGCACCGCCCACGGCCCAGAACGCCGCGCTCGAGAACGAGATCACGCCGGCGCTGAATCAGGCTGTCACCAACGGGCTGGAAGCACTCGCGCAGTTGCAGCGCGACGACGGTTCATTCGGTGGCCAGCGCTACGGTTCCAACGCGGCCATCACAGGCCTCGCAGCGCTCGCGTTCATGGCCGACGGCAACATGCCCGGTCGAGGACAGTACAGCGAACAGGTCGAGCGAGCCCTCGAGTTTCTGCTCAACAACACCAACGAAACCGGACTCATCGCCGGCGACACCTCGCACGGGCCGATGTACGGCCACGGTTTCGCCACGCTCTTCCTCGGCGAGGTCTATGGCATGACCGCAGGGGGCGACAACGCCGAGCAGTCCCGGCGGACCCACGACGCGCTCGTCCGCGCCGTACGCCTGATCGTCCAGACGCAGAACGAAGAAGGCGGCTGGCGCTACAACCCCACGCCTCACGACGCCGATATCTCCGTCACGATCACCCAGATCATGGCGCTGCGCAGCGCGCGCAACGCCGGAATCGAGGTGCCGATCGAGACCATCGACCGCGCCGTCGAATATGTCCGGCGCTGTCAGAACGCTGACGGCGGGTTTCGCTATCAGGCCGGTCGCGGTGCCTCGGCGTGGCCCCGGTCCGCCGCGGGGGTGGCGAGTCTCTACTACGCCGGAATCTACGAGGGCGAGGAAATCGAGCGCGGCCTCGATTACATCGTCGAGACCAGCATGCCCGGTCGCGCACGCAACACCGGCGGTGCCCACTACTTCTACGGCCACTACTACGCCGTCCAGACCATGTACCTCGCCGGCGGAGAACGCTGGGCCACCTGGTGGCCGGCCATCCGCGAGGAACTCATCGAGCGTCAGGAGGCCTCCGGTGGCTGGTCTGATAACTCCGCCGGCACTGCCTACGGCACCGCCATGGCTCTCATCATCCTCCAGATGCCTAAGCGCTACCTGCCGATCTTCCAGAAGTAATCGCCCGACCGCCGCGTTCGCGACGATGGAGACTCCATGATGATCCCCAAACCGATCCGACGGATCTCGACGCTTGCCGGAACCATCGCCGCGCTGTCGTGCGCCGCGGCGACGGTCGCTCAATCGTCGAACTCAGCGGATCGCCCGCGCATCCTCCTGATCGACGATCAGTTCAACGCCTCGCACGCGCGACTTGTCAGCATCACCGCCGACGGAGTCACCGTCGAAGATCCGTCGGGCAACATCACGCTGCTCGCGCCCGGCTCCGTGTTGGCGCTTGTCGCGATTGACGGACCGATCAACCCGGAGCACGGGATCGGTTCGGTTGTTCCCGCCCAGCAGGTTGAACCGATCCGCGCCCGCCGCATCTCCGACGCGCTCACCGGGTCCGCATCGGGGTTCATCGAGACCACGACCGGCGCCCGGTTCCCCGGATCGGTCGCCCCCACCGCCGCGGCCGGCGACGCGGTCGCCTGGCAGCACCCGCAGGTCGGTCGGGTCGAGATCCCGCTCGAGAGGATCACCCGGATCGTCATGCCCGGAGCCGCCGCTGACGGTCCGCCGGTCCGTCGCACCGACAGCGCTGACGAACTCGTGCTCGCCAACGGCGATGTGCTCCCCGGCTTCATCCTGGCCGTCGGTCCGACGACCAGCATCGAGACCGATTCGGGCAACATCGTGGATCTGCCGATCGACCGTGTCGCCGCGGCGCTGCTCGCCAACCCGAGCGAGCCGATGGACGGCACCATGATCTGGCTCAGCGACGGGAGCACCTTCCCCGCCGCCGCGCTCACCGCGACGAGTTCGAGCGGTGTGCGGATGACGCTGCCCGGTGGTGAGACCGTCGAGTACGACCCGCAGACGCTCCGCGCCATCGCGTTCGAAGCCGCGGGCATTCTCCCGCTGTCCGAGCTCGAGCCGCAGTCGCAGGAGCCCGTCGGCGAGCGCGTGTTCGTCGAGCCGATCAACACGCTGCGCCACCCCGACGACCTCGCCTTCAACGCCGGCCCGGTGCTCAACGCGCTCGACATCGACATGCCCGGCCCGATGCGCGTCACGTGGACGCTCCCGCCCGGCGTGCAGCGATTCGCCGGGACCGCGTCCCTCGCCGATACATCCGGCGGCTGGGGCGACTGCCAGTTTTCCATCGAAATCGACGGCGAGCGCGTCTTCTCGACGCGCCTGCACGAGGATCTGCCGGTCGCAGCGTTTAACCTGGATGCCCAGGGCGCTCTGGATCTGTCCGTGATCGTCGAACCCGGGAACTTCGGCCCGATCCGGGATCGCGTGTTCCTGCACCGGCCGCTGCTGCAGATCGAGCGCTGAGCGGCATCCTTCAGTAACGGATGTCGAGCATCTCCACGCGCATCGTCAGCGTCGTGTCTTTCGGGATGACGCCGCCGTAGCCCGCGCTCCCGTAGTGTGCGATCGGGGGCAGCGTGACATCCCTGATGCCTCCCTGACGCATCCCACGCACCGCCTCGTCGAGCCCGGCGATCACCGTGCCGTCACCGACGCGGAACGGGTGCGTCTTATCCTTGGCGTACAGATCGACCACGCGGGTGCCGTCGGGCAGCGCGAGCCAGTACACCACGCGCACCTGCATGCCGGGCTTCGCCTCGGGCCCTGATCCGGTCCGAACCTCGGTCCATTTGGTCGCGTGCTTCGCGTTCATCTCGATACGGATCTCGTTGCACGACCCAACACCGACCGTGCCCGCTCCGGCGAGAACGCACGCACCGCCGATCACGAGGCGCTTGCGGATGGAACGGATAAGACCCATGCAGAGCGTATCGGTCCGTTCGCGAGTCAAGCCAAGAGCGGCCGGGCGTTATCGGGCGGCCGATCAGCCTCGACTCGACCAGATCGTCACCGGTCGATCCGTCGCCTTGTCATGCAGGCGTGCCACGCGGCGCCACACGCCCATCCCGCACTCGTCTCTGGGTGCTTCCAGCGGCTCCGCCCCGGCCTTGATCGCGTCCCGATACCGTCGGTCCACGAAGTCCACCTGCACGACGACCGTGTCGCCGTCGTCCACTACGCCGCCCTCGATGGGACGCAGCGCGGCGGTCAGCCGTTCGCTCAGCAGACTCACGCGCGGGCCTCGGTTCCGACCAGTTTGGCGCGGATCGCATCAAGCGTTGCTCGCGTCACCTCGTCCTGATTGCGCGTCGCGTCGATCACCGCGTACCTGTCGCTCATCTCACGCGCCTGCTCGAGATACCCCGCGCGGACCCGCTTGTGGAACGCCTCGCCCTTCTGCTCCATCCGGTCAAGCAGCGGGTTCAGGCGCGTCGCCGCCGTCGCCTGGTCCACGTCGAACACCACCGTCAGGTTCGGCGGCCAGTGCCTGCCGCAGGCGGCGCGAGCAACCGAAATAATCTCTTCCTTGCTGATCCCGCCCGCCGTGCCCTGATACGCCAGCGTGGACGACACGTACCGGTCGGCCAGCACTAACTCGCCCCGTTCGAGTGCCGGCTCGATCTTCTCGCTCACCAGTTGAGCGCGGCTGGCCATGTACATCATCAGTTCGCAGCGCACGCCCATCTCGGGCAAGGCCGGATCGAGCAGCACCTCACGGATGCGCTCGCTGATGGCGGTGCCGCCGGGATCGCGCACCTCGCACACCGCGAGCCCCGCGCGCCGGGCGAGTTCGCCGATCCGGCGGAACTGCGTCGACTTGCCGGACCCATCCGGACCGTCGAACACCACGAATTTTCCGGCCAACGAAGGCAGCCACGACGCCGACTGCCTGAACGCGTTCAGCACCGACTGCATCGACCCGGAGCCCTGCTGGAACAGCCCGCCGCTCACAGCGACACCGTCCGCTTCCAAACCGGCCCGTCCGGCGTGTCGGTCACCTCGACCCCGCGATCCGTCAGCTCATCGCGGATGCGATCCGCCTCGGCCCAGTTCTTGTCCTTCTTCGCCTGCGTGCGCGCCGCGACCAGCGCGTCGATCTCGGCATCGTCCTCGCCTGCGCTGGCGTCACCACCGCGATCCAGTTCCAGCACGCCGAGCACGCGATCGAATTCGCGCATCAGATCCGCGTCAGCCCTTGTCGGCGCGTCCGTGTCGCGAACCCATCCGTTGATCACCCCGAGCGCACCGGCGATGTTCAGATCGCCGTTCAGCTCCATCGCAAAGCGCTCCGCCACCGCGCGGCTCCGCTCGCCGGTCTCCGGACTGGCATCGCCCGCTTCAACGAACGCGCTCCATCGCTCGATGCGACGCTGCGCATCTTTCAGGTCCTGCTGGGTAAAGTTCGCGTTCGTCCGGTAGTGCGTGTTGATCAGCGACAGCCGCACAGCCGCCGGGCTGAAACCCTTCGCGAACAGGTCTCGAGCGGTAAAGAAATTGCCCTTGCTCTTGGACATCTTCTCGCCCTCCACCTGCAGGAAGCGCGGGTGGAACCAGAAGTTCGAGAAACTCGGCTCGCCCGTCGCGCAACGACTCTGGGCGATCTCGCATTCGTGGTGAGGGAAGATGTTGTCCTCGCCGCCGGAGTGGATATCGATCCGCTCGCCGAGACGCTCGCGTGCCATCGCCGAGCACTCGATGTGCCAGCCCGGGTACCCCTCGCCGAGCGGATGCTTCTTGAGCACCTCCAGCGACCTCTCGTCGCCCGCGAGTTCCCGCGTCGGATCCCAGCGCATGATGTGACGCCGGTCCGGCTTCCAGAGCATGAAGTCCGCCGGGTGCTTTTTCACCGCCTGCGCCTCGTCGCTCACGCGCCCGCCCGCCCCGGACCGGATCGCGTCGAGCGTGTTCCCGCTCAGGTTGCCGTACTCAGGGAAAGATTGCGTGTCGAAGTAGCACACGCCATCGCTCGCGATGTACGCGTGCCCGCGTTTAAGCAGTTCACAGATCATCGCCAGCATCTGCGGGATGATCCTCGTCGGTCGCGGCATCAGGCTCGGATCACTCTCGGCCTCGATCGCGACTTTCAAGCCGAGCTTCTTCGCGTCTTCGAGGAACGCGTCCGCATAGAACGCCGCGATATCGCGCGGATTGTCCGGATCAAGCGTTGAGCCCTGCGCGCCGGTCGCGCCGTCCGGCAGCTTTCCGGATTTCTTGTCCTGGAGCAGACGCTGGCGGGCCTGCTCCATTTTGTCCTCACCGCCGCCGTCTGCGTCGTCGTCGTTGGTCATGTGCCCGACGTCGGTGATGTTCATCACATGCGCCACGTCGTAGCCGCCCTCGCCGAACGCGTGGCCCTCGGGCTTGCCGTCGCTGTCGACCCGCTCGCACAGCGGCGATTCCAGCCAGCGTCGCAGCAGATCCGCCGCCAGGAAGCTCCGGAAGTTCCCGATGTGCGCAAAGTCGTACACCGTCGGCCCGCAGGTGTAAAAACGGACCACACCCGGTTCGATCGGCGCGAACATCTGCTCACGTCTGCTCAGCGTGTTGTTCAGCGTCAGAGGCATAGTGCGAAGGGTAGATCAGAGCCGGCTCCGGTGCAGCACCGGCTCCGGCGACTCGCCGATTGTTCACACCGCATCACGCACCGGCGAATCGGCTTCCGCGGCGGGATCCGGAGCCGATTCGTCCGTCGCGGGCGCGTCACCCGACGCTTCCACCGGCTCACCGTTCTCGTCGACCTCGATCGCTTCCATCCTCAGCCGGTGCACCCGAGTCGGCTCGGCCTCCAGCACGGTGACCCGAACGCCCGGCGCCTCGAACACCTCGTCCACCACCGGGATATGCCCGAGTTCGCTCAGCACCCAGCCGCCGACCGTGTCGTACTCTTCGCTCTCGGCGAGCGTGACGCTCATTGCCTTGAGCGCATCGTTGGCATCATCGATGTACAGACGCGCATCGACCAGCGCCACCTTCGCCTCCGCATCGACCGAGATCTCCGGCTCGCGCTCGTGCTCGGGCTCGTACTCGTCCTGGATGTCGCCGACGATCTCCTCGAGGATGTCCTCGAAGGTCACAAGCCCGGCCGTCCCGCCATACTCGTCGATCACGATCGCCAGGTGCACCTTCGCCTGCTGGAGCTGGATCATCAATTCGTTGACCGGCTTGCTTTCGGGCACGAACTGCGCCTGGCGAAGGATCGGACGCAGCTCGAACGAGTCCACCGGGTGCCCGACCAGATCGATGAGATCCTTCGCGTACAAGACGCCCACGATGTGATCGAGATCGCCCTCGTACACCGGGATGCGGCTGTGCCCGGCCGTGGTGATGAACCCTTTGATGAACTCGATGTCGTCGGTGTACTCGAAGCCCTCGACCTCGGTCCGGGGCGTCATGATCTCTTCCACGGTCTTGCTGGTCATCTCCATGACCGATTCGATCATGTCGCGCTCCGACGCGCCGAGTTGACCCGACCGCTCGCCCTCGCTCACCGCCGAAAGCAACTCGTCCTCGAGGATCTCACGCTCGCTCGACTGCTCGCCGGCCAGACGCTTCACGGCCGTCTCGACGAAGTGCATCTTCGAGACCGGAAGCAGCGTCATGTGCAGGAGCCGGACGATCGGCGCCGCGCTGTACAGCACCCGCTCACCCGCGTTCGCCGCCAGACTCAACGGGAGCAGAGTCGAGAACGCGAACAGCAGGACAGCCGACAACCCCAGCGCAAAGGCGACCGAAGCCCACTCCACCGACTGCACGCCCTCCGGCGACACACTCGACAGCGGTCCGACCAGCAGAACCACGCTGATCATCACGCCGATGTTCACCAGCAGGCGAGCGAAGCTCAGTGCTCGTGCGTGCGCGTCGTCCTCATCGATGATCGGCTGGACGCGCTCCAGGCCGCCTCGCTCCTCGGCGATCTCCGTCAGCTTGCGCAGCGAGAAATCCCGCACCGCGAACACCAGCGTCGAGAGCACGACGCTCAGCCCGAGACAGATCAACAGCGATATATACGCCCCCGTCACTCGCTCTCCCCGCGCCCGAAGGCGTCTTCCAGACCCAGCGCGCGGAACACCTCGTCCTCGCGCGCGTGCATCCGCTCATACGACGCCTCATCGCGGTCGTCGTACCCCAGCGCGTGCAGCACACCGTGCAGCGTGTACAGGGCCAGTTCGATTTCCACCGTGTGTCGCCGCTTCAGCGCTTCGCGCCGCGCGACATCCACACACACCAGAAGGTCCACATCGAGCTCCGCCCCGTCCGCCGACTCACCGGACGCCAGGTCGAACGTGATCACATCCGTCGTGCCCGGCACCCCACAGAACCGCTCGTGCGCGCCCGCCATCTCATCGTCGCCGACGATCCGCACCCGGACCGTTCCGCCGTCGCAGACGCCGCGCGCGGCTTCTCCGAGCAGGCGCTCGCACAGCGAATGGTACATCCGCTGGATGACCCACTCCGTGCCGGGCGCGAAGGTCAGCTCAACATCAATTCGGGGCGCGCTCGACCCCGCATCGGGAGGCTCCCCGGCTTCGGCGCTCGTCGAAACACAAGATCGACTCGGGCCCGCATCGTCAGCGCCGGACGCACCGTCCTCGCCGCTCGCGTGCTCGCCACGCCCTTGCGTGGTGGTCTCACAGGTCATCATCGTTGGTTCGGCCCTGTCTTCATTCGGGTGTGGCAGTGTAGATCAGTTTCGACCCCGATCCAAGCACAATCCAGCCCGATCGGTCCCGTTCCCGTCCGATCGCCCCAACCGTCCTCGGCACGCGTTGAGACCCCGGTTATCCGGACTATTCAACGGTTGGCCCGCCGCTTGCACCGTCAATCCGGAACCCCCGATCGGGGCCTTGGGCACCCGTTCGCTTCTCCCCGGCCCCTGCCAATCTGCTTGGTCGCTGCCGATTCGACAGCCGCCGCACCGGAACAATCCCCCGCCCCCTGACGCTGATCCATCGCTCGCGTTCGCATCCCAACGGAGACCCGACGCCATGTTCCCAGTCCTCAACCTCTTCGGCCTGCGTACCCGTTCCCGGCGTCGCCTCCTCGAAAAACCCTTCCCCACCGAGTGGGAGGCGATCATCGAACGCAACATCGACCGGTACCCGGCCTTGCCGATTCGCCAGCAGCGTCGCTTGCTCGATCTCACACGCATCTTCCTGGCCGAGAAATCCTTCGAAGGCGTCGGCATCGAACTGACCGACGAAGTCCGCGTCACAATCGCCGCCCACGCCGTCACCCTGCTCCTCAACCGCTACACCGACCCGAAAGACGCCGTCTTCTCCGGCGTCCGCTCCGTCATTGTCTACCCCAACCGCTACCGCGCCGCGGTCAGCACCATCGGCCCCGGCGGCGTGGTCACCGAGGGCAACCAGATCCGCCTCGGCGAAGCCTGGCACGGCCCCGGGACCGGCGGCACCATCGTCCTCTCGTGGGAAGATGTGCCGCGCGCCGACCGCTCCGGTGTCTCCTTCGAGGGGCGCAGGCGCTCCGCCCACGCCCACAACGTGGTCATCCACGAGTTCGCCCACGCCCTCGACGCCGAGAACGGCGATGTGAACGGGGCACCCAGACTCGACCGACCCGGCGCTTACGCGGCGTGGTCGAACATCATGTCGCGCGAGTTCGTCGGCCTGCGTCGAGCCGCTGCGCTCGGTCTGCCGACCCTGCTCTCCGCCTACGGCGCGACCAACCCCGCCGAATTTTTCGCTGTCGCCACCGAAACCTACTTCGATCGCCCGGTCGAAATGCGCCAGCACCACCCCGACCTCTACTCTCAGTTGGAGGGTTACTACGGCCCCGCCGAAACCCTTGTCCCAGCCGAGCCGACTATCTACAGCGTGTGAGTCACGCACCCTCGGTCTGTTCGAGCAGCGTCTTCGCGAACCCGATGCCCGGCCCGTCCTCGCGCGCCTCGACCCAGCGCACCCACAGGTCGCGGCAGTCCGCGCGCAGCACGCCGCCGATCACCTCGGGCATCCAGCGCACCGGTCCGCCCGGCACCGCGCGCCCGCCACGCTTCGGCGAGCGGAGGTCCACCCGCTGCTCGAACCCGTTCCCCGGCGCTTCCAGCCCGTAGATCACACGCCCGATCCCCAGTTCGATCGCCGCGCCCATACACATCACGCACGGCTCCAGCGTGGTCACCAGCGTCAGCGTCTCCGGGTCGGGTCGCTCATCGCTCGGCAGCTCGATCAGCCGGCGCAATGCCACCATCTCCGCATGCAGCGTCTTGTCACCCTGCTTGTGGCTCTCGTTGTACCCCAGCGTCGCGGCGGTCCCGTCATCGGTGAACAGCACACACCCGATCGGCACCCCGCCGTCCGCCGCACCGTCACACGCCGCATCGATCGCGGCACGCATCAGGTCGTCGTAGTCGCCGGGAGGTTGCTGAGCATTAGCGCTCAAAGCGCAGCCGTTCTACTTGGGTGGCATGGTCTAAGCGAAGCGCAGGCCATGTGAAACCTTCCAAACAGACGACATTCATTTCGCCGAGTCGATGCGCTGGCGCGATTACACCTTCGCCGCCGCACCGACCGTCATCTGCACCGGCACGAAAGTCGGCTTCACCCGCGATTCGAACTCGTCGCGGAACTTGTTGATGATCGTGCGCAGGGCCCAGTTGTTGCCGTCGGCCAGGCCGCAGATCGTCGTGCCGGGCATCGCGCCCATGCCCGAGCCGATCTCCAGCGCGAGGTCGAGGTCCTTCGTCCGGCCGTTACCGTCCTCGATGCGCGTCATGAGCTGGTACAGCCAGCCCGAGCCCTCGCGACACGGCGTGCACTGGCCGCAACTCTCGTGCTTGAAGAACCGCGCGATGTTCCGCGCGACCGCGACCATGTCCGTGTCCTCGTCGAAGACGGTCGGACAGGCGGTCCCCAGACCGAGCACGTTGTAATCGCGCCCGATGTCGAAATCCATCGGCGCGTCGAACTCGTCCGGACCGAGCACGCCCGTGCTCACGCCGCCGGCGATCGCCGCCTTGAACTTTTTGCCCTTACGCATGCCGCCGCAGTAGTCGTTCACCAGCGTGCTCAGCGGGATGCCCAGGTCGCACTCGAACACGCCCGGCACCTCGACGTGACCGGAGACGCCCATGAGCTTGCTGCCGTAGCTGTTCTCGACGCCCATCGTCTTGAACCAGTCCGCGCCGTTCTCCACGATCGACGGGATGTGCGCCAGCGTCTCGACGTTGTTGATGATCGTCGGGCGACCGAACAGACCCTTCACCGCCGGGAACGGCGGCTTGATGCGTGGCCAGCCGCGCTTGCCCTCCAGCGACTCCAGCAGCGCGGTCTCCTCGCCGCAGATGTACGCGCCCGCGCCGCGATGCAGGTAGCAGTCCACTTTGAACGGCCCTGCTCCGCCGCCGTTCTCCTTGGTCTCCGCGCCGTTGAGCAGACCGTTGCCGCCGAATACGCCCTTGTCGTACGCCTCCTTGATGGCGTTCTCGACGACGCGCGCCTGGTGGTGGTATTCGCCGCGGATGTAGATGTACGCCGCATCGAGTTGGCACGCGTAGCACGCGATCGCGATGCCCTCGAGCATCAGGTGCGGGTCGTAATCCATCAGCAGCCGGTCCTTGAAGGTGCCCGGCTCCGACTCGTCCGCGTTGATCGCCAGGTAGCGCGGCGAGCGCGCGCCCTGCTTGCCCTCGACCTTGGGAAGGAACGACCACTTCAGCCCGGTCGGGAAGCCCGCGCCGCCGCGACCGCGCAGCTGCGAGTCCTTGACCAGCGTCACGAGCTCTTCCGGCGTCATCGTGATCGCCTTCTCGAGGCCCTTGTAGCCGCCGGTCTCGACGTACTCGTCGTACGACACGATGTGCCGGTCCTTCGCGTCGCCGAACGGCTTGCTGGGGATGCGCTTCGTGAGAACGGGTTCTTTCAACTTCGGCTCGAACATGCTGGCTCCAGACTGACACGCCAGGCGTCACCGGCGCGGGACTCACGCGCACGGATTCCTGCCCCGCAGCACAGAGTCTAGGTCAGACTCGCCGGTCTTTCAGCACCGATGGGCCGCCCAGAAGCTGATGCCCTCGCGGGATTCCCTGATGTCGCTCTCGCGGCTTCCGTTACTCGCCGGCGCTGTAGTCCGGATACAGCCCGTTGTGGCCGGGGATCCACTCCTCCGGACCAACGATGAACAGCTCGCCTTCGCCCCAGGTCTCGAAATCGAGGTTCTGGCGCGTTCGCGAGGCATTCACCGCCCGGATCGAATACGGCGCGGGGCGCTCAAACTCGAACCACCACGGGTCCACGCCCTCGACCTTGTTGCCGTCGTCGTCGATCAGGTTCACCTGCACGCGGACCACGGCATCGGTGTTGGCGGTCTGCCAGAATGTCCGCCCGACATCGTGCATCCGCTGCTCGCCCGGCTCGATCTGGAAAGCCACCGGCGTCATCACGTCCACGCCGCCCGGGGTCTTGTTCGGATCCCGCCTGCCGACCCAGTACCGGACTTCCAGCGGACGCGTCGAAGCGTTCTGGAACATCACCTTCGGGCCGTGCCCGATCGGCGCGACCACCGTTCCGGACTCGGTGAAATCCTGAAACGCCGAGCAGCCGCCGAGTCCAACCGCCAGGGTCAGCATCGCGACGGCCCCGGCGACCCGACCACCGATTCGCGACACGCCACTTCTCAAGGATCTCTGCACGGGCACCTCTATCTCCTGCTTCATGCCGGGGAAACCGGCTCCGGGACTACTCTACCGGCCCCGCTCATCGTCCGTATCGGCACTCGACCCCTCGTCGATCTCGATTTCCTCGATCGTCGTCCGACGCAGGGTCACCCTGCGCCCATCGACCTCGCCCTCACGCTCTTCAACCTCGCGTCGGACCTCGCGCCGCTCCGGCTCGTCCGAGGACAGATCCCCCTTCACGCCGTGCACGATGTGCCCGACGAATTCGCCCAGACTGCGCGAAATGGATTTGCGGTTTTTCGCCATAATCCCTCGACAAACAGCATAGCCGACCCACAGAGCCCCATATGCCCGTCCGTACCGTCCCGATCGATCCAGAAGCCGATGTTCCCGCCCCGGAGACCGACCCTCGCGGGCGCCCGCGCTGGTCGATGCCTATGGACCGGATGGTCTTCCTCTTAGTCTGCGCGCTCGAGATCGGTTCGGTCGCGATGGTCATCGGGATCTTCATCGCGACCAAGCAGCCCGCCTCTCTCTACGCCATCGTTCTCCCCCTGCTCCTGCTCGGCCCGGCGCTCATCCTCGCCTGTCGCCTGACCATCACCCTCGACGACGACCGCCTCCGATGGGTCTTCTTTCCGTTCTGGAAGAGCAGCGTCCCATACGACTCGATCGAGAATGTCGAGATCTGCACCTTCGACGCCATGCGAGACTTCGGCGGCTGGGGACCCAAGATCGTCAGGGGCTACACCGGGGCCATCGCCGCCAGCGGCAAGGGCGTGCTCATCACGCGTACCGACAAGAAACGAAAGCTCGTCCTGAGTTGCACCGAGCCCGAATCGCTGGTCCTCGAACTGCTCCGGCGAGTCGTGCCGGAGGAGGCCGCAGAGGCGACCGACTCAGCGTGACGCGTCGGCCCGCACCGGGTCCGGCCAGAACTCTCTGGGAATGCGGATCGCCTCGCCCCCGGTCGCTTCCACATGAACCGTCCGGCTGCCCGTCTGTTCGTCGATCGCGGCCCGCAGCGTGATCGTCATCGGCGTCGAGCCGCGGATCTCGTACCACTCGACCGCCGGCTGTTCCCAGCTCACGCCCAGAAGACGCACCTGCGCCTGCCAGATCACGATGCCGCCCGATTCGGCGGCCGCGCGCTCCAGGCCCCGTCGCACGCGCTCATCCGGGCTGTAACCCAGCGACTTGCCGCTGTCCACGGTGATTTCGGCCCCGCGAACTCGGTCGGTCAGCCCGGCTTCGGTCGAGCTCTGGATACCCAGATCAAGCCGAAGCACCGCCGTGGAACCGGCCTGATTCCGGATCGTGAAGTCCATCTCCGGCCCGGGCTCGTACCCGCCGCCGATCGCGCAGCCACCGGCGAGCGCGGCCAAACCAACAAGCCCCATCGAGACAAACGCCCGGCGATTCAGCACGGCTCAGTGCCCGTGCCCGGCGTCGGGGTTCGCCTTGATCTCCTCGATTTCCTTCACGATCTGCTCCGGGGTGCAGTACTTGACGAGTTTCTCATCCACCAGCACCGCCGGGGCCTCGCCGCAGGCACCGAGGCACTCAAGCTCGACCAGGGTGAACTGCTCGTCGTCGGTGGTCTCACCGATCTCGATGCCCAGTTTGGCGCGACAGGCATCGGTCACCGCCTTGTGATCGCAGAACTCGCAGGCGATCGAGCGGCAGACGCTGATCGTGTGCTTGCCCTTGGGCTCCAGCCAGAACTCCTCATAGAAGGATGCCGTATCGATCACATCCGCAGGAGTCAGGTCGAGGAAGTCGGCGATCTCCATGAGCGACTGCTTGGGCAGCCAGCCGTACTCGTGCTGGACCATGTGGAGCACCGGGATCAGGGCTCCGTGCTTGGTCTCGTAGCGGGGCAGGTAGGTGTTGGTGGCCTCGGAGCGCATGGCCTCGGTCAGGTACGGCTCATCGCGCCGTTCGACCTTCATCGATGCCGAATTCTTGGTGATCCATGCCATGTCTGCGAAATCCTGCCGGAAACGGTGTTTGCGCCCACCAGGGGCGGACGAGCGTGCTTTGGAGCGTGCATCCTAGTCGCACCGCGACCGGGTTTCACGGCGAGCCGGAACCATCCGCCTCGCCATCCCCGCCGGTCGCACCGGGCTTCCCACCCGGGCCCGGGATCCAACCGGGGCTGAACGGCGTGCCGTCGATCGCGCGATGCTCGACCAGTTCATCACCCGGAGCCATCCGCTGCACGCTTCCCTTCGGATCACGCTTGACCTCCTGCAGGCGGTAGATGGTCCGACCCTCAGCGTCGATCGCGCCGGGGGGCGATGGCTCGGGGCCGCCCCAGTGCACCCCGTCCACCGGGCGACCCGCCGGGTCGAGCAGCAGCAGGAAATCGCCGGAGTTGCTCATCGCGTTGTTCCGGGCGTCCATCTCCATCGTGAACACATAGCCCATCCCGAACGCCTCGCTCGGTCCCGACGGCGCCTGCGACCCCGTCCCGATTGGGCCCGGGATCGTCGCGCCGTGCCCGTTGAAGACGATCGCCACGCTGTGCGCGGGCAGTTCGAAATCGGGGAAGGTGAAAAACACGCCCCGCTTGGGTGACTCTTCGCCGTAGGCCAGCCGGCTCACGAGGCGATACCCCTTGAGGTTCATCGGCTGCGCGCTCGGGTTGCCGACCTCGACGAACTCGTCCCCGGTCGCGTCGCGCGTGCCGTCGCGATTGGCATCCGCCTCGTCACCCCGCGGCACGTTGAACAGCACCTCGGTGATCATCGGATGGGCGTGTTCGGCGGGTTGGGTGGCAAAGGCGAGGCCCGGGGCAAGAAACATGAGCGTGTACGTGGCGGTTCGCATCCTTCTGCTCCAAGCGATCAAGGGCTCATTCCGCTGACGCGCGCCAAGGCCATGAAGTACGGGACATAAAGAACAAGCGTCAGGGTGAAGTTCAGTTTCAGCATGGCAGATTCAGCCTGACCGTACATCCAGAACAGCACATAGAACGGCACGAACCACACCAGCAGCATCTTGACGAAGCCGCCCTGACGAAAGGCGTCTACCAGTGTCATGATGCCGACGACGCCCGCGTAGAACAGGAATGCCGCGATGCTGATGCCCGCGACCGCGGGTGCCGAGTCCGGGCGACTACCGATGAACAACCCGACACCGATCGAGCCCGCGATGAGCAGAGAAACCACGGTTCCGATAGTCGCGCCCAGGTTCGCTGGGCGCTCGCGTCGCGGCTTCGCCTTCTTCACCTTCGCCTTGCCCAGCTTCCCGCCGGTTTGCACGTTGGTCCCGCACTGGACGCAGAACACATCCGCTGCGCCCATCATCGCCTTGCAGGAGGGGCATGGTCGCATCGGTTGTTGGCCGACACCGGCCGACGCCGCGTCAGTCTCGATCGAGATCGCGTCGGTATCGATGTCCGGCGCGAACGCGCTGTACGGGTTCGCCTTCGGCTCGGGGATCTGGTGCGTCTGCGCGCGCTTCGCCTTCAGCCGCTCGAAGCACGGCTGACACGCGTACCGCCCTTTCTTGTCCTTGATCCGCGCCTCGCCGGACACGTCTTTCTCGCAGAACCGGCAGACCTTCGTCGCAACCTCGCTCATCCCGGAGAGCCTCCACTTCGATCTCCGACGCGTGCGGATCACCGTGACCGCCTGCGTTCGGGTCCGATCAACCTACCCGGATTCGGGAACCGATCCAACATAAATCCGGACGCGTACCGATTTCCGTCGTCCTTCGGATCGCGCGAATGTCCGCTCCGGCGCGCGCCGCGTGGGCCCGGGCGCATCGCCACTTGTTTACTTTCTCAGAAAAATTTTCGCCCGTCCCACGGGCGGATTCTCGCGGTGTCTCTTTGCATCGCCACCCTCAGCGTGCGCCGGCTGGGCTCGCCGACGCCAAGGGTGAGGGGCGTGTGCGCCACCTCCAGACCGTCCATCGCCACGCGACCGGAGAACCATCGTGACTCATCAGGCCGCCGCCCGTACTGTCTGCGCCATCGCCGCGCGCCGACCCGCTCACTCCCCGTTCGACCCGCCCAGCGCCTCCGGCCCCTTCCACGTCAGGATGAGCAGACTGATGGCCACGACGATCAAGGTTGATCCTTCGTGCCCGATCACGCCCACGCCCATCGGGATCCAGCCGACGAGCGAGAACGCCGCGAGAAGCACGATCACGCTCATGGCGAAGATCAGGTTGACAAACATGACGCGCCGGACGCGCCGCGTCAGCCGGATCGACCACGGCACGACCGACAGGTCGTCGTTGAGGATGACGACATCCGCTGCCTCGAGCGCGGCGTCGGTCCCTATGCCGCCCATCGCGAGCCCGACATCCGCGAGCGCGAGGGCCGGAGCGTCGTTCACGCCGTCGCCGACGACCGCGAGGCGCGTGCCCGGCTCGTCGCGCAGGCGCTTGATCTGTGCGACCTTGTCTTCGGGCAGGAGGCCGGCGTGAACCTCGTCGACGCCGATCTCTTCGCCCAGCTTGCGCGCGATGTTCTCGTGGTCGCCGGTGAGCATGACCACGCGCCGGATCCCCAGGCGGTGCAGCTCTCGCACCAGATCGGTCGCGCCCTCGCGGAGCGTGTCAGCGAGCGTGAACACGATCACCGCCCCCGCGTGCGCAAACACCGCGGTGATCGCGCCCTCGGCCCGGACCTCTTCGAGCACGCGCTCGGCGTCGAGTCGGGCATCGCTGCTGAGAAACGGAGCGACGTACTCGATGGTCCCGATGTACGCCGGTTCGCCATCGTGCTGGGCCTTGATGCCCTTGCCCGGAACCATCTCGAACGCGTCGATCGGGGCCGGGCGCGCACCCGACGCCCGGACCGCACGCGTGATCGCGCTCGCGATCGGGTGCGTGGACTGCTCTTCCATCGCGAGCACGACCGGGAGCAGCGCGCTGAGCCGGTCCTCGCCTCCGGCGATCACACGCGTCTCCACGACCTCGATCCGCCCGGTGGTCAGCGTGCCGGTCTTGTCCATGGCGATGGTGTTGACCGTCGAGAGGCGTTCGAGCGCCTCACCGCCCTTGACCAGCAGGCCGGCGCGTGCGGCACGGTTCAGCCCGCACAAGGTCGCCGTGGGCGTCGCGATGACCAGCGCGCACGGGCTGGCGACGATCAGCAGCGTGATGGCCCGGTACGCCGCGTCGGTCCACGACAGCGGCTCCTCGCCGCCGCCGATCCGCGTCGTCCCGAGGAGCAGCAGCGCGACGATCGCGATCGCGAACACCGCGAGCGTGTATGGCGTGGAGAAATTGTCGATCACCCGCTGCATCGGCTGGCGCTGTTCCTGCGCCTCGAGCACGAGCTGCAGCACTTTTTGCAGACTCGACTCGGCCACCCGGCGCGACACGCGCACCTCGATCGCGCCGTTCTGATTCATCGTGCCTGCGAACACCTCATCGCCAACCTCGACCGCTCGCGGCAGGCTCTCGCCGGTGAGGTGCGACTGGTCCAGAGTTGTCCGACCCTTCTCGACCTCCCCATCGGCGGGCACGGTCTCGCCCGGGCGCACCAGCACCAGATCGCCGGGCACCAACTCCTCTGGCTTCACCGGCTCCCAGCCGGACGCGTCGCCGTTGCCGACGCGCCGCATCGCTTCGTTGGGCATGAGCTTGCTGAGGCGTGCCACGGCATCTTTGGCCTTCGCCATCGCGCGGTGCTCGAGCGCTCCCGCCAGCGTGAACATGAACAGCAGCAGCGCGCCCTCGCCGGGGTGCCCGATCGACGCGGCCAGCCCGGCGCCGACGACCATCAGCACATCGATGTTCGGCTCGCGATTCGCCAGCGACTCCCCCGCCGCCTTCAGGCCGTGGACCGCACCCAGCGCAAGCGACACCCAGACCAGCGCGTGCCCGATGCCGTGAAAGAGCGCGACCCACTCCGCCGCGTTCTGTTCGTCGACCAGCACCTGCAGGGAGTACCCGATCAGCAGCGCGACGCCCGCGCTGAGCGCGATGGGCATCTGCCACTCATCGGAGAACAGATGGGAGACGAAGGTTCGTCGGGCGGGCGCGGGGTCGGGCATGGACGAACGGTAACGCGACCGGACGGAGGGTTGGTTGAGACTGGGTGTCATTTCGTCCGGTCTTCCCGCCGGAGCCGGCGGCCACGCTCGCGGTGCGTCCGCCTCTGTTGTCGCGTCGAAGCGGGGACGAGGTACCGCCTGCTCCTGTGGTGGTTGCTGGAAATCGGCGAGAAGTTGTCAAGAAAATGAGTCGGGTCGCAATCGCCAATCGGCCGACGCGTTCGGCGTGCGAACCCGGTCCTGGATTCCAGGCGGGCTCGGGCCGTGGCGGGCACCCGACATCGTGATGGAACCGTTGTTGTTCTCGCGCTCCTTCGGGACGCCGGCGATGTCGTCGCGCCCGCGGCGCGTACCTCCACACAGGAGACAGATCCGATGTTCGTGAACCCCCGTTCTATCGTTCGCCTGTTCGTCGGCGCCTTCGCCAGCGTCCCGCTGCTCGCCGGAGTCGTCGTGACGACCGTCCTCGCCGGCGCCCCCGTCGCCCTCGCCACCGAGGACCCCGGCCCGATCCAGATGGTCGTCCAGCACTGCGTGGAGCAGATCGGCACCTCCGCCGAGCGCACGCGCAATCTGCTCGAAGCTCGCGCCGCGTTCGCCGTGCAGCGCATCGGCAACCTCGACGCCAACGATGCGCCGGTGCCGGTCATGATCGCGACCGCCCGCGAGGCGCAGGGCGACCTCGACGAGCTCGCCGGCGACGGTACCCGGCGGATCAACCGCATCGCGTTCAACTGCGTGCAGTTCCTCCACAGCGTCGATGCGCCGCAGCAGGCGATCCAGATCGTGCTCAACGCCCGAAGCGCCGCGCTGGCGTCCATCGAAGCCAAGACGCGTCAGTCCAAGCGCGCCGTGCGCGAAGCCCTGCGCGACGCCCTCGAAGACGAAGACCTTCCCGGCGGCGACTGATCGAGCATCAGAGCTTCACCACAACAGTCCATCACGACGCCCGCCATTCGCGTCGTTAAAGAACCGCCCCGGCGACGAGAGTCGCCGGGGCGGTGTTGTGTGTGCTTGCGATGTCGCGCCAGCGATCAGAGCTCGACCATCTCCATGTCCGCCTCCTGACGCACCACGACCGTTGGCGTGTGGATCTCGTCCACGAACGGTCGCAGGGCCGGGGACTCGGAGGCCATGCGCTGGCGGATCATCGCGGCGTTGTAGCGATCGCCGATCGGGGCGGCGGTTTCCATCGCCGTGGGCACCTGACCCGGCATCGCGTCGGGGTACTCGATAATCGTTTTGGGCGAGTCGCCGGCCTCGGCCTCTCCGGAGAGGATCGCCAATATGTCGAGGGCGATCTGTGCCTCGCTGCGGCTCTGGCCGATCGGCGGGATCGCCTGCTCGAAGCCCTGGATCCGCTCGTCGGCGTTCACGAAGCTGCCGGCCTTTTCCACCCACGTCGCGCCGGGGAGGAACACCTCGCACTGCTCGGTCAGGCGGTTGGGCAGCGTGTCGATGAGAACCAGCGACTTGCCCTCGCAGGCGCTGGCGAACTCCTCGGTGACCCACTCGCTGGGGTAGTTGCCGGTGACGATCAGGCCCTGGAACTCGGTCGAACCGATGCGTCCGGCGATGTCGTCGAAGCCGGGCACGTTGCCCTCACCGGCGATGGCCTCAAGGGCGCGCCGCACGCCGCGGGCGTTGGGGGCCTTCTCTGCGCGGATCGTGTACCCGCCGGGGAAGGTCTTGTCCTCGCCCGAGTGGGGCACCGGGCCGACGGCCAGCACCGCGTCGGGGTCGATCGCGCGGGCCATCGTGCCGAGCAGGTACGCGTCTTCGGTGGAGAGCATGGGGCTCACGAGGATGGCGATGTGCTTGCGCTGGCCGTCGCCGCCGAAGCGGTCGTCGCCGGTGAGGTGGCGCAGCATCTCGCGATAGGCGCGTCCCCAGCCGACTTCGGTCCGGCGCCCGTGGGCGCGGTCGATGGGGGTGGTCATCCGGTCTTCAGAGTGGACGAACTTGTAGCCGTAGCGCACCTCGTCGGAGATCCACCACTTGTTGACCTCGGCGCAGTCGCGCGGCTTGATGCGATAGACCTCGCCGCGGTTGTGCTCGATCAGGATGTTGTCGCCCTGAGCCGTGATGCCGTCGATGGACGGAGTGCTCTTAAGGAACCAGACGCGCTGGGTGAACAGGAAGTCCTTGTCGAGCAAGGCACCGACGGGGCAGAGGTCGATGACGTTGGCCGAGAGCTCGTTGTCGAGCGCCTCGCCGGGGAAGATGTCGATCTGTTCCGAGTTGCCACGGCCTTCGACGATCAGTTCGGCGGTGCCGGTGACTTCGCGGCAGAAGCGCACGCAGCGGGTGCACATGATGCAGCGGTCTGCGTAGAGATAGACGTGGGGGCCGAGATCCTTCTTGGGCTGCTTGACCTTGGTTTCCTCGAAGC
>JANSXG010000207.1 GCA_024743075.1 bacterium | reverse complement strand
GCCGCAAGCACCCGTCTGCGCAGGTCTGTGCTCAGGCTCCTCGTCATCTCCACCTCCTCGCAAATCACAAGGAGCAGTGAATCAGACAACGCCGGCTGCGGGAATCCTCAAACCGACTCTGTTTTCATCGAAGATGCTCTAAGTGCAGAGTCTTTCGGGTGGTCTTATCCGGTCGTGGCGATAATTTCGGCCTCACGACCACAAGCCTCACCCGTGGTCCAGTCGAGAGCATTGAACCAACTGCCGAGGACGAGACCAGCGAGGATCGAGGTCGCGTTCCTTGTAAGCTTGTCCTTGGACGCGATCGTGCCTGTGGAATCGGCGCACGTGGTCAGCACGATTCTCGCTACATGCTCCGGGTCCGCCGAACTGAACGCGTCCGTCATGGCGATGCCTGCCTGCCCGAGCTGGTCCACCAAGGCATAAGGCCCGGCTTCAGGCTCGCACCGACGCCACGCGCTTTGCATCATCTCTGCTGATTGGCGCTCCACTATAGCTTGGACCCCATCCAATTGGACACGGCACACCGGCAGCGTCTTCCTAATGAAGGGGACGTTCAGGAGCGCCTCGTAGAGGGTCGGCACGAGCGCGACGCTGCGCACCTTCTTCGACGGGCCAAAGAAGAATTCAACAGCCCAGGTGGTTGAACCGTCAGCGAAGCTGTTGGCGAGTTGGAAACGCATACCCGACTTGAACCTAAGGCCAGGCAGAGCCGCACGGAAGCGGCGCTGAGCCGGGTAGGCGATGCCTAAAGCATGGGGCGGCGTCAAGTCGGGTAGATTCGCTGGCAGCACGAGTGGTGACGGTGGTTCATCGGTCATCGGAGTGGCCCCTGCGTCCAAACCTTTCGCTGTCAGACCGACCAAGTAGGCGAACAGGGGCGGTACAGCATTCCCGATCATCTTGACCTTTTGGGAATGGCTGGTGCCGTAGAACTGATAGGTGATTGGGAAGCTCTGCAACGTCGCGCGCTCCCTTACCGTCAATCGCCTGACCGATTGCAGGTTGTCCGCCGTGATTACGATGCTCTCGCGCGATACCCGCGTACAGGTCGCAGTGACAGTGCGCGACGGTTGGTCCAGCAAATCAGGGAATGGCATGTCATTATAGACGGGATGGAACCGCTTTGCCTCGCGATTCATTCTGAGCTGCTCGCCGGTGAGCGGTAGCTCGGGCTCCATCTCGGTAATCTGGTCCTTTGGAAGGGTGATACCCCAATGTGGGTCGACTACATCCTCCGCTGTCCCGAGCGCGGAGATGACGTCACCGAGCGTGCGGCGAGGTTGGCGGGCAACCAGCGCGCGGAGCCGTTCGAAGGGGAATACTCCTACGAGACAACGCGATCGCGCCTGTGGTAGGCCGAAGTCCGAGAAGTCGAAAACCCCAATTTCAGGGGAGAGGTCGCGGAACTCGAAGAGCGGGTGTCCCTCGGTCTCCAGGCCAGACCGAATCATTGCCGCGGTGCGTGGCACGTTCTCCATGATCCAGGCTGTGGGCCGTACATGGCGAACGACCTCGAAGAACTTGACAATGTCCTTCAGACCCTCGGCGATATTTCCACTACCGCCCCGGTTCGAATACGAGAACTCGGTGCAAGGGGGGCTGCCAACGACCAAGGAGATGTTGGGCGGAAGACTCTCCAGCACGAGCGCACGGACGTCGGACACAACGTGGCGAGTGCTGAGATTACAGTTGTAGGTCCGGACAGCGGCCGGCCAGATTTCGTAGGCCCCAACCACTTCGATACCGGCACACGCCAACCCGGCACTCCAACCGCCGATACCTGCATATAGGTCGATCGCCCTCACTTGCTTCGTCCCCGGTTCATCGAGGTCATGTAGCAGATTTCCCGCTACTAGCAAGATCCGGCAGCAGTCATGCGGTCAGTCGCGTGAATTTATGCCCTTGTGCGGAAACCGACCACCCGATCGGATCGCGATCAAGGAAGTAACCGACCGGATCCTGGATTGTTTCGGGATGGTAAGCCGGCGACGAGATGAGTCGGCGGTCGACGAGGTAGAGCCAATAGCGCATCCTAAGTCGCCGAGCGGCCTCCATCTCCTCGTGACTCCAGAAGAACGAGAACTCGTCGGTATAACCCTTCACTTCGATGAAGCGGTCGTGCGACAGGGCACGCAAGCCGTCGAAGGAAACTATGTCGAACCCGGCGCCGGCGTTCTCCTCCGATATGCTGCGAACGGAATCTACGAATAAGTGGCCTGCTAGCCTCGCTCGTTCCCATCTAAGTGCCCATTCCTCGGCGACCCTGCCCGCCATCTCCCGGGCATTTTGTGCCGCCTTAAGGTCAGCGAGGCTAAACATCCTGCTGGCAGCAGCCAAGTTCCTCTGTTTGAGCCAGGTCGTAAACCGGTCTACCACGTCGTCCGCGACGGTCCAAAACGGTTCTTCTATGTCTTCCCGCCGGAAGATATCGAACTCCAGTAGCGCATACGGGTAGCATTCGGCCCGGCCAGGGAGCTGTGCGGCGCTGACTCTGAGGCTGCGTCCATCGTGACCGAGCTGGAAGAGACTGGTTGCCGCCGAGCGGTCCAGCAGATCGAGATAGTGTTTGAGCAATCGCGCACGTATTGCCCCGTCGCTCGGAGCCGGACCTATCAGGCTCGTGCACCATCCCTCATCGCTAATGGCGATGGCGCCTATCTCCCGCAACGTTTCGAGCGTGTTGTGGGCACGGTTAGTCGCGGCGGCTGCGGCGACACGCAGCGCCTCCACGAGGGCGTCGCGATCCTCGACCCCCTGCCGGATCAGTTCCACGGCCACTACGAATTCGCCCCGGCGCAGGAGGCCGTCAGATCGCCTTGCGACGCTCATAGTCCTCCAGGATGGCTCGGATATCTTTACCGCGCTCGTTGTTCTCTTCACCCAAGGTAAAAAGGGGTATCTCGTCGCTGTCAACGAGATCAGACAAACGTTGCTCCTTGACCGCCAACCGGCGGTCTATCGAGGCCTCGAGCGTGTTGCTCGCCATAAGCATCTTGTAGGAGACAGGACCTAGCTGAGTCGCGTTGTAACGGTGGATTCGGTCCTTTGACTGGATCAACTTTCCAGCGTTGAAGTCGCGATCGAAGTATATCGCTGTACGACAGGCCTTGTGGAGTGAGATTGACTCGCCCACGGCTTGGGGGTTCGCGATCAGAATGGCCGTCTCCCCTTGCTTGTGGAAGCGGTTGATGAGGGCTTCCCGGGTGGCCAGATCGTCGCTGTCTTCCACCTCATCGCCTTCTTCACTGACCGGCGTGGCTCCGGTCACGATCTTGACGAAGGATGCCACACCAGACATCGCTACCTGCAACAAGGTGAGGTTGCCGATGAAATAAGACCAGATTACCAGCTTGCCCTGATTGGCGATGACATGCCTCGCCAGCTCCACGGTCCGGTCTAGACGCTTAAGTTCGACTTCAGGATCAAACGCCTGGACCAATTCCGCGACCTCCAGCTCGGTGACGGAGAACGCCGCCGCCGCATCGACATCAAGCAGTCCTTCCTCCCGGAGGGGCCGAAGGAGCAGAGCCGGGTTGACTGCTGCCTGACGGAGACGCATCAGACGTGCCCGCACCAGGCTCGAGGTGGCGCTCTGACCGGAGGCACGAAGTTGAGGGACAACCGCTCGCTCGATGGCATCGTAGATACGCTGGTGGTTTGGGCTCAGCGCAATGTCGACCTTCTCCACGCTTACGTCAGGCAAGCCGAGGTCCCGTTTGCGGATTCGAGTGTAGAACGGGCGAACGTATTGCTTCAGCCGCTCGACGCCATTTGGATTGGCGCCGGCCGACATGGCTTTGAGTGCTGCGTTCGAGAAGCCAACGACATTCCGTTTCGGGTATATGAAACGAAAGAGGTTAGAGAGATCTTCATAACCGTTTGGGGCTGGCGTGCCAGTAAGGACAACACGAGCCGTCGCATAGGGCGCGATTTCAAGCGCAGCGTTGGACCAATAACCGTCCGAACGTTTGATGTGGTGAGCCTCATCAAGAACGACCATGCATCGGCGCAAGGGTGAAGAAATGAAAGCCCGGAATGCCTCAACATTGGCGGCGAGGCTAGCGTATGTCGTTAGGGTGAGTTCGACATCGCGCTCGCTGAAAACAACATCGCGCAGATATGCGCTGCGGTCTCCGGGCGGCACGAAACCGGCGATGCGCTTCGCTCGTGCATCCCTCAGGAAGATGTCTCGGAATTCGTCCTGCCACGCTTTG
>JANSXG010000103.1 GCA_024743075.1 bacterium | reverse complement strand
CTGGGCATGGCGGTCTCCGTCGCCGCGGTCGGCCTGTCTTTGCGCTCCGAAGAATCGCGCGTGTCCGACGCGGCATCGTCGATCGCCGCCCTCGACGCGACCGCGCGGGTTCTCGCCCGCAAAGGCCGAGTGACCGAGCTGGTCCTCGACGAGGCCGCAACCACGATCCTGATCGTCGATCGCAGCGCTGCCGATGCGCCGTCCATCGAGCGGATCCTGCCCGATGGCATCACACTGGAGGCTTGGCAGCGGCCTCTGGGTACGCCGATCGACCGCTTGGTCGTCGATGCTCGCGGACAGTCGGTGGACTATCAGGTGCGTGTGTCCAGCGGGGCTGCGTCAGTGACTGTGCGGTTCGCCGGGCTGACCGGCTGGCACGAAGTGATCCGGAGCGAGCGGTGATCGCAGCAAACCCAGCAAGATCAGGACTGACGCTGCTCGAAGTCGTGCTTGCGACCGCCTTGCTGTCCATCGCCGCCGTGAGCCTGCTCAACTGGCTGGACGCGTCGCGCCCGTCGTCCGATGCCCCCGAGGTGGAGCTCGTTGTCGGCATCTCATCGCTCGACCGCGCAGCCGACGCCATCGTCACCAACCCGAGCCGATTCGGCGTGCTGCGCGCCACCGACGGTGGCTACCGCTGGGACACCGCCGACAGCGTCGAAGACCAGCGCCGGCAGATCGAAGGCCGGTTCGAAGTGCAGTTGGTTCGCGCAACCGCGGAGTTCGATCGGCTGCGGATCTCACAGGGCGATCGATTCGTGACCCGCTGGTACATCAGGCCACCCAAGCGGGAGGGCCGATGATCCCTGCTTGCTCCCAACGTGGCATGACCTTCGTCGAGGTGCTCGCGGCACTCGCGCTGCTGTCCATGCTCGTCGCGGCGACGTCATCGCTCACGAGCCACATCGCGCGAGTGTCCGCCGACCGGCAGGCTGAGGCCACCGTTCGGAGCGCTCTGGGTGCAACGGTCGACCTGATCACCGCTGATCTGGACGCCTGGAGCGCTGCGCAGACAGCGATCGACCAAGGCGAGAGCGATCGGCCGCCCGTAGTCACGACCGTCGACGGTGTCGAGATCCTGTTCTCGACCGACGAGAACCGGCCTGCGCGAGTGGTCACGTACCGGTTCGACGAACTCAGCGGTCGCCTCACGCGCGCCGACACCACGGACGAGTCCGACCAGCCCCGCGATCTGATGGGCAGGATCACGCGGTTCGAAGTCTCGGTCACCGAGACCGGCGGATCGAGCGGTGACGAACTGCTGCTGATCGAGATCGCGACCGAGCACGGGATCACGCGCTCGGCCGCCGTCTACCTGCCCCCTTCAGAGCCGCGCAATGGTTGATCCGGGCCGAAGAACACATCGGGGCATCGCGCTGCTCGTGGTGCTGGGCTTCATCGTGATCGCGAGCGGTGCGGTGATCGCCTCGGCGCGGATCGCTGCCACCAGCGGCATGGCAAGCCGGCAGCACGACGAGTCGCTACGGTCGGCATCCCTCACGAACGGTCTCCGGTCCGCGTGCGAGCAGTGGCTGCTCCGGCGTGCCGACACCGCTGTCGCCGACGCCGACCTACCCCACGGCGCGGTTGTCGTCATGGACGACACCGTCGAGACCCGGGAGGGACCGGTGAGCATCCGGATCCATGCCTACGACCAGGACACGCGCCTGCCGTTCGACCCAAGTGTGCTGGAGGGGCTCGGCCTTGAGAGCGACGGGGCAGGAGGCGATCGACTCGGGCTGTCCGCGCTCGATGCGCAGGCGGCAAGTACTTCCGACGCCTCAGAAGGGACCGCGCTGTTCCCATCGGTGGTCGACCGGCCGGCCCTGTTCGGCACCGTACGGGTTCCCGAGCTCGCCGCGGATGCGCAGCGCGGGCCGCTTCGCCTGAACCCCCGGACCGTACCGCTCGAACTGCTCGAGTCGGTGTTCGGCGAAGAAGCCGAGCAGATCGGAGAGCAGCTGCGGGAGTGGAGGGCCAACGCGTCGGGCCGTAGCGGAGCACCGAGTCTCAGAGACGCGGCGGTTTCAGGGCCGCGAGACGTGACCTGGCAATCGGCATCGTCCGCGTGGGCGTTCCGCATCGACGTCGAGGTGCCGAACCTTCAGACCCGATCGTTCTGGGCGGTGTACGAGGGCGCCGACGACGGCTGGGAACGAGCGCAGTGGCACATCATCCGGGAGGGATCGCTGTGAGCAGTTCTTCGCTTCGTGGGCACCGGCTGGGTCTGGGGGCTGCGCTGATCGCGCTTGTTGCAAGCACGGTGTGGGTGTTTTTGCCCGCACCGGAATCGGCGAACCCAACACCGCTCGGAACTCGGAGCGATCCCGCACCGGCAACCGACGATGAACCGATCGACACGCAACTGCCCGCCGAGTTCCCGGACATGGTGCTCTGGACCCAGCCGCCGCCGGTTGTCACGCCTCCGCCTCCGCCGCCGGCGCTTCGTCTGAATGCACAGCTGCTCGCGGTGCGGGCGGCGAGCGCCGAAGAGCCTGCGGTCGCCACGCTCTACCTCGTCGACACCGCGGAGATCGTGCGGCTGCGCCCGGGCGACGAGCTGCAGGGGATGCTGGTCGATGAGATCACGGCGTCTGCCGTTCGATTCTCGCGGGACAAACGGTCGCTGGTGATTTCGCGAGATGCCGGGTGAGACGGCACACGTCGATCCCGAATCAATCCAACAGTGGTGTAGGAGCCAGACTCAACCGACACCGTCTTGTTCCGACGCGAACCCGGACTGCCGATGGCGGCCGCTGCAGCATTGCCTTGCTCAGAGACCGGTGGATAACGGACGGCGTCGAACGCACCGGGTCATGACTGGCGAGCAACGCTCTCAGCGGCATATTGAATCAATTGACAGTAACGCTAGTCAATCTTGAGGTCTCGGCGTCATAATGATGGCGATGAGTGTCGTCTGGCCAATTGATCGGCGTTGGACTTGTTTGTCGGGCTCCGAGGAGCATCAAACCCAGAAGACGACGGAACTCGCCAGGTGGCGTGCATGTGTTCTGCTCGGGTTCGCGGGAAGCGGCAAGACGCACGAGCTGAACATCCTGGCCGAGACCGATCGGAACCAAGGCAGATCTCTGGCATATCATGAGCTGCTCGACGAAGCAGACTCCGGTGACAGTTTGCGGGCTTTCCTCGCCGGACTGCTCGAAGAATGCGATGGGCCATCCGCGATTTTCTTAGATGGTCTGGACGAGTTCCTCGTGCAGGTCCCGAACGCTGCAAGGGTCCTCGCGAAGTGGGTTCGGACTTCAGTCGAGCTCGGTGGGCACGCGATCCGGATCACTTGCCGCACCGCTATTTGGCAGAATACGCTCCAAGACGCGCTTCGTGAGGTTTTCGGCAAGAAGAATTTGATCGTTGCAAGGCTCGATCCACTGTCCGAGGAAGATGTTCGGAGCATCGCGACAGTGGAGGGCATCGATGCCTCTCGCTTTCTCGCGGAGATCGAACGAGTCGATGCCCAACCACTTGCACAACAGCCGCTCGCAATCCGACTCTTGCTGAGCATCTTCCGCGAAGACGGCAGTCTGCCGAAGAGCCGACTGGAGCTTATGAGGCGGGGCGTAGCCGTGCTGGCGCGTGAGCGGCGTCAACGGGAGAAGACCGCCGGTGCCCACTTGACGTCGTCAGAGGCCTTACTTCGATTCGCGAGACGCTTGGCTTGCTTGAGAGTCCTTAGCGGCATCGAGGTCGTAGACCTGCGCGACAACGCCAGGCCTGGAACGTTTGATCGAGAACAACTCGCGACCGCGTTCGAAGGGGTGTGTGAGGATGTAGCGGCGTCGGCAATGGCCGTGGGTATCAGCGGGCTGTGCGAGGGGGAGGGTGAGGATCGATTCCGGTTCTTCCACAGGCAGATCGCTGAGTTCTTAGCGAGTGGCGTGATAGCTGGACTCCCGCTTCACCAAGCCCAAGCGTTCTTGCGCCGTCGGGTCGACGGGCGAGTGTGCATTGCTGGGCCGCTGCGAGAGACCGCGGCCTTCGCTGCGATGCAAAGCCTCGAAATCGCGGAGTGGATAACCACGGTCGATCCCGAGGTGATCGGTATGTCAGAAATTGTAGATGACGATCTAAAGCGCAGGGCCGCGAAGGGGCTGCTCGACGCGTTTCGAAGAGGGCAGTACACCGACAGTCAGGTTTGGACGGCTGGTATCGACTGGCGAGGATTTAGCCACGCAGAACTCGCGCGTGACATGCTAGACATCATAGAGAACCGCGATAGGGAGAATGATGATGTGCTGCGCGCCGCCATCGCGATGATCGAGGGGTGCAATCTATCGGAGACGGCAGGCGGTCTCGCCAGTTTGGCTCTGGACGAGCGCACCGGCTTCTACCCACGGATCTCCGCAGCTCACGCGGTATACAAACTCGGCGCGGACGGTCCGAAGCGACGTCTAAAACCCCTGTCCTTCGGGTCGGCAGGCGACGATAATGACGATCTGCGTGGAATCGCTCTCTACTGCAATTGGCCAGACAACCTGACGGTTGCCGAGCTCTTCGATGCCATCAGCACACTGCCTGCAGAGGGCTACATCGGGAGGTACGACAGCTTCCTAGATGGCTTGGCTTCGGACGGAATCGATGTGGGAGAAGACTTCAAGCCGGGCCTTGAATGGGCTTGCGGAGTAGCGAAAGTAGGCAGGATCCACTCAAGCGCATGGCGCTTGATGCAGCGAATCTGCCTCGCAGCGCTCGACGATCTCGATGACCCAGAGACCGCTGAGCTTCTGGCAAAGGTCCTGCTCGCTGCGATGAAGCACTTCGAGTCATCTCCATTAAACCCGCCCGATCGACCGCATGGTGGAGCTGCCGGAAAGACCAACCGCGGATCGGTCTTCGAGTCCGTCGAGAGTGAGCATCGATACGCCTTGATCCATGCGATCGCGGCGAACGCGCGCCAGGGTGATATGCTGTTTTGGCTCTACACTAGCACCCCCGGTTTGATCCAAGATACGGATTTTCAATGGCTGCTCGAACAGGCGGTCGATTCACAGCGAGACGCGGTCGCCAGAAAGGTTTACGCCGAACTCGCATCCGTGACCCGTTGGCACGACGCGAGCGAGCGTGTCGATGCGTGGTTGAAAGTTCGGGATCAGGAGCCCGTCGCCTCGATACTGCAATTCCGACGGGTTACGAAACTGGACTCGCCAGAAGCAGAGAAGGCAATTGAGCGCCACAAGAAAATGGAAGAGTTTCGCGAACGCGGTCGATCCCAGCGCGAATCGGTGGAGCCTCGCGAACAGATTGGGCTGCTTCTAGATCTTTGCGAATCGGACGCAGGTTACTTTCCCCATATCTGCTTCCACGTCAATCGTTCGGGAGTTGATGACGAGGAGAGCTTCTGCAGAGATGTGGTCAGGTCGACGTTCTGGCGGACAGCGCCTCCTGAGCTCCGACGCCGGACACAGGATGCGGCTGTGTGCTACCTGAAAGCCGAATCCTCTACCTTCGATGGCAGTGAAGAAGGTGAGCCGAATTTCAATAACCCTGGGGTGTTTATCGCGATCTGGCTTCTGCTTGAAGAAAAGAACGCTTGGCTTCTGTCGAGGACGGAGCAGTGGTGGGCGGATCAAGCTGAGTACATTGTTCGACAGTTGCACCCAGGCATGGTTGGAGAGGACAGCGAAACCAAACTGTCAATCCTTCAAGCACTGCGATCGAAAGCTGGCGGAGCATTTCGGAGTTCGATCGTCCGATTGGTGGAGTCAGATGAGTCAGATGCAGCATCGGTCCTCCGCGAGGCTTTCTCGTCGTCAGCTGAAGATCCGGACGAGGAGCTTGTGCTCGACCTCATCCGATCGTTGGAGTGCCAAAGGATCCAAGCGCGCATTTGCCGAACGGTCACGATGTTGCTGCATACGGCGGCTCCAACGGCTTCCGTCGCCACTTGCGAGAAACTGCTTGACCAAACTAGGGAAGGCTTCGACGCGTCGACCGCTTTCGAAGTGGGCGTCGCGTTCGCAGCAGTTGACCCAGAACGCGGATGGGGACCGCTTGTTGAACTCCTGAAGCAGCAGCAACCAGGCGAGCCGAATCTGCTCAATCGCTTTGCGAGGGCGATGATGTGGCAGGATGACGACGATGACACGCCCAGTCTCTCCACACTACCGTCAGATCTTCTTCGAGAGGTTCTTGTTCACTACTTTGATCTGTACCACCCAGTCTTTGCGGAAGGGTCGAAGGATGAGGAGGAGAATACAGGTGAGCTCGTGAACGCCGAGCGTATGGACAATTTTCTCCACCGTTTGATGAATGAGGCGTCCGGCCGAGGTGACGCGGAGTCTGTGCGGGCATTCCGGGACTTGGAGTCGCGCTACGGCAAGAAGTATCAATGGCTGCGTCGACCGAGAGCCAAGGCGGAACGAAATCACCGGATGGCCAATTGGCAGCCACATCAGCTCGAAGCGATCACGAGGGTTCTGAATTCTGCTGACAAGCGATTGATCCTGGATGAGGCCGACGTTCTCGACGGAATACAGGCCGCTCTGGAGGCGTACGAGGGTCGGCTCCACCATCACTCTCCTAGTGAGCTAGAGGATCTATGGGATACGCCGAGAGACCGAGAACCGACTCCCAAGAGCGAGGAGCGAGTGTCCGACAAAATCTGCGCGGCGATCAGAGACTACTTCCACAAGTACGCGGTAACGGCGAATCGCGAGGTGCAGATTCGCAGGCGAGTGCGAGACGGAGACGCCGGAGCTCCGGGATCAAGGCTTGACGTACTCGTAGATGTGCCCAGAGCGGGAGCCGTCGGTAGACCGCAGATTGCCGTTCCGGTCGAGGTAAAGTTGTCGCACAATCAAGAAGCGAAGACAGCCATGGAGACTCAACTCGTCGAACGGTACATGGACGAACTTGGGACGAGCTGCGGGTGCTACGTGGTGGTGTGGATGGATGAGCCGGGAGGAAGCCGAAAACCGCGCTGGGGGTCTATGGACCAGGCGAGGGCGATTCTGTCGAAGCAGGCTGCTGATCTCGATGGTGGCTCCGACGGCGAGCGGCACCTGCGGGCAATCGTGATCGACGGCTCATTGCCGCGTCCGAAGCGTTAGGTTGCTGCGCGGTCCGGTTGCTGATCTCTAGCTCGCAGTCTGCCACGAGGCGCGTTGCCACGGCCACCATCGCGGTGACCGCCGACTCCACCGCATACCCCAACGACGAAGTCGGGGCTAGCAACGCTCAGTCGCGTTTGCAGGTCGCGAGGCCGGTCCAATTGGTCCCCATCTGCTGTCTCGCCTAGGTCGGACTGCAATTACTGCTCAGCGGTGCGTGGGTGCACGGCCGTGAAGCTAGAAGATGCTCGCTTTGAAGCTTCGATCCGTGATTTCGCTTCAAAATCGAAGCATTCTCCCATCCGCGTGTCGACGACGGCACTACGGACGGTCTGTCTATTTGCCCGGCAGCTCCCCGGGGGGGCAGGAACGGAAGTGGGCCAGGTAGGACCCGTCCGGTCTGTTGCCCCCGGATCTCGGGACCTCACAGGAGGCCCGACGTGCCCCGACGCCGCAGCGTCCGGGGGCCGCTTCGAGGCTGGTAGGGCGGTCGCCGGATCCCACGGTCACGCGATACGCGCCCAACGTCGCCCCCGTCGGGCCGAACCCGATCGGCTGAGGACAACCGACCCGAGTAGGGGCCGCCAGCACTCGGGACCGACCCTCAGATTCTCAGGAATCTACCGCCATTCCTGAAGATTCCGCTTCCATCTTGGCGCAAGTCATGGCTTGGTGTCCGCACCCCGGAGCGATCGTCGCCCGGGAGAAGCGACGAAGGAGACACGCCATGAGCCCAGCACGCCCCGCGGCCGCCCCGCCGTCTCCACCGTCACCATCCCTCCGCACGGACCACCCGGCGTGCAACAGCCGACCGACAGTCCATCCCATCCGATCCACCTGAAGCCCGCGTGTTGCGGGCTTCGTTGTTTTTGACCCCGAAAGGAGCGCCGACATGGCGACGAAGAAGACCACCAGCAAGAAGACGACCACGAAGAAGACGCCGGCGAAGAAGAGCACGACCGCCAAGATGCCCAGCGGCAAGAAGACGCCCACGAAGAAGCCGACCCGCAAGCCCAACTCCAAGCGGGCCGCGACGAATCAGCCCGACGCGAAGCCGCAGAAGGCCCGCCGCAAGCGCTCCAAGCTCAGCGGGCTCGACATGGCCGCCATCGTCCTCGCGGAGGCCGGTGAGCCGCTACGCAGCAAGGAGATCGCCCGGCGCGTCATCGCCAAGGGCTGGAAGACGAACGGCAAGACGCCTTACGCGACGCTCTATTCCGCCATGCTCCGTGAGATCGCCGATCGAGGCAGCGACTCCCGCTTCGCCAAGACCGGCCGCGGCGAGTTCGAGGCCACCGACAAGGCGGGCTCGTGATGTGCACGCGGCCAACTGCGAGCACTACACGTGACGAGACCTTTTCGGTCGATCGCCGCGGCAAACTGGTCCGCGCCGTGACACCCGAGCGCGGCGAGCCGTACGAGCACCGCTGCCCGCGCTGGGCCTTCGAGGCGGTCTGCCACCGCTTCGACGAGCACGCCGAAGGCGACACGGTCGAGACGATCGCCGCGGCGGAGAACATGCCGATCACGCAGGCGGCCACCGCGCTGGCGTTCCTGGTCGAGCGCGGCATCGTGACCAAGGACGGGCGGCGCAACTACGCAGCCTCGGGCGGCGTGCACCTCGACGGCATGACCGAGTACTGGGCGCTGGTTGAGGAGCCGAAGGGCCAGTAGCAGACCGAATTCGATCGCACCCTTCTCCCCCGGCCATCGGTCGGGGGTTTCTCGTGGGTGACACGCGTGTCCCCTTTCGCGGTCGAGTCCCCGGTTCTTAGGGGACACGGCTGACCCCTTTGAGCTCGGCTCCGATCGGAAGGGGTCGCGGGTGCGCCCTTCGCGCATCGAGATCGAGCTGAAGAGGGTCACGGGTGCGCCCTTCACGAGCCCGGCCGCCGCTCACTCCACCTCTTCCACCAGCCCCGGCTCGTTGTTCCGCGGGCTGTTGACCTTCGTCGACACCTTGTGACGCGTCAGCACCCCGTCGGCCGCGGGTCTGAGCAGTTGAGATGCCTCGTCCTTGCCCGCGTCGGGATCGCACCACCTCGGCGCGTCCTCCGGCTCCAGGATCACCGGCATCCGGTCGTGGATGGACGACATGAAGTCATTGGCCTGCGTCGTGAGGATCGTGAACGTGCCGCGCTCGGCGTGCTCGTTGGGCGGTTCGAAGAGGCCGGCCAGAAGAATGATCTCACCGTCGGCCCGGACGAACCGCCACGGCTGCTTGGTCTTCTGGCCCTCGATCTTCTCCCACTCGAAGAAACTCGAGATCGGGACCACGCACCGGCGCTTGGAGAACGCCACGCGGAACGCGGGCTTCTCGGCGGCCGTCTCGGCCCGCGCGTTGATCATGCGGTTGCCGATCGACGCCTCCTTGGCCCAGTGGGGGATCAGGCCCCACCTGCGGACCGTGAGCTCCGCGGCGTCCGAGCCCTCGCTCCGGTGCGCGATCAGGCTCGACTGCGTCGGCGCGACATTCCAGGACTTGTCGAGGTCCTCCGGATCCCCGACCTTCAGCCCCGCCGGGAACTTCAGATCGAGGAAGTCGTGGACGTCCTGCCAGGAATACTCGCGTGTGAACCGGCCGCACATGATTGCCTCCGGCCACCAGCCTAAGCGCTGATCCTCGGTCGTGTCCTACTCAAGACGCATCACGGCTGCTGGACCGGGGCCGCGTCTTCCGAAGCGGGTGCCGTATTGGGTTGCTCGGATAGAACGGAGCCTTGCTCCCGTGCTGCCCTTGCCGCGGCGGCCTGTTCCTTGCGACGTCGCTCTGCCCGAATTCGCTCCATGTACTTCTGCCCGGCGAGGCGCTGCTCCTTCATCCACTCACGCCATCGCTGGATCAGCTCGCTGCCAAAGTGCTCGACAAGCACTCCATCAATCTTCGGCTGGGCGTCGCGCCTCGCTTGTTCGGCGACGGACTCGTCGAGATGCTCATCGACAAGAGCTCGTTGTAGCGCTCGATAACAGTGATGGATCTTGTCGAACAAGAGTCTTTCGGCGTACATGCCCACGCCCCGAGCCTCGCCCGCACACCAGTCGAGAGCACGCTGCCACTCCCAGTCCTTGGCTGTTCGTTTGGGCGCTTTCGAGTTTGCCTTGGCGTGCTCCGACACGAGTTCGGCGAACTTACCTGGATACACATTCTTCTCGAAGAAGCCCTCCGTGAAACCCTTGCGGATCACAGAGGCGATCACCTCCTGCGGATACTGCCTCGAAAGGCGGCCCAGCATCCGCATCCATTCGCTTTGTTCGATCTGGCTGAAGTCTCGCTTACCCCATCGGTGGGGCATCACGTCCCTGATCAGCTGGAAGAGCGGCTTCCCGCGGGCTTCATCCGCATCGAGTTCTGAGCGGTCTGGGATGGCCATGTCAGGAGTTCCTCAGCAGTTCAGCCGCGTCGTCATCGGTCGGGATCTCGTCGAGGTAGGGCTTTACCGCCTCCGGTGAATCCGTCCAATGGCCTTTGCAGACCCAGTTGCTTGCTCGTCCGAGGAAGTCGCCGCGGCCCGCTTCGCGCTCGGCACCACGCGCCTCGACCCAAGCCCGGATCCGCGGTCGGAGCCAGCCGATGGGGTCGTCTTTGCCAGCCTCACCCGTGAGCACGAGATGCTCGCCGTTCGCGATCTCCGTCAGCAGGCCGGCGATCTCACGCTCATCACGGTATTGCTGCTTGTCCCAGCCCTCGGATTCGAGGAGGCGTTTGGCGGCGAGCAACGGGTCGACGGTGCCCGCTCCGCCCTCGCCGGGGATGTCCTCCATGCGTTCATTCGTCGTTGGAAAATCGCCCCCGCGCGTGGTGGAGGTTCTTTTCTTTCTTCTCTCTTCTTCTCTTTTCTCCTCTCCTCTGGTAACGCCGCCACCGTTACACGCCGGTTCGTCGTCGGCGTTTCTGCTTCTGTTCTTCTTGGGCGTTTTGGCTCGTTCGCGGTGCTTCGTTACTCGCCGGTTGGTTTGAGCGCGGGCCTTTGCGCTGGAACCGTGGTGCTTCTCCCAGTCCGGAACAATGAGATCGTGGCCATCCTCTTTGAGCCAGCCAACCATCAGCATGGCCTCACCGAAGCCAGGGAACTCGGCGATCGCGTCAAGTTGCTCAAGTGTCCCGAAGAGGATGCGTCCGTCCTCGCTCATGCTGTCCGCCCAGCACCAGACCGCGCAGAGCCGACCGACGACACTGAAGCGGTCAAGGCCGAGTTCTGCGGCAATCCGGTGCACTCTTGGCTTGTTGCCGAGCGTCACATCGTGCTTGATCCAGTTGCTGCTCATCGATTGTGCTCCTTGCAGTCATCAGACACAGACTTACGATGCCGCTTCAACGGTGTCTCTGCTCCTGACGCCGCTGCATTGCGTAGATCAGAAAACTCCAGTGCCATCCGCGGGAAGCGGCGGCGTGCCTGATTGCTGATGGTTCTGAGCTGGCGGTGTGTCGCGGACCGATTCAGTCCCCGCGAATCAGCGATCTCCGTCACAGACCAATGCTGGTACGAGGAGAGCAAAGCCGCGTCACTCTCGGGCAGGGCCTCAAGAACCGCCCGCACGTCCAGCGCGTCATGGCCGGGTTCGATCGACGCCGTCGCGCGATCGACGTATCCCTTTGCAGCGTGTCTGTGTCGCTGCTGACGGGCGATGTCGGCACGCGCATGGTGCTTCAGCCATCGATCGGCGACACGTCGTGCAAATGTGCCCGGACTGGACCGGTCTTGGTCGAAGCGTTCGAACGCCCGGACGAGTTCGAGCCAGAGGTCCTGCCGCAGGTCGGCGAGGTCCTCCTCGGACAGGCGGCCTCGTTCGGCGTACCTGGCCAGCCGAAACTCAAGAGCGGCCTGTGTTCGCTCGTCGGCCATGACGCTCTGCAATGCCTCGCGGCCTCGGCTAACTGTTGGGTTGGAGGGTTTGGACGTGTGTGATTCGGGAGGATGTTCCATGCCGCAAACATTGCGACTTGGTGTCACCGCGAAAAGAGGTCAAGGCCGTCTCCACGACAGATTGACCAGACTGAGACCACGCTGAGACCAACTACTCAGTCAATTTTGAATCCCACGTTGCGGAGCATCTGTTTCAAATGACCTGGAAGCGCATCCGCTTCGAGGTAGTAGATGTCTTGGAGCGCGAAATACAGCGTCTTCTTCCCCTTTGAGCTCACCTCGGTCTTGCGGCGAACGGGATTGATTGTGCGATCGCGGTCTGCCTGCAGGTACTTCCTGTACAGATCTGGTCCGAGCTGCTTGCGCGTAACCCACACGACCTCCTCCTTGGGTACTCGGAGCAGATCCGCGGCGTATTCCCGGATCTGAAGGGTCTCGGACTCCACGCCGCTGATCCAGTCCTGCACGGCAGCCTTGGGGGATAGAGTGCCTCCGGCGCGTGTTGACCTGTGCTGAGCGGCGACGATTCTCCTCAGGAGGTCCGCCTTGTGGTGCTCCACGGCAGTCCTCTTCGGGAAGGGGATGTCGCCAGATTCCGAGAGCTTCTCGACGATCGGTTCGAAGGGACCGACGAAGTCATCGAGAAAGG
>JANSXG010000233.1 GCA_024743075.1 bacterium | reverse complement strand
TGCAGGCCATGAGCGTTTCGAGCGCCTTGGTCTGCGCGGCGACCATCGTCACCTCGGATTCGAGGCGCTTGATCCGGTAGATCGTCTTCAGCTGCGCGAGGACTTCCTCGGCGGTCTGGGTGTTGGTGTTGGCGGTTTCGGACCGTTGGTTGGTGGCGGTGTGCATATGGACTGTCCTCTCGTAAGAAGGCGAGGACAGGCCCGGACGGCGCGCGCAGGAGGTGGTGATGCGAAAACATCGCGCGAAAATGCGTAGGAACTGCGGGCGGAAAATTCTTTGAGAAAGTCGGAAAGTGGCGATGCGGGCGAGCCCGCTCGGCGCGCGCCGGGGCGGACTTGCGCGCTTCGACGTGGCCTTCGCTTCGCTCAGACCACGGCACCCTCGGGAGACCTTGGTACCCAATGAAGAGACTCGCATAGCCGCCTGAGGAGGGCGGCCATGGCACACACAGGCAGTACTGGCCGGCGAGCGGCCAGTGGCACATGCACATTCGTTTCGCGTGATCAGGCGCCTACGCGGAGGCGTTCGCCGAGGAAATCAGGCAGACCGAGGCGGGCGATCTTGTCGCCGACGGAATCGATGTCGTAGGCGACGCGCTTGATCTGGAAGGTGTTCGACTCGGTGTCGAGCAGGCCCCAACTGGCGTCGGGGTTGCGATCGCGCGGCTGGCCGACCGAGCCGGGGTTGATGATCGTCTGGCGGTCCTCGGGCAGCGGCATCGCGACGCTGCCGGCCAGCGGCAGGATCTCGATCTGGTTGAGAATGTCGTGGGCGCCTTCAAGCGACGTGAACATGGAGGGAACGTGGGTGTGCCCGACGGCTCCGAGGCGGGTGCGCAGACCGAAGAACGAGCGTGAGGCCGACTCGGTGCAGTACAGGTATTCGTACTGGTGCGGTCCGAAGCTGGCGTGGGCGGCGGTGAGGTCCTCGACCTTGGCCATGTCCGGGAGTGTCGCGAGCAGGTTCACGTGCTCATCGGGAAGGAGTTGACGGGTAATCTGAATGGAGACCTGGGCTCGCTGGTTGAAGCGGCGCGACATCGCCTCGTTCACGACTGCTTCATCGTGGTTGCCGAGGATGATCTTGTCGCAGACGGTGAAGGCGAGTTCCACGCACCGGACCGGGTCTGGGCCGTAGCCGACGATGTCGCCCAGGCACACGACCTGATCCACAGCACACCCGGCGATGTCGCGGAGGACCGCGTCGAACGCCTCGAGGTTGGCGTGGATGTCGGAGATGAGTGCGATGCGGGGCATGGGCTGGGCCTGTTGGGTCGGCTCGGGACGCTGGTTTGGGGTGTATCGGCCAACTGGCGGCTTGATCGATACCTCTCGGACGGTTCGGTCGGGACTTTGTTCCGACTGAGACGCTCATCGTTTCGCGTTCTGTCACGAAACGATGCGATGTGGCGGGAAATCGGCTGATCTTGGCCGGTGCCAAACGAAAAGCCGACCGGCGGATTGCCGGTCGGCTTCGGATTGCGGTGCGATTGTGCGAACCGCTGGTCGGTCTGGGTTGGCGGGCTCAGTCCTTCTCGTCTTCGTCGGTGCGGAGGACGACCATGTCCTCGTCGATATCGGACGATACCTCGATGAGCCCGGCGAGCGGGTCGTCGGAGATCTTCTTGCGGTTGTCGCCGCGGGACTTGGCCTTCTTGCCGCCCTTGAGCTTTTCGGTATCACCGGTCTCGGCTTCGCGTTCGGCCTGCTTCTCTTCGGCCTTTGCCTTGCCGGCTTCCTTCTCGGCCTCTTTCTCGGCTTCTTCGCGGGCCTTGGCCTTGGCGAGTTCGCGCTTGGCGGCTTCGACCTTCTGCTTTTCGGGCGTCAGCATCATCGAGATCTGCCGTCCCTGCGAGCGGGGTGGCATCTCAACTTTGGCGATGTCGGAGAGTTCCTCGACTATGCCGCGCAGCCGATCCATGCCGATGTTCTGGTGGGCCATCTCGCGTCCACGGAAGCGCTGGATGAAGATGACTTTGTCGCCGTCCATCAGGAAGCGTCGGGCCTGATCGACTCGGATCTTGACGTCGTGCTCGTCGATCTTGGCGGATCGTCCGAGACGGACTTCCTTGATCTCCTGCGTCTTGCCGGAGGATCCGCCTTTGCCCTTCTTGGACTGCTCGTACTGGTACTTGCCGTAGTCCATGATCTTGCAGAGGGGCGGGCGCGAGTCGGCCTGGATCTCAACAAGGTCGAGACCGGCATCTTCGGCCATGCGGAGAGCGTCGCGGGTGTCGATGACCCCGACCTGCTCGTTGTTCTCGTTGATCAGACGGATCGGCGAAATGCGGATCTCGTGGTTGACGCGCGTCTTGCGCACCGGGCCGGTAGCCCTGTAGAAACGCCTAGAGATGTCTGTGCTCCTTCAATGGTGGATCCGGCTGGACACGCCGGATGGTGCAGTGCGACCCGGTCAGCGATCCGCGCTGAGCGGGCAATGGTCGGCCGGATGGGGAAGAGACGTCGTGATCATCGAGAGCGTCGGGACGCGGAACGTGTCGCAACGCCGGGTCGCGCGACTCCCGAGCAGCGGCCTGCTGCGAAGGATATCGGCGATGTGGACTGGTGTTTCGACAACGATTGATCACTCCGAGGCACGGGCGTGCCTCTGGCAACAGGGTACCCCCGGGGCGGAGGGTGGGCAAGAAGGAGTTATCTGGAACCTTTGCGGGGAAGAGGGCGTGCGGGTCTGGACGGACACGGATCAGCGGCATCCATATATAGTGTGCGCGGTCCCGATCCCCCACTGATGGTGTAGCCAGGGTGTTGCTTCGATGATTTGTCCGTACTGCGATTCGAACGACGACAAGGTCATCGACAGCCGCGCGAGCGAGGCGGGACGGGTGATCCGCAGGCGCCGACAGTGTCTGGGCTGCGGCAAACGGTTCACGACGTACGAGCGGGTTGAGGAAACGACTCGGCTGATGGTGATCAAGCGGGATGGATCGCGCGTGCCGTTCAGCCGCGACAACATCCTGCGCGGCATCGCGGTGGCGTGCGGCAAGCGACCGGTGGCGGAGGAAGTGAAACTTCGGATCGCCGAGGAAGTCGAGGATCTGGTGCATCGGACCTTCGATCGCGAGGTGGAGAGCCGCGAGATCGGTGAAATGGTGGCGGACCGTCTGAAGGATGTCGATGAGATCGCGTACGTTCGTTTCGCGAGCGAGTACTACCAGTTCCGCAACGTTGGAGACATCCTCAAGCAGCTCGAGGAGATGAACCAGCGGGTGCGGGATGTGCCGAACCAGCAGGCGCTGTTCGAGGCGTCGGAGGGTGACGGCAAGGCGAAGAAACCGCGTTCGGGCGGGGGCGAAGAATGAGAAATGAGCGAGTGCGGGGCATCTT
>JANSXG010000035.1 GCA_024743075.1 bacterium | reverse complement strand
TCGGCACGCGAGACCATCGCCTGTTGCGTTTCACGCTCGGCGTCGGTCGCGTCCGCCGGGAGGTAGAGCCAGGCGAAGGCGCGACGGTCGTGCCCGAGCTTGCTCATGACCAGCCGACGCGAGTGCAGGTCGCCCCGCTTGGCGAGGGTCACGATCTTCTCGACGTACGGCTGGACCGCCTTCGCCTTGGGCAGCGTGGTCACGATCTGACCGTGCTCGAACATCGCAACAGCGAGGTTCCGCAGCGTGGCTGCGCGGTGCGAAGTGGTGCGACCGAGTTTGTGTCCGCCTTTGCGGTGACGCATGGCTCTATTCTCCGCCCCGGAGTTGTCCCGCCGGCTTTCGCCCGGGTGCTCCGGAGTTGTCTTCGCCGGTTGGAGTCGAACAGACTTCCCGGCTGGTTCGTGCTGAAATTCCTCGTCCGGCTCGCGCCGGTCGGTTGATTCGAAACCGGCTGATCAGCCGGCGATGTGGACGCCTTCGGGCAAGGGCATGACCAGAGAGAGATCGAGATCGGCGAGCTTGCGCTTGACCTCACGCAGCGAGGTCTTGCCGAACGAGCGGACCTTGAGCAGGTCGGATTCCGACTTGCTGACCAGTTCCGCCACCGTGTTGATGCGGGCCGATTCCAGGCAGTTGCTCGCCCGGACCGAGAGGTCCAGTTCGGAGATCGGCATGTTGAGCTTGCGGACCAGCTCGTCGTCGACGGACGCGGCGGCGGCGGCCTCTTCCGAGACACGCTCCTCGCCGGTGTCGAAGTACTGGACGAACGGGTTGAGGTGCTTGCGCAGGATCTTGGCGGCCTCGACGAGCGCGAGCTCGGGAGTCGTGGTGCCGTTGGTCCAGATCTCCAGCGTCAGCTTGTCGTAGTCCGTCTTCTGGCCAACGCGGGTCTCTTCGACCTTGTAACGGACGCGCTGCACGGGGCTGTAGATCGCGTCGACCGGGATGATCCCGACCTCGACCTCTTCCGCGGCGTCTTTGTACTGCTCGGCGGCCGGGACGTATCCGCGTCCTTTGCTGACGGTCAGATCCATCTCGAAGTCGACCTCGTCGGTCAGCGTGCAGATCACCAGGTCCTTGTTGAGGATGGTGATCGCGGTGTCGGCCTCGATCAGGTCGGCGGTGACTTCGCCGGGGCCGGTCGCGGCCAGGCGCATGGTCTTAGGCTCGTCGGAATCGAGCTTCACGACCAGGTTCTTGATGTTCAGGATGATGTCGGTGACATCTTCCATGACGCCGGGGAGCGAGGTGAACTCGTGCTCAGCGCCGTGGATCTTGACGGACGAGACGGCAGCGCCTTCCAGCGACGAGAGCAGCACGCGGCGGAGCGAATTGCCCACGGTGGTGCCGAAGCCGCGCTCGAAAGGCTCGACCATAAAGCGGCCGTAGTCCTCGGAAGAGAAGCGGGTGTCTTCGATTACTTGTGCGGGCAGTTCGAGCCCACGCCAGCGAACACGCATGTTCGACTCCTCGGTGATTCGGCAGGGTGCCAACGGTGACGCCTCGGCGGTTCACAGTGCGGGGCGTCGCTGCCGATCGACGCTCCGAACTTTCTGTCCGACGAGGAAACGGGAAGCGCCGCGATGCCCTCTCGACCATCACGGCGGTGATTCGATGCGATCAGACGCGGCGCTTCTTGCGCGGGCGGCAGCCGTTGTGAGGGATCGGCGTGCGATCTTCGATGGCGGTGACCTTCAGACCGGTGGACGAGAGGCCGTTCACGGCCGACTCGCGTCCGCCGCCGGCGCCGTTGATCCGGACTTCGAGTTCGACCATGCCCATCTTCCGGGCCTTGGAGCCGGCCGACTCGCCGGCGCGGGTCGCGGCGAACGGGGTGGACTTGCGTGATCCCTTGAAGCCGATGGTGCCGGCCGAGTCCCAGCAGACCGCTTCGCCGTTCATGTCGGTGATGGTCACGATGGTGTTGTTGAACGTCGCCTTGATGTGGGCGATGCCCTTGACCACGTTCTTCCGGACCTTGCGCTGCTTCTTCGCCATCTTGCTTGAATCTCACTATCTGCCAGCCGAGTTGTCCCCACCGAAGAGGTGCTCGACCGGGAATGAAAGGTGCTGTACGAGTCGCGCGGCGCTCGCCGCGAAACTGAAAGGGTCGGACGCCGGACGGGACCGGACGCTCGCGATCGGACGGACCGACGCGAGCGGCGGATCAGCCCTTGACGCCCTTCTTGCCGGCAACGGTCTTCTTGCGTCCCTTGCGGGTGCGGGCGTTGCACTTGGTGCGCTGGCCGCGGACGGGAAGGCCGCGACGGTGGCGATCGCCACGGTAAGCCTTGATGTCGCGGAGGCGCTGGATGTTCTGCTGCACCTGACGACGGAGGGCACCCTCGACGAGGTACTCGGAGTCGAGGAGCTGCGAGATCGAGGCGACCTCGGACTCGGTCAGGTCCATCGCCTTGGTCGTCGGGTCGAGGCCGAGCTTCGCGATGATCTCATCGGCGTACTTCGGGCCAATGCCGTGGATATAACGGAAGGCGTATCGGATCGCCTTCTTGTCAGGAATGTCAACGCCAACGATACGGGGCATGCTTAAGAACTCCGAGAGTATGCGTCAGGAGAGTGAGCGGCTCTGAACTGTGATCAGCCCTGAACCTGCTTGTGCTTGGGGTCGGAGGAGCAGATGACGCGCACGACGCCCTTCCGGCGCACGATCTTGCAACCGCTGCAAATCCGCTTCACGCTCGAACGAACCTTCATGACTGACCGCCTTCACAATCGACCGGGACCGCGCCGGGAGGACCCGAGGCGCGTGAATCCGTAGGAAACTTCAGGGTTCGCGACTCTGGCGAGAACGCCAGCGATGCGACCGCGCACGGGTCCCACAACCCGAGCGGGTCGAGCAGAGTATCAAAAACCCGGCTGGCGTGCTGCAGACTGGGACGCAGACTCAGAATTTTTCAAGAGCAGAACGTCCAGAGACGCCGCCGATGAGCCCGAGATAGTCCACGCGCGGTGTTCCGAGGGTCAGTGGCTCTGGCCCCGATTCCCCAACCAAAACCATGTATTCTTCATGGCAGGCGACCGCTCCGCTCACGGTCCGCACCGTCCAGCCGTCTTCGGCGGTCACGATCGCTGCTCGTGGGTACGGCAGGCCCGATCCGTTCACGCTCGGTGGGTCCGGCCAGCCGGTCGCGTCGCGGATGACGAGCATGGGCTCGATGGCGAGGATCATGCCGGGCTCGAGGACAAAGTCCTGGCCGACGAAGCCGCTCCAGTAGCACGGCACCTTCGGAGGCTCGTGGAGGACCGCACCGATGCCGTGTCCGACGAACTCGGTGACAAGATCCCGCTCCATTTCCTGCGTCGCCTGCTCCATCCAGCGCCCGATCTCCGACCAGCGACGCCCCGGTCGGATCAGGTCGATGGCCCCGTCGAGGAGGGCTCTGGTGTCGTCGATCAGGGCGGCCCGCTCGCGATAGATCCCCCGCTGCTCGTCGTCGGCGTCCGGCGGGGGCGGGACGAGAAACGACACCGCCGAATCTCCGCAGTAGCCATCCATGCGAACGCCGACATCAACGCTGACCAGGTCGCACGGCTGCAGCACACGATCGCCCGGGATGCCGTGGACGACTTCGTCGTTGACGGAGATACAGGCTTCGGCGGGAAAGGGCGGCGAGTCGCTCTGGCGGTAGCCGCGGAACAGGCCGGTCGCGCCGTTCGAATTCAGAACTTCGCTGATCGCCCGGTCGATGTCGATGGTGGTCGCGCCCGCGACGCAGGTCTGGTGCGCGGCTTCGAGAGCGGCGATGACCACGCGCCCCGCGGCGCGACAGCGCTCGACCTCGTCGGCGGTCTTGATGCGTATGGGCGGACCTGACCAGTGCGGGTTCAACATGGCGAAAAAGTGTAGCCGAAACGCAAACGGGCCCGGCGAGTCGCCGGGCCCGTGTGGACGCGTGGGATAGAGATCGATCAGCTCCGGGTGCCGCGGATGCGCGGGCCCTTGCCCTGGTCGTTGCCGCCGAGGAAGCCGGCGTAGTTCCGCATGAGCAGGTTGGCTTCGATGCGCTGGATCAGGTCGAGGCCGACGGACACGACGATCAGCAGGCCGGTGCCGCCGAGGAACGACGCGACCATGAAGTCGACGTTGAAACTTGTCTGCACGACCATCGGGATGACCGCGATAATCGAGAGGAAGCCGGCACCGACATAGGTGATGCGCTCCATGACCGTCTCGAGGTACTCGGCGGTGCGTGGGCCGGGACGGAGGCCCGGGATGAACGAGCCGGAGTCTCGGAGCTGCTTGGACATGTCTTCCGGGTTGAACTGCACGGTCGTCCAGAAGTAACTGAAGAAGTACACCATGCCGATGTAGAGCAGGATGTAGGGGTACTGGCCCATGACGAAGTTGTCGCCGAGGAACTGCATCAGCCCGCTCCACCAGCCGCCCTCGCCCTGCGACTGCTGAGCGAGCGCTCCGAAGACGACCGACGGAAAGATCATGATGGAGCTGGCGAAGATGATGGGCATGACGCCGCCGTGGTTCACGCGCAGCGGCAGGTAGGACCGCTGGCCGCCAAAGACGCGGCGCCCACGGGTGTGCTTGGCCTGCTGAACGGGGATGCGGCGCTGGGCGACGGTGATGAGGACCGCACCGGCGACAACACCGACGAACGCACCGAGGAGCAGGATGAGCTGCATCCAAGTGAGCTGGGGATCGGTCTGCGGAATACCGAGCAGCGAGCCGATGAAGCCGATCTGTCCGACCGGCGAGTTCTGGACAAGCCAGAGGAACGCCCCGGGCATCTGGGCGAGGATACCGGCGGTGATGATGAGCGAGACGCCGTTGCCGATGCCGTACTTGTCGATCTGCTCACCGAGCCACATCAGGAACACGGTGCCGGCGGTCATGGCGGTGATGGCCATCACCCACCACATGGGGTTGCCGGCGTAGGCCTCGTACACGATGCCGCTGCTGGTGATGAAGGTGAGCCAACCGAACGCCTGCACGATGCAGAGGCCGATCGTGGCGTACCGGGTCCACTCTTGAATCTTCTGGCGACCGGAGGGGCCCTCTTCCTGCAGCTTTTTGATGGCTGGCACGGCCGACTGGAGCAACTGGAAAATAATCGCGGCCGAGATGTAGGGCATGATGCCCATGCCGAAGATCGTGGATTGGCCGAGCGTGCCGCCGGAGAAGATCGAGACAAACTGGGCGACGCGACCGAAGGCCGAACCGTCCGAGGTTTCCTGCTCGAAGAAGTCCTTCAGAATCTGCTGGTCGATACCTGGCACCGGCACCCAGTAGCCGATTCGGTAGACCACCAGCATGCCGATGGTGAACAGGAGCTTCTTGCGAAGATCCGGGATCTTGAAGCAGTTCATCAAGGCGTTCAGCATCGTGTTCGGCCTGGCCTCGGCTCGACGGCTCCCGAGAGGACTCGGGTCATCGGGCGGGTTGGAGTTCGGGGACTTGCGGGCTGCTTTCCAAAGAAAGCGGGCGGTACGCCGGACAAACCTTCTGGAATGCCCACGAACCGCCCCTCACAGTATCACTGACGCGACCGGGAAGCGAGCGACCGGAACGGCTGGTCGCTCGGTGCCGCCCGGTGGCTCACTTCTTCTTCTTGGACCCGGGGCTGGTGCGCTTGAGCTTCTTGCCAAGGTTCTTGGGAGCCCGGTCGTCGGAGTTGCGGTCAACCCCGCGAACGATGTCACGACGGGTGCCGATCTCCTCGACGGAGCCGCCGGCGTCGGTGATGTGCTTGCGGGCGGAATCGGTGACACGCTCGACCTTGACCGAGAACTTCACGCCGACCTTTTCGTGGTTGCCGAGATCGCCCAGGATCTTGACGGCACGGTCATCTCCACGGATGAGCCCGGTTTCGGCCAGGCGCTCTTTGGTGACCTCGCCGCCCTTGGCGAACTCGGGGTGATCGAGCAGGTCGCGGAGATTGACGGTCCAGAAGGGCACCGTGAAGTTGACGTTGGTGAAGCCGCGCTTGGACATGCGCCGGAAGAACGGCATCTGGCCGCCTTCGAACTGGTGGCGGGCTGAGAAGCCCGAACGCGAGCCGGCGCCCTTGTGACCGCGACCGGAGGTCTTGCCGACACCGGAGGCGCGGCCTCGGCCGACGCGCTTGCGCTGCTTGTACTTGCCTGCGAGGGCGGTGATTTCGTGAATCATCATGGCGGGTATCTCCCGTCGCCTGTTTCCGTGGTGAACGGAGCGTGTGTTTGGATCGTTGTACGGGTGGGCTGGACGGTGAAGCGATCAGGAACCGCTGGATTCGGGTGCGGACTCGGACGAACCCGACGACGACCCCGAAGAGCCGCTGTCCTGTCCGCCCCCGCTGCGACCGCGTCCGGGGCCACCGGAGCGACCGCCGCGTCCGCCACCACGACCACCGCGTCCGCCGCGACCACGCGAGTCTTCGCCGACGCGGTTGACCGGGCCGCGCATCTTCTCGGCGTCGGTCGTGCTGGTGGGCATGAAGGCCGAGCCGCGGTCGATGCGTTCGTCGACCTCGGTATCGCCAATCTCGACGCCGCGAAGCGTGGCGAACGTGTCCTTCGAGCGGAGTTGGATCAGCCCGTCGAGAACAGCCTTAGCGAGGTTCTTGGAGTTGTTGGATCCGGAGGACTTGGTCATGCAGTCGGTGATGCCCGCGAGTTCGAGCACCGCGCGAACGGTGGCGCCCGCGACCACGCCGGTACCCGGCGAGGCGGGGATGAGCTTCACCGACGACGCTCCGTAGCGACCCTGGACCTCGTGGGGGATCGTGCCGCCCTGAAGGTTAACCCGCTTGAGGTTCTTCTTGGCGTCCTTCTGGGCCTTCTCGATGGCCGCGGGGACCTCGTTGGCCTTGCCATAGCCGAGCCCGATCCGGCCGCCTTTGTCGCCCACGACGACGAGCGAGCCGAAGCTGAAACGGCGGCCACCGGCCATCGTCGCGGCTGAGCGGAACACGCCGATCGTGTTGCTTTCGAGTTGGTTTGTGTCGTCGAGGAATTCGACCATGGCTGCTTACCTGCTATCGGTGAGGGGCTGTCGGCCCCGGGGGTGTGATCCTGTGAGTCGATACGAAGCGATCAGAACTGGAGGCCGCCTTCGCGTGCCGCGTCCGCGAGAGCCTTGATGCGCCCGTGGTACTTGAAGCCGGAGCGGTCCATCGCGACATTCGTGATGCCGGCGGCCTTGGCCTTCTCGGCGATCTGCTTGCCGACCATGGCCGCGGCTTCGGAGTTGCCGCTCGTGGACGAGGAGACGCCCTTGTCGCGGGTCGAAGCGGAAACGATGGTGCGACCGTTGATGTCGTCGATTACCTGCGCGTAGATATGGTTCAGCGAACGGTAGACCGCCAGACGCGGACGCGTCGGGGTGCCGCTGATTTTGCGCCGGATGCCGACGCGGCGTCGGTTGCGCCGAACGGCTTTTCTTTTCTGCCTGTCCATCGGAGTGACCTCTTGATTCGGTCCGGGATGCGTTCGAGCCCGGTGCAAAGTGATCTGTTGAAGAAGTGGGTTGTTCCCTGGCGAGCCTGATCAGCTGCCGAACGCCTTGCCCTGCTTGCGGACGACGGTCTCGTCGGCGTACTTGATGCCCTTGCCGTTGTAGGGCTCGGGCTTGCGGGTGGCTCGGACGACGGCCGCGAACTGGCCGACCTTCTGCTTGTCAGCACCCTTCACGGTGATGTTCTGCTTGTCGACGGTGACGTCGACGCCCTGCGGGATCGGGACCGCGATGGTGTTCGCGAAACCAACCTTAAGGTTCAGGTTCTGCCCGGCGAGCGTCGCGTTGTAGCCGACGCCGACGACTTCGAGTTTCTTCTCGTAGCCCTCCGTCACACCGACGACCATGTTCGCCAGGATCGCGCGGGTCGTTCCCCAGAGCGCGAGGACGGGCTTGCTGTTCATGTGCTTGTCGTCGACCGTCACCTCGAGCGTCTTGTCGTCCTTGTTGTGGGAGACGATGACACTGGGGTGATGCTCAAACTCGAGCGTGGCGTTGCCGCTGGAGATCTTGATCTTGCGACCGGAGATCTCCGCGTTTGCCTTCCCGAGTTCGACGGGCTTCTTTCCGAGGCGGGACATGGTTCGTTCCTTCTCATCCGCCCGGGGCGGGCGGGGGTGCTACTCGCGACCGGTGGATTTCGGCTCGCTGAGAATCACGGGTTGTCCGGACGGTCCGTCCGGTGGAAATCTTTCGACGGCTGGTGGATCAGTGGACGTAGGCGAGGACCTCGCCGCCGACCTTCTTCTCGCGGCATTGGCGATCGCTGAGCACGCCCGACGAAGTCGAGACGATCGAGATGCCCAGACCCTGCAGCGGGCGGTCGAGTTCGTCGACCTTCTTGTAGACGCGGCAGCCGACCTTCGAGACGCGCTCGATGCGGTTGATTATGGTCTCCCCGCGCGAGCCGTACTTCAGTCGGATGCGGATCTGGCCCTGGCGGCCGTCCTCGATCACGTCGAAGCCCTCGATGTAGCCCTCGCTCTCAAGGATCGACGCAATACCGCGGCAGACCTTGCTGTTGAGGACCAGGCAGTCCTTGACGTGGTTCCGGGTGGCGTTGCGGATGCGGGTGAGCATGTCCGCGATCGGGTCGTTCATCGCCATGGTGGTTGTTCTTCCGGTGCTGTCTTGCGGGCTGCGGGCCCGACTCAGTGGTGTCTGGTGTGGCGTGGGTCAGTCGGCTCGGCATGGTTGCCTGCCCGATACCCGACGCCGTCAATGGCCACCTCGATGGCCGGCGATCAGTGGCCGGTGGGTCCCGGCCGGTTCCTTACCAGCTGGCCTTACGCATGCCGGGGACCTTGCCCTCGAGCGCGAGCTTGCGGAGCATGATGCGGCTGACGCGGAACTTGCGATACACGCCTCGGGCGCGACCGGTGATCTCGCACCGACGGACCTTGCGTGAGCTGAACTTGGGAGTCCGATTGCTTTTGGCGATCTGAGCTTTGGTTGCCATATCAGTGTGCTTTCGGGATTAGTTTTCGTCGCTCTTGGCGAAGGGGAATCCGAGTTCGGTCAGCACGAATCTGCTGACTTCGGCGTTGGAGTTGCTGAACACGAAGTTGATGTTCATGCCGTGGGTAAACGTGGCGCGGGCCATATCGATCTCGGGGAACACGCCCTGCTCGTTCAGCCCCATGGAGTAATTGCCGGCCTTGTCGAAGGACGTGGCGGGAAGGCCGCGGAAGTCCTTGATACGCGGGGCGGCGAGGTTGATCAGGCGATCGAGGAAGTACCACATCCGCTCGCGGCGAAGGGTGACCATGGCGGCGGTGTCGTAGCCCTCGCGGACCTTGAAGTTCGACACCGACTTGCGGGCCTTGATCACGACCGGCTTCTGGCCGGTGATCTTCGTCAGCGTGTCGATGATCTGGTCCTTGATGTTCGCTGGGACCTTGGTGCCCTCGATGTGGCGACCCATGTTCACGTTGATGACGATCTTCTCGAGCTTGGGCCAGGCGTTCGCGTTGGTGATGCCGAACTGATCCTTGAGCTTCGGAGCGACCTCGCTCTTGAACTGGTCGCGCAGGCGCGGCGCGACGGCGGGGCCGTTGTCTTTGGGATCAACTGTTGCGGACTTCGCCATTGGTGGTGTCCTCTTCTCTCCCGGAGAGGCCGGGAGTCCTGATCAAACGGTTCCGGGTTCGGAATGGGGCCGGACCGACGGGTGAACTGGTTACTTCTTCACCTTGCGGAGCGGATCGCCGATCTGCTTGCCGCCCTTGACGGCGACGCGGACCTTCGAGCCGTCGGACTTGGTCTCGAAGCGAACCCGTGAGGGCTTGCCATCGACGGCCGGCGAGACGTTGGAGATGTGGAACGAGCGATCGACTTCGACCTGGCCGCCCTGCGGGTTGACGCGGGTGGGCTTGACGTTGCGCGTGATGCCCTCGATGCCGGGGCCCTGAACCACGACGCGGTCGTGCTTGTTGATCATGCGGACGACCTTGCCGGTCTGGCCGCGGAAGCGCCCAGCGGTGATGACAACGTCGTCGCCTTTACGGATATGGCTCGGCATGACTCAGACGACCTCCGAAGCGAGAGAAACGATTTTCATGTATCCGCGATCGCGGAGTTCACGGGCGACCGCACCGAAGATGCGCGTCCCCTTGGGGTTGCCGTCGGGCCCGATGAGCACGACGGCGTTGTTATCAAAACGGACGTAGGAGCCGTCGGCGCGACGCGTCGGGTAGGAGGTCCGAACGACCACCGCCTTGACGATGTCGCCGGACTTCACGTCCGCGCCCGGGAGGGCCTTCTTGACGGAGCAGACGACGCGATCGCCCACGCCGGCCTGGCGACGGGTGAACTTGCCGCGAGCCGTCGAGCCACCCAGTACCCGGATGACGTAGGCGATCTTGGCACCCGAGTTGTCGGCGACTTCGCACCGTGATTCTTGCTGAAGCATCGTTAACCTCGAACTTCACTCGCAGCGGTGTGACCCGCTGATGCGGCGGCTGCCGCGGATATCTGACGAACGGTCATGGCCCTGACCCGGGCCTCGACCGGGGTTGATTAGTTGCCCGGGGCCTTCTCGACGATCCGGACGAGTTCCCAGGACTTGGTCTTGGAGACGGGACGGCACTGCTTGACCTCGACGCGGTCGCCGCGATGCGACTGGTTGTCCTCGTCGTGCACGTGCAGGACGGTCCGCTTGCGGACGTACTTGCCGTACTTGGGGTGCTTGGCGAGGAACTGCACCACGACGCGACGGGTCTTGTCACGCGCATCGGACTCGACGAGCCCGATCTTCGTGCCGGTGATTTTTTCCGAGTCGCTCATGAGGCGGCCCCCTGCTTCTTCAGTGCTCGCATGTGCTTTTCAGTCTTCAGCCGGGCGACGCCTCGGCGGGTTTTCTTGAACAGGCTCGGGTTCTCGATCTTCTCGGTCACCGCCTGCGAACGGAGGTCGAAGAGCTTGCGCTGCATGCGATCGATTTCGACATCGATCTCTTCGTCTGTGAGTTTGCGTACTTCTTGAGCGTCCATTTCCTGGTTCCTTGTGCGTTCGTAGATCAGACGGCGAGGCGGCGACCGACGAAGCGGCAGCGAACGGGCATTTTGCGCGCGATGCGGACGAGGGTGCCACGAGCGACTTCCTCGGGAACGCCGGCGATCTCGAAGAGCATCGTGCCGGGCTTCACGCGAGCCGCCCAGTAGTCCGTGTCCGCCTTACCCTTACCCATGCGCTGTTCCAGCGGCTTCTTGGAGACGGGCTTGTCAGGGAACACGCGGATGTACACCTTGCCCTGGCGCTTGAGGAAGTGCTGGGCAGCGATACGACCGGCTTCGAGCTGACGCGCGGTCAGCCAGCAGGGCTCGAGCGCCTGGAGACCGAATTCGCCGTAAGCAACGTAGTTGCCCTTGGTGGCTTTGCGGTCGCTGACGCGACTGGCCCGCCGGAACTCTTTCCGGAACTTCACTCGCTTTGGCATGCGGGGCATGGGTTAAACCTTCTCAATCAGGACTTCAGTGATCCGTGGGATGATGCGCTCGGCAAGCCGGCGATCAACGGCGTCCGCGAGCGCGGGGGCGGGCCCCGGCGGCCTTGGACTCGGTTTCCTCGGCAGACTCTTCCGAGTACATGCCCTTGTAGATCCAGACCTTCACGCCGATGGCGCCGTAGGTCGTGAACGATTCGGCGAAGCCGTAGTCGATGTTCGCCTGCAGCGAGCTGAGCGGCATCGAACCCAGACGCGTGTCCAGGCGGCGGCTCATTTCGGCACCGCCGAGACGACCGGCGAGCAGGATGCGGGCACCCTTCGCGCCGGACTGCATGGCGGCCTCGGCACGCATCTTCACGATGCGACGGAACGAGGCACGCTTCTTGAGCTGCTCGGCGATGCCCTCGGCGATGAGCTGGGCTTCGAGGTCGGGGTTCTTGATCTCCATGATCGAGATCGAGACCTTGCGCCCGGTCATGTACTGCAGTTCTTCGGTCAGGCGGTCGACCTCGGCCCCCTTCGGGCCGATGACCAGACCCGGACGGGCAGTCTTCACGATCACCTTGAGCTCTTCACGCGTACGCTCGATGTGGATGTCGGCGACCGCGGCGAAGGGGGGAGTGCGGTTCAGTCGCTTGTCGACGAACTGCCGGATGCGGTAGTCCTCAACGAGCAGCTCGCCGTACAGCGCCTTCGGGGCGTACCAGCGGGAACGGTGCGCCTCGGTGATGCCAACGCGGAAACCGAATGGATGAACTTTCTGGCCCATGTCAGTTGGCCTCCTCGACGCTAACGGTGATGTGGCTGGTGCGCTTCTGGATCGGGTGTGCCCGGCCGCGGTCCTTCGGCTGGAACCGCTTGATGATGACGGCACCATCGGCCTTGGCTTCGGAAACGACCAGGCGGGCGACGTCGGCGTTCGCGGCCTCGGCATCGGCGACTGCCGCGTTCAGAACCTTGCGAACCATGGTGGCGGCACGCTTGGGGCTGAACTGCAGGAGCGCGTCGGCTTCGGCGAAACTCCGCCCGCGGATCATCTCGACCACCAGCATCGACTTGCGCTGGCTCGAGCGAGCGAAGCGGAAGGTGCTCGTGAAGCGGGCAAAGGACAGCGGCGGGACGCCGAGCGCCCCGGCGAGCGCGTCGACCTCTTCGGCCTTCGCGCTCGGGTGATCCTTGCCGGCCATCCAGTTGCGAACCTTCTTAAGCGCGAGCCTCTGCTGCTTCTGACCGTCGTTGCTGCGCGGGAGCGCGGCGGCGAGGGTCTCGACATCGATGCCCGAGTCCTTGATGGCTTTCTTGAACTTATCAGCGTTGATCTTCACGATCGTCGCCCCAATCCAATCGGCGGATTGCTCCGCTCTGTGCTATCGACGGCTCACGCCGCCGGGAAACTGTCTCGAACACGCTGGCACCTGCCCGTCGCGATCAGCGACCGGACTTGATGCCTTCCTTCTTGTTGGTGTGGCCTCGGAAGGTTCGCGTGAGAGCGAACTCGCCGAGCTTGTGACCCACCATATCTTCGGTGATGAACACCTCGTTGAACGCACGGCCGTTGTGGACCTTGAACGTGTGGCCCACGAACTCCGGGACGATCGTGCAGGCCCGCGACCAGGTCTTGATCGCGTCGCGGTTGCCCGACTCCTTGGCCTTGAGGACCTTGTTGTAGATCCGCTCGTCGACGAACGGGCCCTTCTTGAGTGATCGAGCCATGGCTCGTTCCTTTCGATCTGCAACGGCTGTCGCCGGTGTCTGTCAATCCTGGCCGGAGCCGGGGGAGTGTTCCTTGAGGACGCCGCTCGCGATCAGCGGAGCTGACCGTAACGCTTGGACTTGCGACGACGGATGATGAGCTTCTCGGAGAACTGCTTGCGATCGCGGGTGCTTCCGCCCTTGGCCAGCGTGCCAGCACGGTTGACGGGAGCACGGCCGCCCTTGGACCGTCCCTCGCCGCCGCCCATCGGGTGAGCGTTGTGACTCATGGCCATACCGCGGGTCTTCGGGCGACGACCGAGGTGGCGGCTCTTGCCGGCCTTGCCGAGGCGACGCAGGGCGTGATCGGCGTTGCCGACGCTGCCGACGACCGCCTTGCACTCGATGCTGACGCGGCGGATTTCACCGGAGGGGAGCACGAGCGTGGCGTAATCGTCTTCCTTGTTGGTCAGACGAGCGCTCATGCCGGCCGAGCGGCACATCTGTCCGCCCTTGCCCGGCGTCAGCTCGATGCAGTGCAGGTCGAAACCGGTCGGAATGTACTTGATCTTGAGGCAGTTGCCGACGTCCGGCTCGATCGAGTCATTGGAGGTCAGAACAGTGCTTCCGTCTTTCACGCCTTTGGGCGCGAGGACATAACGCTTGACGCCATCGGCGTACTCGACCAGCGCGATGTGGCAGGTGCGGTTCGGATCGTACTCGATGCCGATGACCGTGCCGGGGATGTCGTTGCGGTCCGAGCGACGGAAATCGATCTTGCGGTACATCCGCTTGTGACCGCCGCCGCGACCCTTCACGGTGATCTTGCCCTGGTTGTTGCGGCCACCGGTCTTGGTCAGCGGCTCGGTCAGTGACTTCTCAGGCCGGGTCTTGGTGACCTCGGCGTGGATGTTGACCGACGCGTTGCGTCGCCCGGCACTGGTTGGTCTGTATACGCGAATCGGCATGGTGTGCTCACTCTCGACCCATTCGTGCCTCGCCTCAGCGGGCTTTGCGGGTCAGTTTCTGGATCAGAGAATCTCGATGGTGTCCTCGGGGTGCACCTTGACGATGGCCTTCTTGACCGACTTGCCGCCGATCATCCCGTAGCGGTAGCGGCGGTTGCGCTGCTGCGTGGTCACGGTGTTCACGCCGAGGACGCGGACGCTGTAAAGGTCCTCGATGGCCTTCTTGATGTCGGTCTTCGTCGCCGTGCGGGAAACAACAAACGCGTGGCGGTTGTGCTCGCCCGACGCGAACGTCGTCTTCTCGGTCAGCAACGGCTTCTTGATGATGTGGTGGGCTTCCATTAGTCAGCCTCCCCGTTCTTCGCGGCCTTGGACTTCTTCACCCGGCTCGCGGTCTTGTCAGTCTTCGAAGAGGGACCGGCCAGCCACGCCTCGAGATCGGACTTGGCGATGACCAGATAACGGTGGTTGAGCAGCTCCCAGCAGGTGAGTTGCTCGGAGTTGCAGAGGCCGACCTCAAGGTTGCGGGCCGCCAGGCGGGCGTTCAGGTTGTCCGGGGACACCGCGACAACGCACGAGCGGTCCACGTTCAACTTGCCGAGCAGGTCAGCGAACGCCTTGGTCTTCGGCGAATCGAAGTTCAGATCGTCCACGACGCGCACTTCGTTGTCGATGAGTTTCGACAGCAGCGCGTTGCGGTTGGCCTTGCGACGCATCTTGACCGGCATCGAGAGGCGGTACTCCTCGCGGGTCTTCGTCTTGGCGAACGCCACACCGCCGCCCTTGCGGATCACGGTGCGGTTGTTGCCCATGCGAGCGTTGCCCGTGCCCTTCTGCTTGTAGAGCTTGCGGGTCGAACCTTCGACCATGCTCCGGCCCTTCGTTCGAGCGGAGCCCTGGCGCTGGTTGGCGTGGTACATGACGAAGGCCTGCTTGATGAGATCGGGGTTGATCTCACCGCCGAGGACCTGCTCGTCGATGGCGAGCGTCGAGACCTGCTCGCCAGATTTGTTCAGAACGGGGATTTCCATAACTTCCAGAAAACCTTCCTGCCGCCTCGCCCTTCCGGGCTTCGCCTTGGCTGGTGTCTCGCGTGGAGGGCCAGCATTGACTCGGCAACACTAGATCTGACTTGTGTGCGCCCCGTGGTTCCCGCTTTGTCGGGCCTGCGAGGCCGAATGGCGGAGATCGCTCCACCACCCGATCGTTTCTTGATGTTTCACCGGCACCAGGCCGGACGACGATTCTCTCTAAACGCGACTCAGCCGGCCTTGGCCTTCTGCTTCGCGGCCTTCCCGATGTACAAACGGCTTGGCTCGCTGATTTCGACAAACCCCTTGTTGGCGCCGGGGACCGACCCCTTGACGAGCAGCAGCCCTTGGTCGGCATCCACCTTCACGACCTCGAGCGAACGAACAGAGACCCGCTCGTTGCCCATCTGGCCGGCCATTTTCTTGCCCTTCTTGACCTTCGGACCGGTACCACGGTTGGTCGCATGGCCGCCGATCGAACCGGCGGAGCGGTGCTTCCGCTCGACGCCGTGAGAGGCTTCCTGACCGGCGAAGTTGTGACGCTTCATGACACCGGCGAAGCCCTTGCCCTTCGAGGTACCGGCGACATCGACGAACGCGAACTGTTCGAGCAGGTCGACGCCGAGTTGCTGACCGAGTTCGTAGGACGAGACGTCATCGGTGCGGAACTCGCGGTGCAGCCGCTTCGGAGCCGTCTTGGCCTTCGCGTCGTGTCCGATCATCGGCATGGTGGAATTACGGGCCTTGAGCTCGCCGAAACCGATCTGAACCGCGTTGTAGCCGTCGGTCTCTTCGGTCTTGATCTGCGTAACCACGCACGGACCGACCGAGATGACGGTCACCGGTACAGAGACACCGTCTTCGTTGAAGACGCGAGTCATGCCGAGTTTCTGGCCGAGAAGCTTGAGTGCCATTGCTCTTCCGTTTCTGCCGTTGACTCAAACGAGTCGCAGGGTTTGCCTTGCGGCGGTTCGTACCAACAGACGGGCAGAGGACCCTGTTGAACTGTCTCGCTCGCTCGCACGAGCACGAAAAAACCGCCCCAGAAAGGGCGGCGGGTACGGCCGGTCAGGCCTTGATCTTGACGAACACACCGGCAGGAACGACGAGGCGGTTGAGCGCTTCGACAGTGCGGGCGTTGGGTTCGGTGATATCGATGATGCGCTTGTGCGTCCGGATCTCGAACTGCTCGCGCGATTTCTTGTCGATGAACGGGCCACGCAGAACGGTGTAGCGCTCAATGCGCGTGGGCAGCGGAACCGGACCGGCAACCTTCGCGCTCGTGCGCTTGGCGTGCTCGACGATCTCGCGCGCAGACGCATCCAGAGCCTGGTGGTCGTACGCTTCCATCCGAATTCGAATCTTGCCGCCGGTCATTCGATCACCGCGTCCGATCTACGAGTTCAGGCCGGCTCTCGCGAGCCGCCGTTCCAGACAAAGATGCTCCCGAGACTCCGGCGACGAGGCGGGTTCAACACCCCCCAACGCCTTCGCGGCCTCGGACTCCCGCTCCGAACCATCAGTTCATGAGGGAAAAAGCACCACAACCCGACTGCAGACGACACCAGTTCGCCCGAGGCGGAAGGGCAAAGATAGAAACTTCTCGCCGCTTGTCAACTCGACCCGGCACAGAACCCGGGTACAGGCGGTCAGAAGCCCGCTTTTTGCACATCCGGTCGATGGCGCACCCGGCCTCGCGAAACCTGATCCGCTGCCGTGGCTATGACCCATACCACGCCCCCGGCTCCGACGATGCTCCCAAGAGTCCGAATCCGGTTATCGGCCCAAGTCTCCATGTATCATGCCGATGAACCCAATGGCTCGGAAAACGTCTGATTGTCGTCGAGCCAGCACTCCCCCCCGCACCGAAGCAAAGACCGCCATGCCCTATATTAATGCAGATTTTTGTGCCCGCTGCCTGACTGTTTGTATCGCCTGCACCTTCGCGCTCGCCTCGGACGCCGCGCAACCGGCCCCCGAGCCGAGCCAGCCCCAAACCGTCGAAGCCCCCGCGGTCAGCGATCCGTACTCGCTCGAGGACCTCGGGGTCACCGTCCTGCTCCCGGACGACACCGTCGTCGACACGCAGTTCGTCCCCGGCGGTCGCACCAAAGCAGTACTGAAAGCCCCGGACAACACATGGGTCGTCCAGATTTTCAACGCCGTTTCTTCGAACACGACGCTGACCATCTCAGAAGTGCTCGACAACTTCGAGGAACAACGCCGCTCCGGTCTTCGTGCCTACCAGAACGCCAACCCCAACTGGTTCCGGGGCGCGAATCCGAAGTTCTTCACCGAGGATGACCGGGGCCGGAGCCCGCTCGTCGTCTCCGGTCGCCTCGATCCAGAGCAACTGACCATTGGGGGACAGCCGGCCGGGCGTTTCTACTGTGACACCCCGCTCATCGAACCGAACATCGCGACGGGCTACACCGTGTTCCGTCGCACGCCCGGCACCTTCATCATTTTCCAGCTCGACTGCCTCGATAAGTCGTTCGCAGGCTCACGCCAGGTCTACGAGACGATCGTTGCCAGCGTCACCTTCGAGGACCCCGAACAGACGAACGCGGAAAGGGCCACCGCGCTGCTCGCCGGAAAGAGATTCCTTGAATCGGTAAGCAACGAAGACATCGAAGCGGTGCTGTCCGATGAGCCCGCCTTCTACAGGTTCTACAAGCCGGCCCCCACCGGCCTCCCTTCGGACGCCACCGAGATCGGCTGGCAACGAGTGCAGATGCGACGCGGCCAGCGAGGTGAGCTCGAGCCCGGCAAGCCCAAGTCCAACTGGACAGCCGCCGATCGCGAGGTCGGATTCCTCGTCAGGATCGACGGCGAGTTCACATTCGGGAGAAACCAGATCGAGATGTACGCGGCGTATTTCCTCGATCGGGAACGGACCAACGAAGCGATCTCCACCATGACCCGGAACCGAGTCAACGGGGAACTGGTGGCCGAACGCGTGGTGACCGTCATTCGCCGCGACCGAATGATGACACTCAGCAGCGTACAGACCGCCAGCCCGGCCGAAACCCGGGACTGGTCGGTGCCGGAGGAATACATCTCGCGTGTAGAACTCGAGCTGCTCCCGCGACTGGTGGCCCTGAAGACCCCCGCCGATTCCCCGACAGAGTTCGACTTCGGCTACTTCCACTTCAACGTGGAAAACCAGCGGCTGCAGCTGCGCCGAGACAAGTTTTCAAATCTGAACCTCGTCAAGGGGTGGGAATACCGATCGGAACCGGGGCCGCGAATCAAGGCGGTGGAGGCCACGCTCGACGCCGACGGCAACCTGATCCGGCGCGAACTCGCCGACGGTACGGTCATGGAATCGATCGAGCCCGAACGACTTCGCGAACTGCAAAGCAGCGCACCGACAAACCGGTAGGCCGGCTCAGCCGCCCACGCCGTCGTCGGCCGGCATGTCCGGCTGGGAGGACTCTTCGCCGCGGAGCTCCATCGCTCGAGCTTCGTAACGCTCGCTCAGAATCGCCGCGACATCGCCCGTCCCGGCAAAGCTGCTCGACGCCTCGCTGTAGGCGTTCGCCGCCTCTTCTGAGGCCCGCTCGGCCTCGGCACGGAACTCATCGGCAACGGACGCGAATCGTTCGACGCCTTCCGCCCCGGTTTGAACAAGGTACTCAGCGCTGGCTGCGATTCGCGCCGCCGTCTGGGCCCGGAGTTCGAGAGCACGGGCCTGCGCCGCGAAGTGTTCGCCAGCGGCAGATCGAGCCAGGTCGCCCATCCCACGGGCCTGGCGCGCCATCGAGGCGGCGCTGCCCAACTCGGAAGTCGCGCCCTCGACCGCTTCGACGAACTCCGCGCGGTATGTCTCGATCACCGCGTTCAAACGAGAGCGGTAGTCGTCAAGCGTCTCACGAGTAGCCTGCTGGCGCTCGGATCGCTGCTGATTGATCTGCGAGTCGATGAGCGAAATCCGCTCCAAACCGCTGGTTTGAATGGCTCGCAGCCGCCGCTGATCTTCGATGATCGATTCGACCTGCGCGATCGCCGCTTCAAGGCTGTTGACCGTCAGTTCCTTCTCAGCCGCGGCACGCTCATACGCCTCCGCGCCACGCGCCTTGGTGACCGCCTGGCTAATCAGCTCGGCCCGGCGCATCGGTTCCGCGTCAAGCGACTCATCGCGCAGATCCGCCTCTTCAAGGCGCTCCGCACGGGCCGAGCCCATGAGTTGATCGATCTCGTTCTGGACTTCGGCGAGTTCATCGGCCAGTTCGTCGCGGTTACTCTCGAGTTCGCGGATCTCGGCGTCGATGCCGCGGATCTGCTCCTCGATGCTGCCGATCGCTTCGCTCGCGTCCGGGCCGACCAGAGTGATCGCGAACGCCTTGTTCGAGTTGTACTCCCGAGCGACCGCGTCAGCCCGGGTGAGGTCGAAGCTGATCTGAGCCGCGAGAGCGCTCGCCCGGTTCAGATCGATCTCGGCGAGCGCAGAATTCGCACGGGCCAGCATGAGTTGTGCCGGAGCCTTCGCGTCACCCTCGACCTCGCGCATCGCGTTGTTCAACTTCGTGACGACCGCTTGAAGATCAGCCTGGCGGGTCTCCGAACCCGCGGTGATCACCGTCATCATGTCCCGGGCTTCGCTTATCGCCTGCTCGTACTGGCTGTCGGCGCGCTCGCAGGCGCCGAGCCCGAGCGCGAGCCCGGCGAGAAGCGAACACATCGCGGCACGAGAAACGGCGGAACGATGGAAAGCGGGTCGAACGGAGCGCTGGATCATGCGAAAGTCTCGTCTGGCGTTGGTCGAGGCAAGCATCACACCGATGCCGCAGAACGGGCCTCCCAGCCCTCGCGGGCGGAGACGGCTGGCAGTGTAGCAAAGGCCCGGCAGACCCGGCAGAGGCCCAGAAAACGGTCAGACCGAGAGGGCAGCACCTCGGCTTCAGCGTTCGACCGGCTGTTCGCCGGGATTCGGAGACGCCGGCTGCCCGTCCGACTCCTCGAACGGGTTGTACTCGATCGGATAATCCGGTCGGGGCTGGTACATCATCCGCATCCAAGCCACCGCCGCCCGATACTGAGGCGATCGGTCGTTCACGAACACCGGACGCCACCCCTTCACATCCGGGTGCGGATAGAGCACGTCTTCGCGAGGCAGGGCCATCTGCAGCAGGAGCGAATCCGTCGGATTGGTGTAGTCGATCATCGGCACCGGGCGTCGCGTGTCGAAACGGTCGAGCAGAAGGAAATTGCTGTAAACCGTGGGCTCCGAGTTCGGCGAGCGGTTCAGCAGACGCAACCGCCCCGCCTCGTTGCCCCCGTGGCACCGGGTCGTGGCGCACCGGTTGGTGAGCCAGCGGGCGCTGATGTCGTTGCGGAACTTCTGCATCGACTCCGGCTGTCCGAGCACCCGCACCTCCTTGTAGAGATCGCGGGCACCCACGCGGAACATGATGTCCAGGATCTCGACCGGGGTCTTGCGATAGAAAGCCTCCTTGCCCTCGCGCGTGATGGGGACGAGCGGGTGCTCGGCGTACCGCTTCAGAATTTCATCCACGGTCGATCGCTGAATGATCAGGCGAGGCTCGGCCTTGAGATCGATCTCATAGACCTTGATAAGGTTGATCTGCTCTTCCGAGAGCGTCTCGAAGTTGTTTCGGTCCGGCATCGACGAGCGATCACGCGGCGTCTCCGGAGCCTCGATGGGGTTCTCGCCCTCACCGGAGCGCTGGCGCTGCTCCCGGAGCTCTTTCAGAACGATCAACTGTTCGACGACCTTCGCAAGTCGCCGGGCCTCCTCGTTGTCCGGGTCTCGGGTGAGGATCCCCTCTAATTCTCGCATCGCCTCGTCGTAAAGGGTGTTCCGCTCAAGGTAGCGCACCAGCGCGAGCAATCTCGGCAGATCGTCGTCGCGGATCGTGGGCCGGATGTCCCGATACCGCTGGGCGGGCGTCAATCGAACGGTCACGGATACGACGCGCTCACGATCGAGTGGGAGCAGCACGCCACGAATGCTGAGAATCAGCTGATCCGCTGTCTGCGCCTCAAGGGTGCCGTCGAAGAACGCCTCCCCCTTGTCGACGACGACGCGGACATCGTCGCCCGGCTCCGGTACCGCGCTCGGGTCCAGCGAAACCTCGTCCTCTTCGGGCTGAGCCGCGACGTCCTGCGCAGCGCCCGACGCCACCCAGGCGCCGCCGGCAAGCACGGACAGCACCATGAGGCCGATGCCAAGCCCGAGCGCGACATGGCCGCGGCGCCATCGCGCCAAACGCGGAGCCCCGGTGCGTCGCGGTCCAGGTTGGCGGCTGCTCAGCATCGATTCTCGCTCCTCAGCCCGGCACATCGGAGACCCGGGCACCATTCTTCAGACGCCCGGATAGACGGGAAGTTCATCGGCTTACACGCCCATTGACCACAACCAGACCCAGCAGACTCTGGGAATCCGGATCGGACTCAAACTGCGCCAGCACCACGTTCTTCGGTCGCTGGGTCGCGAAGAACCCGCCCGCACGGAATCTCGCCCCGTACCGATTGCGGAACTCGTGCAGATCGATCCGGATCGTCTCTCCGACATCGATCCCGTCAACGACATAGGAAAACTCTTGGTTGAGCCAGACCCTTGTGGTCTCGAATCGCTGGGCGGTGGTGTTCGTCAGACTGATAGAGTCCGCATCGCGGATCACCTGGATGTTCAGCACCTCCGACTGGTGCTTCTCGCCCGGATAGGCGGGGAACTCGTTCAAGCCGACCACCCGCTGATCGCCCGCGCACGACGCCAAGCCTCCGATCATGGCGACAATCAGTGCCGATGCCAGCCCAATCCTCAGCCCGAGTTGCATGCTCAATCGCTTCATGCGTTCTCCATTGACTCCGCGCGAACATCTCGCTCGCACCTGACGCATACTGTACCCGGAATGAGCTGTGAAACCGCCTCACGCAACGCGACGCCGCCCCAGCGGGCCTCCGCCGAGGACCTTGCTCCCGGAGCGAGCGCGATCGATCCGCGCGAATTCGCCGCCTCCTACACTCCCGATCCGCGCCTCAGCGAAATCATCCCCGGCTTCGACGCCCCCTTCTTTCAGGCCGGGCTCGCCGGGTACTCCGACGCCGCCATGCGCATCGTCGCACGGCGCCACGGCTGCCCGATGTGCATCACCGAGGCCCTGCTCGATCGCACGCTCATCGCCGGCGGACGCGGCTTCGCCAAAGCCGACCTCGGCGACATCGCCGACAACATCCCCGGCGGGACCGAAGACACGCCCCTCGTCGGGCAGATCATGGGCTCCAACGCGGACGAAATGGCGGCCGCCGCCGTCAAAATGGTCGAGCAGGCCAAACGCCCCAACCACGAGTACCGCAAACTCGCCCAACGGGGCCTCGTCGGTGCCCCCGAGGGCAAGCAGGTCACCCCAGATGACCACACCCCCGGCTTCGCCTCGATCGATGTCAACCTCGCCTGCCCCGTCAAGAAGATCTCGAAGAAGGCCCGGGGCGGGCACTGGCTGCGAGAACCCGACGGGGCCATCGACATCCTCAAGGCCGTGCGTGAGGCCTTGCCGCCCGAGCAGGTCACCAGCGTGAAGATGCGCCGCGGCTTCGACGACTCCCCCGACGCCGAGCGGAACTTCTTCCGCATCTTCGACGCCGCCTACGAGATGGGCTACGGCTTCGTCACCGTCCACGGGCGCACCGTCGAGCAGAAGTACATCGGTCCCAGTCGCTGGCCCTTCCTGAAGTCGCTGGTTGAGGCCCGACCCGACCGGCCGATCTTCGGCTCCGGCGATGTCTGGGACGCCGACGAGATCTTCCGCATGCTCGCCTACACCGGCGTCCACGCCGTGTCGGTCGCCCGCGGCTGCATCGGCAATCCGTGGATCTTCCGCCAGGCCCGCCAGATGCTCACCGGCCAGCCGGTCACACAGCCCACCATCGCCGAGCAGCGCGAGGTGCTGCT
>JANSXG010000007.1 GCA_024743075.1 bacterium | reverse complement strand
TGGTCCCCATGACCACCACCCAGACCACCCCCAAACCCGCCGCCTGGAGCGATGAAGAACTCGCCCAGAATCCGCACGCCCACGAGGCCAAGGCGGGCAAGGTCCGGGGGATGTTCGGCGCGATCGCCGGGCACTACGACCTCAACAACCGGCTGCACTCCTTCGGGCGGGACCAGGCGTGGAGGAAGTTCGCGGTCCGCAGGGCCGATCTCAAGCCGACCGATCGCGTCCTCGACGTCGCCTGCGGCACCGGCGACCTTACCAAGGCCTTCGCCGAGGCCCTGGCCAGGATGGGCCGGCAGAAGCAGGGGACGGAATTCCCGGTCGTCGGGCTGGATTTCACCCCCGAAATGCTCGATGTCGCCCGGGATCGCAAGGCCACGCCCCTCACCGAGTACATCGAGGGCGACGCGATGGATCTGCCGTTCGAAGAAGGATCCTTCGATGTGGTCTCGATCGCCTTCGGCATCCGCAACGTCAGCCGCCCGGAGGTGGCGATCGCCGAGTTCCGGCGTGTGCTCCGCCCGGGCGGTCGCCTGATCATCCTGGAGTTCGACAAGCCCCGGTTCGCCCCGATCCGCTGGGGCAACGACTTCTATACGAAGGTGATCATGCCGCGGACCGCGACGCTGATCAGCCGGGACAGGAGCGGGGCGTACAAGTACCTGCCCCGGAGCGTGCAGACCTTCCTCACGCGCGACGAGATGGTCTCAACCATCGATGGGGCGGGCTTCGAGGGTGTAAACGCGCACCCCCTCACATTCGGGGTGTGCGTGTGTTATCGGGGTCAAGTGCAAGCCTGATGCGCGCAGCCGGTGGAGAACCGGCGAACATCCGGCGCTTGGTCGGGCAAACCGACTGAATTTTTCTTCACTCGAAAACCCGGCGCAGAGTGCAATGTCCGGAAACGTTTCGCGTCGCGCGGTCGAGAACCGCGACGGACGTGTTATCTGCGCCGGAAGGCCATTCGCTGTCTGGGTTGACACACCTCGCTCGATGATGGTGGTGCCAACATCGTGTGCCTGCCGGGTTGGCAGGCCGAACCGAACCCAAGACCCGACGCCCCGCGTGGGGGACCTGTGCCGGAGCGTGCCGGCGGAATGGAGCTGGGAAATGTCAGTTGAATCCTACTCACAGCGTTTGTTTGAGGCCCTGACCAACGGCGACCGGCCGTCGGCCCGGGCGATCATCGACGAGTGCTTCCGCGACGGCGCTTCAGCGGAGCAGGTCGTCTCCGACCTGTTCTGGCCGACCTACGAGCAGATCGAGACCCTCTTCCGCGAGGACAAACTCACCACGCTCGCTCACCACATGGCCACCCGCCTGCTCCGCTCGCTCTGCGACCAGGCCGCCCAGCGGTTCAGCTTCAAGAACCCCATCGGGCGCAGCGTCTTCGCCGTCTGCGGTCCGACCGACGCCGACGAACTCGCTGGCCAGATGGCCGCCGACCTGCTCGAGGCCGAAGGCTTCGCGGTCAATTACGCCGGGAGCGGCATCGCCAACGACGAACTGCTCGAGATCGTTCAGACCACCCAGCCCAACGTGCTGCTCATCTTCTCCAGCGCTCCGGCCGACCTGCCGGGTATCCGAGAACTCATTGACACCATGCGTGAAATCGGCGCCTGCGACGGCATCCAGATCGTCGTCGGCGGGGGCGTCTTCAACCGGGCCGAGGGCCTCGCCGAGGAAATCGGCGCCGACCTCTGGGCCGAGGACCCCACCGAACTCTGCCACGTCATGATCGACTACCCCGAGCACCGCGCCCAGGACGAGCAGCGGACCGTCGGTCGCAACCGGCGCCCGATCCGCAAGGCTGCCTGACCCGACCACCGAGCGCACGGAAGCGCTCGCGGCTCCCGAGCCGAAACACGCGCAGACGCCCGGAATCCCGGGCGTTTGTTGTTTTTGTGCCCCAGCCAGTATCCTTCTGAGCATGCGTGCACCGGAGGCACGAATTCGTTCGCGGAAGGAGCAGGGTGGCTTGTTCGACGAGTTGTCGCGCGCCTCCGGCAGCGCTCACCAGGCCGAACTGAAGCTTGCGTCGGCCCGGGTCCGCCGGCACACCGACCCCCAGCCGCGCGAAGTCCGCTTCGCGACCCTCGCCAGTTCCTCCTCGGGCAACTGTTCGGTGCTCGTGCACGGCTCGGGCCAGAACCACCGGCTCACCCTGATCGACTGCGGCATCTCGCCCCGACGCACGCGCGTCCTCCTCGACCAGCTCGGCCTCGACTTCTCGCGCATAGACGATGTCGTGCTTACGCACCTCGATCGCGACCACTGCTATCCCAGTTGGGCCAAGGCGTTGCCGAAGCACGCCCGATTCCGAATCTGCGAAGGCCACCGCAACCGCGCGCGCCGGGCCGGACTTCTCTACCGGACCACAGAGATCTTCCGCGCCGGCGAACCGTTTGAACTCGGTCGCGGCGTACGGGTGAGCTCCGAACTTCTCTCCCACGACGACCTCGGTGTCGCGTCCTTCCGCTTCGACCTGCCCTGCGCGCGCCACGGCGGGCGGTCGATCGGCTATGCCACCGACCTCGGTCGCGCGACGCCCGGCCTGATCAGTCTGCTCATGGGCGTCGATGTGCTCGCGATCGAGTCGAATTACTGCCGCGATATGCAGGTGGCCTCGGATCGTCCGGAGTTTCTCAAGAGCCGCATCATGGACGGGAGCGGTCACCTGTCCAACGACGAATGCCTCGACGCAGTCCACGCGATTTCACCGCGCGAGCGCGTGGTGCTCCTGCACCTGTCGCGTCAGTGCAACACCCCGGAAGCCGCCTCGCGCGGGCACGAGAACGGCCTGTACGCACTGACCATTGCGCCCGCGGACGGGCCGACCGACCTGTTGGAAATTGCTTGGGCAGGGTAGCGGTCGAGGCCGGCTGTTTCAGGCCGCCCAGCCCCAGTCCGTCATCCCCTCGTCCTCTTCCGGCTCGTCGCCGATGTCGAACCCGAGCCATTCGGCCTTCGGAGTCGCGCGGTTGTGGACGCGAACGACCTTGGCGAGCTGACGAGAGAAGGCATCGCGCAAGGTGCGCAGTTCGGCGCTGACCGCTTCCGAGAAGGGATCGTTCCGATCGCGGAAGACCACCAGCACCGCGAGACAGTCGCCATCGTGGCTGTGGCAGCCGGTCGCGATCACGCTGCTCCCGCTGAGCCACGACGCGTTGTCGTCGAGATGCTCCACGAGCTTTGCTTCACTGTCGAGCGCCACGATCGACCGCTCATCGCGGAAACGCGAGGGAACGATATCGGCCAGATGGTCGAGCAGAGTGTCGGCGGTGTCCTTGGGCAGGTCGTAGTTCACATACGCACCCAGACTGAAGTCGCCGCTGTTGCCGGGCAGGTAGACCGCGGCGTTGGTCGGACCGGTCTTGGTGAGCATGTGCTCGAGCGTCTTGCGGAGAAGGCTTTCGACATCAAGTTCGGATTCGATCGACATCGCGAGCTGATCAACGCTCGCCGAGTCGACCTGCTCGGCGAGCTGCTGGTAGGCGTTCACGAGGTCGCCGCAGAGCACGTCGACCTGGTTGTTGACCTGCTGACGCTGCTTGTTGAGCCGCCGGCAGATCCTCTTGAGTCGCGCGATACGCCGGGCCTGCTGACGCATGCTCTGGGCTCGCTCCGCAGCCGACGCGAGACGCTCGCGCAGTTCATCCAGATCGAACGGCTTGGCGATCAGGTCCACCGCGCCGCAGCGCATCGCCAGCACGCCGTGGTCGACGGTCGGCTTGCGCACGGTCAATAGGACGCAGATCGGTTGTTCGGCGCTGGTCAGTTCGGTCGCGAGGCGTACCGCTTCGGCTTCGTGCCGATCGATCGAGATCAGGGCGACATCGTAGTCTCCGTCACCGATCGCCTTGGAGAACTCCTCGGTGCTGCCCGTGCTGTCGAGAGTGATCTTGAGACCGCTCGCGGCGTCGCGCAGGCGCTTGCGCGACCGGGCGTCTTCCTCATAGCACAGAATCCGAGCCGGGCGGGCTGATCCGCTGGGCAGGTACCCCGCGAGCGCACGCTTGCCGTCCTGGCTGGCGTTCGCACGGAGCGGGCTGGGCTGCTCAGATGGTTTCTTCTCGTCGCTCACGCGTGGTCTCCCTCAGTCCGGCGCGAATCTCGCGGCCTAAGCCGCTTTCCGGGGACGCTCTCTCGACGCGTCCCATTTCCAGTCCTCGAGCGCCACGGTCACCGTGGTGCCCTTGCCTCGGCCGCTCTCGATCCAGAGGTCGCCGCCGTGCAAGTCAATCAGTCGCCGGGCCCTCGCGAGCCCCAGCCCCGGCTGTCGCCCCGCGTCCTTCTCGCTGAAGAATGGGTCGCAGGCGTGACGTCGGGCGCGTTCGGACATGCCGATCCCGTCGTCCGTCACTGAGATCAGCAGTCGGCCATCCGCGTCGGAGACAACAGCCCGAACCTCGATGAGGTGCTTCGGGCGGGCCTCCAGAGCGTTGACCATGATCTCTGTGACGGCTTGGACGATTTGACGACGGTCGATAAACGCGACATCCAGGTCGTCGCCGATAATCACGCGGATCTCGGGGATCGCCGTATCGGTTTCGGTGTCGCCATCCAGCTTCGCGCTCGCGGCCATCGCGCTCAGCGTCGTCTTGCGCTTCTCAACGCTCGCCCGAACGGCCTGATCGAGCGTCTGATGGATGTCCGAGCGCGTCGGCTTCGGTTCGGGCGGATCGGCGAAGAGATGCAGAGACGTAATCAGGTCGCTCAAACGCTGCGCCGCGTCCGCGACCGCCTTGGCCTTCGACGCGTTCTCATCATCCAGCAGACGCTGGGCGAGGATCTGAGCGTTGCCGCTGATCACCGTGAGCGGGTTGTTCATCTCGTGCGCCGCGCCGCCTGCCAGTTCGCCCAGTCGGGCGAGTGAACGGGATTCGACGAGCTGCTGCTGCGTGTCGGCCAGCTGACGATTCGCTTCGGCGAGCTGTTCGCCCAGGCGACGCGCTCCGTCGAACTGCGAGGTGGCGCCGAGCACCGATGCCCAGCTCGCCACCAGCGGACGGACGATCTCCGGATGATCCAGAAGGCAGCGTGCCTCCTTCCCGATCTGGTGGATCAGAACGCCGGCCGGGCTGGGTTCGCCACGCTGCAGCGAGCCGAGCAGGGGCGTGAACCGGAAGCCGGTCGGATCGAAGTCGTCGCCGAGAGTCTTCTTGAGCCACCCCAGGACCTCCACGGAGGAGAACCCCATCCCGGACTGGTCCGACAGCGAACGCAGGTCGTTCCCGCCGGGAGGCAGGCCGAGCTTCCGGTCGGCTATCAGTCTTCCGGACGACAGGTGCTGGCGGAACTGCCACGACGCGCCGGAACGCGATTGCCAGAGGATCGAGATCGGGCGCGACGTGGCGAACGTCGACGCCGCCGAGCGCGCGACCGCGCCCATCGCGTCGGGGAGGGCGGTGCGCAGCACACCCTCCGAGTGGAACCGATCGATTGCTTCGAGCACCCGCTGCTGGGCGTTCGTCCGTTCTGCTTGTGCGTTGAGCTGGCTGTTGAGCTGACCGAGCTGGCGATTCGCCTCGGCGATCGAGTCGAGCAGCACATCCGAGTCGCTCGAGTCGTCCAGCCCGAGGTTGGCGGCTCGCACCGCTAGCCGGTCGAACAGTTCGCCCTCGATCTCGCCGCAGACCTGCGGGTCGAGCCCGTGCTCGGAGCACAACTCTTCGATCGGACGCATCTGCGAGAAGTTGCCGGACCAGCCGATGAGCAGTTTGCGCGTGATGGCCTGTGCCACGGTCACGACGCCGATCAGGAGGCGGTGGGGGACATCGGGCAGCGACACCGCCGGCTGGTTGTGCAGCCAGATGACATCCTGCAGCGCGTGCGGCAGAGCCCAATGCTCGGCCAGACGCTTGCCCGCGGTATGGTGGTCGAGTCCGATGACGCGTCGCTCGATCTCAGCGATGTCGCAGCGCTTCTGTTCGCACAGTTCGACACATCGCCCGAACGCCTTCGGGAGCAGCTTCTCGAGCGCCAGCTTGCCCAGATCGTGCAGGATGCCGCAGAGAAAGGCCTCTTGCGGACGGACATCGATCCCGGCTGTTTCGTGCTTCTCGGCGAGCAATTCCGCGCAGCAGGCGACGGCCAAAGAGTGACGCCAGAACGCGGCTCGGTCGAAGGACGCCGCGCCGTCGCCGTCGCTCTTGACGAGGCCGTACACCTCGACCGAGAGCATGGCTGCCCGCACGGCCTCCAGACCGACGAGGACCACGGCGCGGTCGATGGTCGTGATCTCGTTGGCGGTAGTGCGGTCGGCTCGCCGGCAGAGGCGCAGCACCCGAGCCGTCAGCGCCGGGTCGGATTCGATGAGCTTAACGATTTCTCTGATGTCGGCGTCGGGTGACGAAGACAGTTGCAGGACACGCAGCGCGATCGGCGAGAGTGTCGGCAGCGACTCGATGTGGCTGAGGATGAGCTCGCGGTGGTCTGTCGGTGCTGACGCGGTGTGCACGCGAGGCCTCCTGCGTGGTCGGTGAGATCAGCTCTGGGCCCGGAGCTCGAGCAGCGATTCGATGCGCTCGAGCAACTGGTTGACCGAGAACGGCTTCTTCAGGAAGTCGTCCGCGCCCGAGCGGATGAGCTTTTCGACTTCGTCCTGTTCGACGACGCCGGAGACGAAGATCACGCGGGTCGACGCGAGCTCGGGCCGGGCCCGCAGACGCTCGCAAACGACATTGCCGTTGATGTCCGGGAGCATGTAGTCGAGCACCATGAGGTGCGGGCGAAACGCTTCGGTGAGCATGCCGGCGTCGTACCCGGTCGCGGCGGTGCGCAGTTCAAATCGGTCGTCGCGACCGATCGTGTCTTCGAAGATCTCGAGGATGCTGCGGTCGTCCTCGACCACGAGGATCCGGTACACATCAGGGTTCGCCTCGGGCTGCAGCGGATCCAACGGGATCTCGTTGGTCTGCATGAAGCGGAGTAGCTCGTCGCGTGGGATGCGCCGGAAGCGCGAGCCGGGCACGCGAAAGCCCTGAAGGCGTCCGGCGTCGAAGCAGCGGATGATCGTCTGTTGGCTGACCTTGCAGATCTCCGCGGCCTCACCGGTGGTGAAGACCTTCTTGCCGTCCCACTTGCCCGATGCGCCCTTTGGGGCGTCCGCGGAACCGGAGCCTTCGCTGTTCTTGTGTGAGCCGTTGCTGCTGGGCGAACTCGACATGCCACCACCCCGCGCCGCTTGAGTGCGTTCGTGCGGACGACAAGTGACACACCGGCGACGGTGCCGGGAAGTCCGCATCGCGAGCATCGGCGCGAAGCCGGGTAGACTTCACCGGCGGTACCGGCTGGGCGAAGTCGGCACGGTTTTCGGACCGGATCGATCGGAGCAACCGCTCAGTCCGGGTCCTTGGACTGGCACGCCTCGCACGCGAACACCGCCCGGCCGGCCTGCTCCCACGATGTGATCGGACCGTCGCAGGTCGGGCAGCAATCCTTCTTATAGACACGCAGCGCCTCGCTCCGCGATGGACGCCCGATCTTCCCGCCCTTGAGCGCGGCGTCCGTCGTGATAATCCGGTTCCGCTTCACGCCGATCTTCAGCATGACGGCGATGGTCTGCCACAACTGGTCGAACTCATCTCGGCTGAGCGACCGGGCCTCGCGTTCCGGGTGGATGGCACAGGCGTGCAGCGAGTCGCAACGGAAGATGTTCCCGACACCCGCGAACACCGACTGGTTCAGCAGCATCGACCCGATCTCCGCGCGGCTCGTGGAGACACGCTTCCAGAGGCGTTCGGCATCGCAGTCGGCACGCAGCGGGTCTTCGCCGAGACGCTCGGTAATGGTCTGCCACGAGTCGGGCGTGACGATCTCGCAGGTGTTCGGGCCGTTGAGATCGAAGGCCGCCGTTTCGCCGACGATGCGTACCCGGACCGCACCGCGCGGCTCCGGCAACTCCTTGGGATTGCCGTCCCTATCGGTCAACCGATGGAGACGAAACTTGCCGTAGAGCCCGAGGTGGATGTGCATGCCGACCGGCTCATCACGCTTTCGCTTCGGCTCGAACCAGTAGCACAGGTGCTTGCCCCACGCGTCGATGCGTTCCAGTCGGCGATCGTCGATCCGCTCGGCACCATCGGTGAACCGTCCTTGCGGAGAGGACGCCTCGATCTTCTGGCCGGCGAGGGCCTTGGTGTGATCGCGTGCGAGGCGGTGGATCGTGTGGCCTTCGGGCATGAACCGATGCTATGCTGACTTCGTACCAGGGTGGTTCATGCACGCGAGCACTAGGGATAATCCGAAGACAACTGAGCAGCCGAAGAAGACAGCTGCCGAGGTCGCTTCACGCCTGCACGAGGCGCGGCGTGATCGGAGCGTCCGTCCTCCGGACCCGCCGAAGCGATCGGGTGAAGACCCGATGATGAACCTGAAGGCCCGGCCGCGACGCAAGCGGTGCCGTCATTGCCGTTACCGGTTCAACTACCGCATGCACACGAACCTCTGCCCCGAGTGCGGCCGGTATCGCGACGACTACCCGCACCCGAACCACGGCCTGCAGGCGATGTTGTTCGCCTCCGCCCTGATCGGCGCGTTTTGTCTGCTCCTGCTGGCGGTGTTCGCGTTCAAGAGCCTCTGAGCGGTTCAGTACGGTTCGAGCAGAATCTCGCGCACGCGTTCGAGGCTGCGGTTCTGGGCCTCGAGGTAGTCCGGAATCCCGTTGGCGTTCTCGTCGGCGCATCCACCAGCCGCCGTCGCGTCGAACGCCGGGAGCGGGCGAACGGGCGCGACCTCGTAGCCGCGAACGGAACCGGGCGTCGCCAGCGCGAGGGTGTCGAACTCCGGCGAGGTCGTGACCGGCAAGTTCAGCACGGTGTTGAAGTAGATGTCGTCGAGGTACGGGTACTGCGGGCTGTGAAACGCGACGATCAGTCGGACTTCGCCGAGGCCCTGTTCGTCCACGCGGATGCGACTGTCGAACTCGCCCGGGGCGAGCCAGACGTCGGTCGGGTGACCCGGCGCGACCATGGTCCAATCGAGGTCCGTGACGGCGGCGACAAGTTGGCCGTCGGCATCGCGGATGAACTCGGAGAGTTCCATGGTGCCGCTGATCTCGAACCCGGCAAAGCCGTACGGGCCGTCGATTTCGACGGTGCCGCTGACGCGATAGGCCTGGCTGTAGATGGCGCCTTGTTCCGTGCTGATGGGGATTTGATCCGGCTGTTCGATGATTACGCGATCGATGCCGGTGCCACCCAAACGGCTGGTTGTGATCCGGTGCGTTCCCTCGATGCTGACCCGCACCCATTCGTCGTCGAGCAGCAGTGGCAAGCGGTTCGCCGCTTCACCGGACTCGGTCGCGGCGACCGCGCTTCGGAGTACCGGGAACTCTTTGCCGAGTTCGTCCCAGTCCTGGCGGGCCCACTCCTCATCATCGAACATGTCGGTCCACATAAAGCCGGACAGGTGTCCGATGTAGGCGGTCATCTGCTGGGCGGTTCGATAGTGCGCCTTGCCGCGTTCCTCGGCATCGGCGATCTTGCAATCTTCGATCCCCTGCAGGATGAACGCGTGCTGCGCGATCTCGACATGGCGAGCGGCGCGGAACTCGTGTGACTTGCTCGCGCTGCAGCCTCCCGCGATGAGTGCAATTACTGCAAGGACTGGCGCGACGAGGCGGGATTGGTCCATCGGGTTCTCCTTGGAATGGCTCGCCGGAAGGTAGCCGCGGAGTCCGCGCGATACAACAAAAAAAAACCCGACGGGAAGCCGGGCTTGTGTGGTCTGGTTTGCCGTTCAGTCTTACGCGAAGTGAGCGAAGGCCTTGTTCGCGTCGGCCATGCGGTGGGTCTGCTCGCGCGTTCCCATCGCCTTGCCCTCGCCCTTGGAGGCGGCCATCAGCTCGTCGGCCAGCTTCATGTGGGTTGGGCGACCCTTCTCGGCGCGGACGGCGGTGATGATCCAGCGGAAGGCCAGCGACTGGCGGCGACGCGGGGTGACCTGCATCGGGACCTGGTAGTTCGCACCGCCGATACGCTTCGAGCGAACCTCGACGTGCGGCTTGACGTTGTTGATTGCGCGCTCGAAGACGTCGATCGCGGTCTCGCAGCCGTCGGGGTGGGGCTGCTTCTTGAGGCGCTTGTCGAGCTCGTCCATCGCGTCATAGATCACGCGGATGGCGGCGGTCTTGCGACCGTCGGTCATGATGCAGTTGGTGAACTTCGCCAGGACCTTGTTGTTGAAACGCGGGTCGGGGCGGAGCTGTTCTTCGGACTTGGTGATGCGGCCTGCCATGGGTATCTCCTGTGGCTCATCTGCGTTTGGGTGTGCCAAAACGCTGTTGTTCACCCTTCCGGCCGGCCGGGCCGGGAGGATTACTTGCCGATGCGGCGTGTCGTCGGGCGACGATGCCCTCAGACAGGGCCGGGAGCCAAACGGCTCCCGGATGTTGAACAATAGATTGTTGCGCTGGTGGACGCGGGTGGTGGGGCGGAAAAGCGGATTACTTCTTCGCGCGCTTGGTGCCGTACTTCGAGCGGCTGTTGGTGCGCTTATCGACGCCGAGCGAGTCGAGCGCGCCGCGGACAACATGGTAGCGGACACCGGGGAGGTCACGGACGCGTCCGCCACGCACGAGCACGATGGAGTGCTCCTGGAGGTTGTGGCCTTCGCCGCCGATGTAGGCGGTGACTTCCTTACCGTTGGAGAGGCGAACGCGGGCGACCTTGCGGAGCGCGGAGTTCGGCTTCTTGGGGGTCATGGTCTTGACCTGAAGGCACACGCCGCGCTTGGACGGGCAGGCTTCGAGGTCACGGACCTTGGACTTGTCGGGCTTCGGGTTGCGGGGCTTGCGAACAAGCTGATTGATCGTCGGCATGCGTCTGTACTTCCACCTTGTGCCCACCAGCGGGCGAAGGGAGATTGTAGCGAAGCGGGCGTGGGCTGCAAGGCGGGGCGACTTGGCCGGGCAGGATGCCTAGTCGGAAAGAGGAGATCAGTGGGTGAGACTCTGCGAAATCGGAGCCGCGCCAAGGGAAGAACTGTCCCACGATGAGATTCTTCACTCCAACCGATCCGCGTTCCACCGCTCCCAGAATCTGAGCCAGTTCCCACTCGCGAGGCCTCTGAGTTCCTCTGCCGTCCAGCCGCGTCCGCGTAGGGCGCCAAAAAGCCGGTGCAGGTCGGTCGGTTTCTCGATGCCCTCGCAGAGTTCCTTCCCGCTGAATCCGCCGTCCATGTCGGTGCCGAGGGCGGTGTGAGCTTTGGAGCCGGTGAGTTCGCAGATGTGCTCGATGTGGGCGAGGGCGTCGTTGATCGTTGGGCGGGGGCCGTCGTCGGTCGCGCCGGTTTTGAGGAACCACTGGGCGAGGTTGAGGCCGATGACGCCGCCGCGGCGGGCGATCTCCTTGATGACTTCGTCGGAGAGGTGGCGCTGCCAGTTCTTCGCGTCGTCGCCGCCGAGCAGGCCGCGGCAGTTGGAGTGGGAGGCGATGACCGGGCCGCTGGTACGCTCGAGGGCTTCTTCGGTGGCGCGCTGCGACAGGTGCGACAGGTCGCAGACGACGCTTACGGCGTGCATCGCCTCGAGCATCTCGACGCCCATCGGCGTGAGGCCGAGCTGCGGTTCGCAGGCGTTGCCCGCGGCGTACCTCGACTGTTTTCCCCAGCATAGCCCGATCGCGACGACGCCCTCGGCGACCCACCAGTCGAGTTCGTCTGGCGTGCGGATGGGGTCGGCGTTCTCAACGAGAATGCCGATCTGGATGAGGTCGGCCTCGTCGGGCTCGGCGTCGAAACGCCCGTGGTTGGCGATGGTGATGTGGCCCTCATCTGCCCAGCGTCGGTAGACACTCACCTGCGCTTCGCCCGCGAGGACGCCGGCTTCGACATCCATCGGCTCGTAGCCCTCGGGGCCGTCGCCGCCGGCTTCGGTGAAGACCGTGCCGAGGGCCCAGCGGACGTTGGCGGCGCGGAGTTCGGGGAGGGTGACGGCGGCGGGAGGGTGGGGGCCGGTTGTTTCCGGGCCGAGTTTGTCCAGCGTGAGCGTGAGGTCGCGCCGGTTGACATCGAGGTAGGCGAGGTCGAGGTGGGCGTCGAAGATCTGCATCGTGGTGCGGCTTTCAGGCGTGGTGGGCGACGGGTGCCGGTCGGTCGAAGCGGACGATGGGTGTGTTGCCGGGGAAGATCGCGCGGGCGCGCTGCTCAAGAGCGTCGGCGTGGGCGTCGGAGGCGATGACGAGCAGGTCGGCGCCGGCGTGCGGCGCGAGGTCAGACGGGCGGATGACCGGAACGCCGGCGATGTCTTCGAGTGGGGCGTGGTCGTCTATGACGGCCAGCGGCTTGAACGGCAGCTTCGCCTTATCGAGTGCGAGGATGCGTCGGGCGATCTGGCCAGCGCCGAAGAGGAACGCAGTCGGACGGGGGGCGTTCGGTGCGCGATCGATCCGCCCAAGCAACGCGCGTACCGCGGCACCCTGACGGACCGAACGCAGGGCATCTATCGACGCGGCGGCGGTGTGTTCGAGTGCGATGAGGCGTTCGGAGTTCGACATGGCATCGGAGTTTTTGCGCAGCCCTGAGCTGGCGTAGCGGACGGCCTCGAGAGCGAGCGATGCGTCGTCGCGGATGGCGGCTGCGATGGCGGACTCAATGACAGAAAGGGCCTGATCGAGATCCCCGAGGGAGGCCAAGTGCTGGGCGCGGAGGAGGCGCATAATGTGGATGAGATCACCCCGGGCGTGCTCGCCCCAGTACTGATCGATGGCGTCCCAGACGGCGTTGGCACCGGCGATATCGAAGTCGGTCGGCTGCCAGAGCGTGCCGAGATGGCGATTGATATTGCCGAGGTAGCGGAAGGCGGTGCTCGCGCCGTCGGGAATGTCGAAGGCCGGCTCGAAGCACTCGCGGAGCTGGTACATGTGCAGCGGGAGGTAAAAGACCGTCGCCCACTTGAAATCCTGTTGGATGACGATTGACTTGCCTGGGATGAGACGTGGGCCGAAGACATCGAGGATGGTGATGTGAACCGGCCAGGTCTTGGCGGCATCGATGAACAGGATTTCGATCGGCTCGCGCTCGGGGAAGAGGGCTTCGGTGTGGTCGACGCCTGGCGTCGGCGCGGGGATCGACATAGGGCGGGTGGTGACGCGATCGCTGAACGCGCGGATATTCCGGCGGAATGCTGGCAGGAACGACTCGCCGGGCGCGGCGATGTGCGTGTAACGACCCTCCTGGTCGTTGAACATGACGAACCGGTCATAGGCGAGCAGGGGCTGCGTCCATGCCGGGTTCTGCGACAGCCCGTGGCAGAGCGCGAGCGTGCTGCCGCCGAGGAACGAACCGAGTTCGACGACGCGACCGGTGCCGGAATACTGCGACTTACCGAGCCAGTGGAGGAAGTCGAGTTCGCCGGTGCTGAGCATGGTTTCGGCACCGAGCGGGGCGCGAAGCGGATCCTCGCTCCAGGGCCGATGGTCGGTGATCACACCGGAACCTCGGCGAGTTCATCGGCGACGAGGATCTCTGCTTCGGTCTTGGAGAGGACTTCGTCCTTGGTGACGCCCGGGGCGAGTTCGATCAGGCGGAAGCGCCCTTCGCCACCCGCGGCTTCGCGATCGAGTTCAAGCACGCAGAGGTCGGTGATCACCATGTCCACGCACTTGAGGCCCGTGAGGGGGAGAGAGCACTCGGCCTTGATCTTGGAATCGCCGTGCTTGTTGGTGTGTTCCATGACCACGACGACCTTCTTGACGCCGGCGACGAGGTCCATCGCGCCGCCCATGCCCTTGATCATCTTGCCGGGGATCATCCAGTTGGCGATGTCGCCGGTCTGGGAGATCTCCATGGCACCGAGGATGGCGATATCGATGTGACCGCCGCGGATCATGGCGAATGAGTCGGAAGAAGAGAAGAATGCGGCGCCGTCGCGTGCGGTGATGGTCTGCTTGCCGGCGTTGATCAGGTCGGGATCGAGTTCGGATTCGGTCGGGAACGGGCCAATGCCGAGCAGGCCGTTCTCGGATTGGAGCCAGACATCGATACCATCGGGGATGTGATTGGCGACGAGGGTGGGGATCCCGATGCCGAGATTCACGATGAAGCCGTCTTCGAGCTCCTGCGCGGCGCGGATGGCGAGCTGGTTGCGGTCGAGCGGCATCGGTGGTCCTCCGGCTGAGTGGGCGAGGGCGTCATCGTACTCCGACATCGGAGGGGCCGACAATGGCGGGGTCTCCGGCCGGGGCAACTCTGTACAGCGGTCGGGGCGGGGTCGTCGATAGAGGAGGCATGAGTCCCATGGGAACACAAGCGAGGTACGACTCGCGACGGCTCGGTTTCTCGCCAGACCGCGGTGCGGATGTGGCCAAGCGGGCGCGAAGCCTGATCGACTGCATCGAGGTGCTCCACCCGTTCGCGGAGGCCCTGGGCATCTCCCTAGAGGCCGAGTCTTACATGGAGCACGCAGAGCGGCTGGCCCAGGACTTCACGCTCCCGGACTGGCCTCAGGGACGGATCAACCTTGTCGAAGCAGCGGTGCTCGACCTGTTCGTGCGCGCGATCCGGCCCGAGATTGTGGTGGAAGTTGGGGTGGCGTCGGGCGTGTCGAGCGCAGCGCTGCTCAGCGCGCTCTCGACGATCGGGGCCAGCGACGGGCCGCGTTTACACAGTTACGACATCATGACCCGCTGCTACTTCGACGAGAGCCGCGCGGTCGGTGAGGCGGTGCAGGAGATGGTGGCTCGCCTGGCCGGCGACCAACTGCTCAAGCGAGGCGGCGCGAGAACAGCAGGGGAGCAGTTGCCGAACGCAAGCGTTCGGCTGGCATTCATCGACGCGAACCACGGCCATCCCGCCCCCGTTGCGGACCTGATCGATCTGGGGCCCTGTCTCGCGCCGGGAGCGTGGGTCCTGCTGCACGACATCCGCCTCAGCCGCGCGATGCTCGAGCGAGACCCCGCGAGCGAGCGCGCTGTCTACGGACCGGAGGTGCTTTTCGACGGCTGGCCCGGCGAGAAAGTCCGCGGCGTGCGGTTCAGTTCGAACATCGGCGCGATCCGGGTTGATCGGCCCGACGAACTGACGCCTGATCACCTCGCCGCGATCATCGACGAGCCGTGGGAGCCAATCGCCGATTCAGCACACGTGCGCCGGACGGTCGGCAGGGCGTAAGTCTCCGATCGCTCAGTCTCGTTCCAGCAGGAACACCGATGCCGAGTATGGCGGCAGTGCAATGCTCCCACGGATGCTGCGAAGCGGCTTCGTTCCGGCGTTCTGATCGTCGACGAGGACCGCCCATTGTCCGGTTCCGAGCGGTACAGACAGTTCGCGATTCGTGCCGTTGTAGATGACCTGCAGTTGATCACCGGTCGCTTGACAATCAAGCGTGAAAGCGATGACGGCGTCGGGCGTGCCCTCGGGGAATTCGCGCCAGCGGAGTGATTCGCGCACATCGGCTCGATCGCTGAGTCGCAAGACCGGATGGGCGGCGCGCAGTTCGATCAGGCCGCGGATGTAGTCGAAGATGTCGTGGTATTCACCCTTGCGCTGCCAGTCGAAGAGGTTGACCTCGTCACCGGCGTTGTACGAGTTGTGGTTGCCGCCCTTGGTTCGGGCGAAGTCCGCACCGCCGTGGATGAACGGGACGCCCTGGCTGGTCAGAACGATCGCGTGCGAGAGTTTCTGCATCGCGCGGCGCTGTTTGTCGGTGGCGTTCGGCTGCGTCAAGACGATCTTGTCCCAGAGCGTAAGGTTGTCGTGGGCGGATGCGTAGTTGATGGTTTCGGTAGGATCGTCGGTGAAGTCGTCGATCGCGCCCATCACACCTCGCCGGATGGAGCCGGTGTCGCCGGCGGGGCCCGTCGCGAAGCCCTGCGCGGTGCCGTCGAGGTCACCGCGGATCGCGTTGCGGAGGTGGTCATTGAACACGGCGATCCCCATGCCGCGCTGAGCGCCCTTGGGGAAGTAGATCGGTCCGCCGCCGGTCCACGGTTCGCCGTAGATGGTGGCGTCGGGTCGCACGCTGCGGATGCGCTGCACCCACTCGCGGACCGAATCGGGCTGGTGCGTGCCGAGCAGGTCGAAGCGGTAGCCGTCGATGTTGTACTCGCGTGTCCAGTACTCGAGCGAGTCGGCGATGTACTTGCGGGCCATCGGGCGCTCGTCGGCGATGGAGTTGCCGACGCCCGCGTCGTTGCGGAGCGAGCCGTCGATCGTGGTGCGGAAGTAGTAATAGGGGACGGACTGGTCGAAGGGGGACAGTTCGTAGCTGGTCGAGGTGTGGTTGTAGACCACATCGAGGATCACACGGATGCCCGCTTCGTGGAGCCCGGCGATCGCGGCCTTGAGATCCCGCATGGCCTGCAGCGGATCGCCCGGATCGGTCGAGTAGTTGGACTCGGCCACATTGAACAGTGCGGTCCAGTAGCCCCAGTTGTACTGGTCGAGCGGCGCGGTGAAGTCCTGCACCGGGAGCAGGTGCACGGCGGTGACGCCGAGTTCTTCGAGGTGGTTCAGACCGGTCTGGACGGTCCGGCCGTCGACCTCGACGGAGCCGCGATGGGTCAGTCCGGCGTAGGTGCCTCGAAGGTCGGCGTCGAGCGACGGATCCGCGATGGAAAAATCGCGGACGTGGATCTCGTAGATCACCTCGTCGGTCGGGCTGGCGATCTGCGGCGGTTCGAATCGGTCCCAGTTGTCCGGATCGGTCCGATCCGGAGCGACAACCACAGAGCGAAGGCTGTCCGTCGTGGCCGCCAGCGAGTGGATGTCGGCGGTAACTCGATCCACGCCGTACGACTTGAACCAGTACTGGTAGGTCATGCCGTGGAAATCGCCGGTGACCGCGGTCTCCCAGACGCCGTTGTTTTTTCGTTCAAGCGGAACGGCGAGGAACGGCAGTTTGGAGTCGGGCTTCTCGAACAGCAGCAGGTCGACCGAATCCGCGACCGGGCTCCAAGTGCGGAAGGTGGTGGACTCGGGGCTCCAGATCGGACCGAGTTCGGCATCGAGGGCGGTGAAGCGGTCCTCGGTGAGCACGTCGCGTGCGAAGACGGTCGCCGCATCCATATCGGGCGGGTTCAGACGGAGATGCCCGAGGTGTTCCTCGTCGACGGGGGTGCTGAGCCTCGCGGCATAGGTGACGCCGCGCGACGGGTCCGCCTCAGCCTCTTCGATTGAAACGATCTCGTACTCGACCGCCTCGCCGCGCCGGTTCTCCAGCACGGTTCGGCGCAATGTGCTCTCATCGAGCGCGGTGCTCGTGGTGAAGTGGATGAGGTCGGAGGAGTCGAGGAACGCGCCGAAGATGCGGGCCGAAAGGTCAACGGACGCGGGGGTCAGGAAGACGCGCTCGTTGCCCGCGACGAGCCAGACTTCAGTCACGCCGCCGCGACTGATCCGTGCGAAGCGGTCGCGGTCGACATCTTTCGCTCTCCACTCTCCCTCCCGAACGATCATTCCGATCAGTGGGACGGACTCAGGGAGCACGAGCGTGGCGTAGCGGGAGAATTCGGTCTCGCCGGTGAAGTCGTACCGCTGACCGGCACCGCCGTCGGGCCATGCCCAGAGGTTCCAGTCGGCGTACTCGCCATCCGGCCGGTGGTAGTGCACGATCACGACGCTCTGGTCGGGATACTGCGAGGGGTCGATGCTGTCGGCGACTGAAACCGGCGCCGGCGCAGCCGTCGCGAGCGGGTTCAGCGTGAGCACGCAGCACGCCGCGAGCGTGATGGCGAATAGATTGGTCAGGCGTTGGCGCAGCGAGTCAAAAAGCACACATGCCTCCTTTTCAGGAGGCATGGTAGGTCAGTCGGTCCAATTGGTCAGCAGGCGATCTGAGTTATGGGCACGGTACGCCGAACGCGCCCAGCACGATGTTCAGGTCGAGCAGGTCGATCTGGTCATCGCCGTTGACATCTCCGACGACCCCGGACTGGCCGAAGTTCGCGAGCACCGCGTTGAGGTCGGCGAGATCGACCATGCCGTCACCGTCGGCATCGCCGAGGCAGGGCACATCGAGGCCGATCGTGGTGAACGTGGCAAGCTCTGGATTCCCGTAGCGGGTTGCGCCGCTCGGGCTGACGGCCTGGACCTGCCAGTAGTACGTGGTCGCCTCGTCGAGGTAGTTCGGCGGCAGGCTGATCTGGGTGTTCGAGGTCTCGAAGCCGTCTACGACGGCGCCGATGAAATCAGGGTTATCCGCGACCCAGATCGTGTAATACCAGACATTCTCGGCGCTCGCCCACTGCATCACGGGGTTGCGTTCGACGCTGTCCGAATCAGGTGCCGGGTGGAGCAAGTCGAATTCGCCGGGCGGTTGTGGCTCCCCCTCGCAGCAGACGCCGAGCGGGTTCGCCAGCGCGTTTTGCAGATCGGGCTGCAAGATCGAAGTGCCGTTGTTCGCCCCGCCGCCGGAGTTGCAGCCAGCGTGCGTGTGTATACCGATCGCGGCTCCAGTCGACTCCAGGATGACCGGGGACCCCGAATTTCCACCGGTCGTGTCCGTGCTGTAGGAGAGCCGCGTGCCCGAGTTCAACGCGAACGGGCCCACATGGGTCTTCTGGACCGAGTTCCACGTGCCCGGGACCGGCGGCGAAACCGTGCCGTAGCCGGTGATGCGGATCTGCTGGCCACTCACCGGCGGCGGCGACGCGAGCGTGAACACCTCGCCCTGCGCATCCGCCGGACGCAGGCCGGTATTGCTGTTGGGGAAGGCGCCAAAGTAGGCCCAGTCGTTGCCAATGCCCTGCCCGCCGTTGGACTGCATTGAGTTCTGATCGACCGGGTACTGGTCGTCGGGGTGCGGGTTGTTCCACGAACCGTTCGGGTTCGAGAGCGGGACGTTGAACTGCACGACCTGCGAGCCGTTTCCGGTGCAGTGGCCAGCGGTCAGGAAACAATTGTTGCAGTCGTCGATCATCCACGCGGTGCAGCCGATGGGAGCGAGGCGAGCGGCACGGGGGTCGTTCGAGAGCACGCGATCGTCGACGCTGCCGCAGATCGACCGCTGGACTTCCGCCGGCACGCCGGCATCGGGTCCGGCGATGAACTCGCTCATCCGAAGAGAGTTGATGCCCGAGGCGCCACGCGCCACGATCTCGATGAGTACCGTGTCGCCGTTGAAGTACGCCGACGAGTTCTGCCACTGCACGAGTTCGATCGGGTCGAGTTCCTGCACCGCGCCGTCGAGCAACGATGTCAGTCGGAGGACGCTGTGCGTGTCGGAGCCGGCGGCGCCCGCGAGCTGGACATCGTCGAAGTGGAGGCGGATCCACGCGGCGCCGGGTTCGTGCACGTGCGTCTCGAAGATGACGGTGCCGGCGTCGCGCCCTTCGGAGAACACGAAGCCGGAATCGATACGCGCGTCGACCGGCGTGCCTCCAGCCGGGGCGGGCAAAGCGTCCTGAGCGAGAGCAGCGGAAACTGCGGTCAATCCAGTCGCCACTGCGGCGATCAAACTCGTTATGCGCATCGTCGGATCCTCCGAGGTCTTCAAGCAAGGTACCTCGGTTCAGAGGCGGCGCAGGACGAAATCCGGACCAGATTCGGTTCGGGCAGGGGGTCGCGAGAGGCGCATAGAAAACGCGGCCCCGCCTGAAGCCGGACCGCGCGTGCGTGGGTGAGACTCTTATCGGCCGGGGTTCAGCAGTTGGTGCCGAAGGCTCCGAGCACGATGTTCAGATCCTCGAGGTTGGTCACCCCGTCGCCGTTGGCGTCGCCGCCGGCGTCGGACCCGAAGGATCCGAGGACCAGGTTGAGGTCGGCCAGGTTGATCGAGCCGTCCCCGTTGATGTCGCCCTGGCAGGTCGCGCCGCACTCGATGAGCAGGTTGCCCGAGCCCTGGTTGCCGGGGCCGAATCCGCCGACGCGGATGATGTACTGCTCGCCCGCGACCACGTTCGCGGTGATCGTGCTGCGGTAGCCGCCGCCCGATGTTCCGCAGGTGTTGTTCGGGTCGTCGTCGTTGCAGTCAATCAGGAACGCGTCGGTCGGCGGGCAGGGCGCCCCGGGGGCGGAGTAGAGCACCAGATCGGTGTCGTAGTTCGCCGAGCCGCCGAGTTGCTCGCAGGTCGTGATGGTGAGCTCACTGGTGCACGGAGCCGTGAAGGTGTACCAGATGTCGCTGCCGGTCTGACCGCTGAATTTGCAGTCGGCGTGCGCGAGACCGTCGGTATTCGCACCGAGGGTTGAAAACGCCGTGATTCCGGTCGAGATCGGTAGCGCGTCGTCGCAGTTGTCGTTGGTTGGTGCGACCTTCACGAGCAGTTCGCCCGTGCCGGTGTTTCCTTCGACGTAGCCTCCGACGCGGATGAGGAATTGCTCTCCTGCCGAGACGCTGTACCGGATCGTGCTGCGGTAACCACCGTCGAAGGTTCCGCAAGGGTTCTCGGTGTCGTCGTCGTTGCACGCGAGAAGGAGGGCGTCGCCCGGAGGGCACGCGCCGCCCGCAGCGTAGAGGACGAGATCGGTGTCGTAGTCGGCCGAGCCGCCCTCATCTTCGCAGGTACTGACGGTGAGTTCCCCGGCGTACGGGGCCGTGTACGTGAACCAGATGTCGTTGCCCGTCTGGCCGTTGTATTGGCAGCTGGCGTGTGCGATTCCATCGGTCGTCGCGTTGAGCGTGGAGAAGGCGGTCAGCGTCGAGTTGATCGCGACGGCGTCTTCGCAGTCATCATTGGCCGGCACGACCTCGATGAGCAACTGTCCGGAGCCCTCGTTGGAGTCGCTGAGGTTGTAGCCGCCGACGCGGATGAGGAACTGCTCACCGGCGGTGACGCTGGTGCGGATCGTGCTTCGGAATCCGCCGGAGCCTGTGCCGCACGGGTTGTCGGGGTCATCGTCGTTGCATGCAACGAGCGACGAGTCGTTCGGGGGACACGCGCCCCCGGCGGAGTAGAGCACGATGTCGGTGTCGTAGTCCGCGGATGCGCCGAGATCTTCGCACGTCGAGATGACCAGTTCGCCCGTCGCGCTCGCCGTGTAGGTGTACCAGATGTCGTTGCCTGTGATCTGGTTCGGACCACACGAGCTGTGGGCGAGGCCGTCGGTCGTGGCACCGACGGTTGAGAACGGGTTGAGCCCGTCGCTGACGGGGATCGCGTCCGCGCAGGCGTCGTTGTCAACGGGGTTGGAGAAGAAGTTGCAGCCGAATGCCGGGCCATCGCGGAACGCGATGATCTCCGGGCGGGTCTCGGTCGGATTGAAGGTATTCGCGCCGGTGATGAACGGGTTCATGGTGTACGGCGGGTCGCTGCACGAGCAGTGGTTGGCGTCCCAGTTGTGCCCGAGTTCATGCGCGACGAGATCCGTAATCGTCGAGAAGTTGCTCGAGAAGTTCGCTTCGGACAGACCGTACGCGAAGTTATCACTGCAGACGACGCCGACGTACGCGAGACCGATGGTCCCGCCGTCGAGGTTTTTGCCGGTGAAGAGGTGCGCGTGGCTGCGGAGCGAGGTCACGTTGTCGTTCCACCAGTCGCGGAACTCGACGAGCAGGTCGCCGGAATCGGTCGAGGTGTACGGATCGGAACCGTCGGAAGTACGGATGATGATTTCGGCGATCCGGTGGATAATGCCGACCTCGTCTTTGTACTGGACGTTTACCGTGTTCACCACGGCTTCCATCCTGGCCTGGGTCAGACTGAAACTGTTGAATTCAGAGTAGTACTCGAAGTCCGCGTCGAGACCGAGGCGTGAGGTAAAGGTGAGTCCCCCGCGAGCGAGCTGCGGGTCACCCTGCTGGTCGGCGTGCGGATGGGGCTGGGGCGGAAGCACGCCGCCGCCACAGATGGAGTTGTGCCCGAGAACGTTGTCCGCATCGAAAATGCCGTACAGATCGTTCGGAGCACCGAACATCCGATCGGCGAGGGAACCGCACCAGAGCTCGGTCCCGTCTTCCAGTTTCATCATGCCTTCGAGCCGCCCGGCGAGCACCGAGACCGCCACGATCGAACCCGGCTGGCCAGCGATCTGACCGCGATAGGTCGTGATGGGCCCGGGATCGACGGCGCGGAGCACACCGTCGGCGCCGTGCTCACGCACGACGATGTCGTCGGTCCGCACTGAGTGGGGCCGGACCACGATCTCATACGACATGCCTTGGTAGGGAATATCCTGGCGGATCTGGGCTTCCAGGTCGAAAAGCCGGTCCATCCGGAAGGTCTCGATCTGGCTGACCTCGAACGCCGCGGCGGCCTGAGCGTTCAGCATCGTCTTGCCGCGCTGGTCATTCATTTCTTTGGATTGGGCCAGAGCCGATCCGGCGCCAACGACGATCGCGGCGGTCGCGGATGCGACGGCTACAAACTTGGGCATTCGCCCGATCAAACGACACATATCTCGTGTTCCTCCTCACAGGTGATCGAAAGGGCGGTTCCGCGCTCCACGCGATGCAGCGCCCAGATTCACAACACTCCGCGTCAAGAGTGACGCTGCTGCGCCGATAATCCAAGCCGAATCTTTGGTTTTTTTGGAAACAGGGCGTTCCCGGCACTCAATGCTGACGCTCTGCGCGGCTTGAATACCGGAACCCCGCCCCTTGCCGCGTCCGGGCTTCTGGTATATTGCCTGACCCGTCCCACCGGGCGAGCGGGCGTATAGCTCAGCTGGCTAGAGCGCTGTGTTCACACCGCAGAGGTCACTGGTTCGAGTCCAGTTACGCCCATTTTCCACCCAATCGCCGGCGTCAGGCCGGCGATTGGGCTTTTTGGGAGGTCCCCGGCTTCGGGTTGTCCGCTCCGGGCAGGCCCAGCCAGGTGATCTCGTCGCCGACTTCGCAGGCCTCGCGATCGTCGTGAGTGACCATCAGGGTTCCGACGCCGCTCAAGCGGAGCAGTGAGAGCAACTCTTCACGAAGGTCCTTGCGCAGCCCGGTATCAAGCGAACTGAAGGGCTCATCGAGGAGCATCACATCTGGGCGGCTCGCCAACGCTCGGGCGATCGCGACGCGTTGCTGCTGTCCGCCGCTGAGCGTATGAGGCATGCGTGAGGCGTAGTCCGCCAGACCGACCCGGCAGAGCAGCTCGTCGGCGGCGTCGCGGCGCTGCGATCGCGGCGTGGAACGCATCCCGAATGTGACATTGCGTCGGACGCTCATATTCGGGAACAGTGCCAGATCCTGAAAGACCAGCCCGACCCGGCGGCGTTCCGGCGGGATGTTCGTACCCGCGTCGAACACCGCCCGGTCCCGGAAACGGATGACACCGGCAGCGGGTCGCTCGAGTCCGCTGATCAGTCGGAGCAGGGTCGATTTGCCGCAACCGGATGGCCCGAGCAGGCAGTGGACCGAGCAGCAGCGGACCTTAAGGTTGAAGCCATCGAAAACGGGGTCGTGTCCCGGGTAAGCGAACCGCAGACCGCTCACGGCAAGAGCGAGGTCCGACGATGTGGCGACGGCGCGCATCAAATCGCCCTCCGGTCTGAAGGCTCGGGATCAAGGACTCTATGGAGCAGCACGACCGGCAGCAGCCCGAGGACGATGATCGCGAGTGCGCCGGTCGAGGCCTCTGGCAGGCGTTCGTCGGAAGCGAGTTGATAGACGCGAACCGCCAGCGTGTCGAAGTTGAATGGGCGCAGCATGAGCGTGGCGGGCAGTTCCTTGATGACGTCCACGAAGACAAGCATGCCCGCGGTCAGGATGCTCAGTTTCATCATGGGCAGGTGGACCGAGAGCAGAGTGCGCAGTGATCCTGCGCCGAGCGTGCGCGAGGCGTCGTCCATCTTCGCAGGTGCGCGGTCGAAAGCACCCTGAAGGGTTGTCACGCCGATCGCCAGGAAACGGGTCTGGTAGCCGATGAGCACGGCAACGATGCTCCCGCTGAGCACGAGCCCGAGGGGCGGGGCACCAGGCAGTAGCGCGCTCTGCGCATCATTCAGGCGATGATCGACCCAGCCGAGCACGCTCAGAAGCCCGATGGCAATGACCGGTCCGGGCAGGGCGTAGCCCGAACGACAGACTTCGCGCAGCACGGTGCCGCATCGCCCGCGATGGAGGCGTGAGGCGTAGGTGACGCAGATCGCGAGGACGACGCAGATCGCGGCGGCGATGATCCCGAGGAGCAGGGTGTTTCGGATCAGGGGCAGGAACAACTCGCCCGCCCTCGCATCGCCGGCGAGGACCGACAGATACACGAACCGTCCGACCGGGAGCAGCAGCCCGATCGTGAGCGGAAAGATGCAGAACACGGTGGCGAGTGCGCCCCGTGTACCGGAGAGCCGGACGCGGCGCGGCGCGATGTGCTTCGCGGTACTGCGATTGAATCTGGCTTTGCGGCGTGTGAGCAGTTCCGCGACGAGCAGCACGAATACAACCGTGAGGGCGACCGACGAGAGTTGGGCAGCCGCGTCGAGCGAGCCGAGGCCCAACCATGTGCGATAGATGCCGGTCGCCAGCGTGTCTACGGCGCAGTGTTCCACCGCGCCGAAGTCGGCGACGCACTCCATCATGACCAGCGCGAGCGAGCCGATCAGGGCGGGGCGGGCGACGGGCAGGCCGACGCGCATCGCCGTTCGAACCGGTCCGCACCCGAGTGTCCGGGAGGCGTCGAGCAGGCCCTGCGACTGCTCGCCGAACGCGGCCCGTGCGCCAAAGAACACGTAGGGGTACAGGCTGAACCCGAGGATGACGATCGCACCCGGGAGCGAGCGGATCTCCGGGAACCAATAGTCACCGGCCGTCCAGCCGGTGAGTTCGCGAAGGAAAGACTGGACGGGGCCGCTGAACTGTAGGAGGTCGGTCAGCGCGTATGCCGCGAGATAGGCCGGGACGGCGAGCGGGAGCAGCAGCGCCCAAGACAGGGTTCGGCGTCCCGGGAAATCGTACATCGTGACGAGCCACGCCGCGGGGATGCCGAGCACCGCGGCGATCACGCACACGCCCGCAGCGAGTAGCAGCGTATTGGCGAGATAGTCCGGAAGGCGCGTGCTGGCAAGGTGTGCCCAGACGCCGCCGGTTTCCGCGCCGATGCTCGCGAGCACGCCCGCCACCGGGACCGCGACGACGCACGCGACCAAGAGGCTCGCCGAGAGCCACCATCTATCAATGCCTCGGGCGCGTATCACCGGGTGTGTTTCGCCTGCGGGTTCAGCGCGTGACCGGGGCCGGGGTGAGCCGACGAGGGTGCATCGCGCGGGGAGATCATCGCCAGCCGACGCGATCCATGATCATGACCGCTTCGCGGTTGTATACGCCGAGGTCCGTCGCGTTGACCGAGTCGGAGCGGAACGGGCCGAGTTCGCTGAGCACCGAGGTGATCGAAACATCCTCGACGACCGGGTACTCCTGATTGCCGCCGGCGAACACCTTCTGGGCCTCTTCGCTGGCCAGAAACTCGATGAAACGGACGGCGTTCTCCCGGTTGGGGGCGCTACGGACCACGCCCGCTCCCGAGATGTTCACATGCGTTCCACGCTCGTCCTGGTTCGGGAAGATGATGCGGACCTTGGACGCGGCTTCCTGCTCCTGAGGCGTGCCGGTGAGCATGCGAGCGTAGTAGTAGTGGTTCACGATGGCGACATCGCCCTCGCCCGCAGCGACGGCGGCGATCTGGTCGCGATCGCCGCCCTGCGGGCGCCGCGCGAAGTTCTCGACCAGAGCCCCGCACCACGCCTGAGCCGCTTCGGGGCCGTCGGTGGCGATCATCGAGGCGACCATCGACTGGTTGTAGATATTCGAGGAACTGCGGACCAGCACGCGCCCCTTCCAGTCAGGCTTGGTCAGGTCCTCGTAGTTGAGCTGCGTGACCGAGTCGTCGACGCGCTCACGCGAAACCGCCAGCACGCGGGCCCGCTTGCTGAGACCGAACCACAGGCCGTCGGGGTGACGGAGCGTCGCGGGCACCCGAGCCTCGAGGTCGGTGGATTCGATGGGCTGGAACACGCCCTCTTCGACCGCCTTGTGCAGGCGGCCCGCGTCAACGGTGATCAGAACATCGGCCGGGCTGAACTCGCCCTCACGCTTCAAGCGGGCGAGCAGTTCATCGGACTTGCCCTCGATGACGCGGACCTGGATGCCGGTCTGCTCGGTGAACCGCTTATACAGCTCATCGTCGGTGTCGTAATGACGGGCTGAGTAGACGTTCACCACGGGCTGCTGTTCGGCGGTGACCGCGGTGGCGGCCTGCCCGAGCCAGAGAGCAATAAGAACAAATGCGGCAAAGGGGCGAAGCATGACGGTTTTCCTGTAATTGAGACTCAGTCGCATCGTGTCAGGATAGGAAAGAAAAACGCACGCGTCAAAGCGTGCGTCGTTTCATCCCGCTCGCTCTCTCGAGCAACTGCCGAGATCAGTCTTCGAGGGTGATCGTCGTCGAGATGTCGCGGGCCTTCTCGGCCGAGTAGGACACCTCCAGCTCGGTACCGGCCGGTGCCCCCACGACCACCCGGAACATCGTGGCGTCCTTGCCGCCGATGCCTCGGTTGTTGAGCAGGCGGCTCTGATCCTGACCGGCCGGGTTGGCCCGGTTGATCTGCTTGTCGCGCCAGGACCCGACGGTGCCGGACGTAATGACCTCGGCTCCTGCGACCATCAGGACATCGGGCTGACCGATGCCTCGGTTCGCAGCCTGCGCGGTCCGGGTGGGGATGACCCGATCGTTGCGGATCTCAAAGGTGACCGACCACAGGTCCCCGTCGAGTTTCTCGACGCGGGTCTCGCCGAAGCGGAGCTCGGCCATCTCGCTGGCGTGGTAGGTAGTAAACGCGAAATTGCGATGGCACTCCTCTTCGAGCATGAAGGTGGGCGTGCTGCGGGCCGACCACTTGTTCGGACCGCCGATCAGGACCGTGCCGTACTCGGGGTGGTCGTACTCGGTGTAGTCGGTGAACAGGTCGCCGAATGCGAGCTTGTCCCGCCACAGCCACTGCTGCTCATCGTTGGGACGGCGCACGTCGCGCTGGAAGTACTTCTCGGTGGTCCACAATTCGTTCGTGAAACTGACAATGCCGAGCGTCTCGGCGGTCCAGTTCACGAAGCCGCCGTGCACCGTATAGAGGTCCTCGTAGATAATGAGGTAGCGGTAGTAGGGGATCATCTCCTCGCCGGTACGCGCGAGTTCGTCGTAGACCGCGAGATCGGCGCGCGGGTACATGTCGGCCCGGGTCGGGCTGCCGGGCCCTCGCAGGATCATGCCGCCGGTGTTGTGGTAGGACTGGGCGGCGGCGATGTTCGGGCGTGAGAGGATGAAGTCCGCGATCGACTTCGTTTCCGGGTTCTGGAGCGCGTACTCGCCCGCGCCACGCTGGACGTAATTCGGTTGCCAGCCACCGGGCCAGTTCCGGTTCATGTCGTCGCCACCAGGCCCGTCCTCGTTGATGCGTCCGTCGCCATCGAGGTCGGTGCCCTCCGAGCCGAGGTAGGTCCAGCCGCCTTCCTCGTCGGGGCCGACGCGCTCGAAGATGCGCGGATCGCGCTCGTTGCGCCGCCAGCGTCCGCCGGGTTCCTGCATCCACATCGCCGTGATGGAACCGTCACCGTCGAGGTCGTTGGGAGGGTCCTCGTCGTACAGCCCATCGCGATCACTGTCGATCGGTCGCTTGTTCGCGCGCGACGAGTTCGGCGTGCTCGGCTCTTCGAACCAGTAGACGCGCGAGTCCGGATTCACCACCGGCAAGATGTAGAACGCCGTGCGGTCCATGATCTCGGTCAGCATCTCGTTGCTGCCGTAGCTCTTGGTGAGGTACCAGATCGTGTACAGGCAGACTTCCGACGCCTGAATCTCGTTGGCGTGGATGCTGCCGTCGATCCACATGGCCGGTTTGTCGGTATCGGCGCCGGTCTCGGGATTGTTGATGGTCACGAGCACCATATCGCGCCCTTCCTGCGACTTACCGATGACTTCGGTGGTCACGAGGTCGGGGTATTCGCGCTCGAAGGCGTACATGAAATCGACGAGCTGCTCGAACGAGTAGTAGCGGTTGAAAGCGATGTCGACCTTCGACTCGGTGTGCGCCTGCGCGAGCGTCAGAGACGGGGTCGAACAGATCGCGGCCGACGAGATCAGCGCTGCGGTGATGAGGCGATGCATGGATCAGTTCCCCTCCGAGAGGTCGATCGAAACCGAGCGTTCGCCCGATTCGGGAATCGTGATGGTGATATCAAGCGTGGGTTGGCTGCTGCGCACGGTCCAGACGAGATCGACCTGCTGGCCGGGCTCAAGTCGATCGATGCGCTCAATCGGGTCGCCGACCAGGACGAGGTCGTCGTCGATCTGCGGTCGGATCAGGATCGGCGGCCAGCGCCGGGTCTTCTCGGAGATCGCCGGGCGCGACGGGAGCGCACCGGTGTTCGAGATGCGCATCGCGACCTCGTACACGCCGCTCCCGAGTGATTTGACCGTCGGCTCGCCGACCTCGATCGCCGGGAACATGCCGAGCAGCGACGCAATGAACTTTGTCTGGGCATCGGCGATCGCCTCGATCTGGTCCGGCGGCGCGTTGAGCCGGAAGCCCGGGACAAATCCGCCGACTTCCACTTCTCCGAACTGCGGATGGTCGAAGGTCTCCCAATCGACGAAGCCCTCGCCACGCTCATCGGCGTAGGCGATCCACGATGCGTTGATGTCCGACGACCGCTTGCGGGGCGACGAGGCCGGGGCCTCCGGGGCCGCGGCATCGGCCTGCGGGTCGGGCTGGCCCGATGCGATCGCCATGATCCGAGCCTGCGTTTCGGCGGGCATGGCGTTGAACTCCTTCATGAGTTCTTCCTGCTCCTCCGCGCTGCCGCTTTCGTAGATCCGGATCATCTCCTGAATCTCGGCCATCGTGGGACCGGCGGGCGTCTCCGCGTCTTCGGCTTCGCCGGCGTTGTCCGTCGCGGGTGCCGGCGCTTCGGTGTCATCCGAATCAGAATCGGGCACCGACCAGAGCGGCGTGCTGAAGGAGTACAGGCCGAGGTGCGCGTAGGACCAGCCGTGGAAGGAGCCCTCGTTCGAGCGTCCCTCGGCCTTCTCCAAGCCGGTCGCCTCCACGAATGCCTCGCTGACCTGCTCGTACGCCCGCTTGTCGTCGGACTCGATGCCCAGCGGCACCCGACGGGTGTCGTCGTACTTCCCGTCGGCGGGGATGCTGCTGAGTGTGTCGTGCGGGCTGTAGGCCAGGACAGCGACGAGGTTCGGACGGGTGAGCATCCAGTCGGCAAGCGCTCGCGCCCCGGGGTCTTCCAGCGGGTAGTCGCCGGTCACCGCGTCGAACTCATCCCAAAGGTATGGGAAGTGCCGGGAGAGATCGATGCCGCCTTCGGGATCCTCGGCGACCGAGCCGTCGTTATCGTCGTCCAGACCTTCGGTCATGATTGCGAAGACCGGTACCTCGCCCTTGCTGCGGTCCGCTGGGCGCATCAGTCGAGCGTCGTCTTCGTGCTCGACATGGCTCGCGACCAAGCCCGAGCCGGGAGCCGGGTTGCGGATGCGCATCTGGGTGATGACGCCGTCGCCGTTCAGGTCGTTCGGACCGTCTTCGTTCATGCGCCGATCGCGGTCGTGATCGACCGGCTTCGGCGTCAGGCGGAGGTCATAGGAGCCGATCGGGCGCTGTGCTGCGCGCGAGGCGGCATCGGGGTTCACCAAAGGCACGATATAGACGGTGTAGTCGTTCAGCAGGTCGGCGTGCTCGCTGACGAGGCGCTCGGCGAGATGGCGAGCAACGCGAGTTCCCGTGACATGCGTCGCGTCAATACCGGCGACGACCAGCAGGGCTGGCCGCGAGTCCGCATCGTCTGGCGATGAACTCAGCGTGAGCAGATCGATGTTGCGTGACTCGCCGGATAGTCCGATCGTTCGGGTGCTCACGTTCGCACGGTCCTGAGCGGAGGCGGCGGGGAGCGGAGTGACGGTGAGCGCGGCGCCGGCGAGCGCGATAAGCAGCGCGCCGGAGATCCGTCGTCCTCGGGTGGGCATGGTGGGCGTCCTTTCTGGCACAAATACTGGCCTGAAGCGTCCGCTACCTTACCGGTGAGCACGCGAGCGCGCTGCATCCAACCCATCTTTGGGACGGGGAATCGGTGTTTGACTGGGGCGGACGGTTTAGGGGCTTTCGCGCTCGCTCGAACCGGGCGAGTCGTTCGGGCGAACGCGCAGCATGAACTCTACGTCGTCCTCAAAGTCGATCGCCCGAACCGTAAGCGTCGAGTGCACAAGCCCTTGGACATCGGCACCGGGTGTGATCCGGACCCGGACGACCAGACCCTGCGCCTTGTCGAGTTCGGTTGAGACGACTTCCGCGGCGACGAGGTCGGTGCCGGTCTCGATCCTTTGCACGCCGGAGTCCGTCCGCACGCCGCGAAGGATGAATTCATGCTCGACCGGCTGGCCCGGCGCGGTTGCACCGAGCAGCAGGTGGTCGGTGCTGTAGGCCCAGAGCGCGCGTCGTCGGTCGACGCCAGCGTAGATGTTGTCGATGTGCATCGCGACGACCGGGGCGCCGGGGTGATCGGTTTCGATCGCGACCCACCTGCGCAGGCGGTCCGGATCGACCTTCGAGAAGTCGAAGGCTATCTCGTGCTTGAGGGCCGGCGTGGAAAGTGCGGGATCGAGATCGTCGCGCCCGATCGTGCCGGGCGCATCTTCCGAGCCGTTCGCTTGGGTGGCAAAGCTCAGGCTCCGCACCGTGAATGGAACGCCGTCGGTTGAGTGAAGCACGATGCGACCGGCGAGCATCTGGCCCGGGGGGTCGTACATGCGCGAGGCGCGGATTCCCGTGTTCACGTGCGCCTTCGTGGTAATGCGCAGCGGACGGTTGTAGCCCTCGACGACGAGCAGGGCGTAACGCTGCACCGGGCCCCAGAGGTCGCCGCTGTCAAAGGTCAGTTCGACCTCCGCGAATTCGCCGGGCTGGATCCACTCTTCGGGCCACTCGGCGATCGTGCAGCCGCAGGACACACGGACGCCGGTGATGCGAATGGGTTTGTCAGAGTCGTTGCTGATCCGCGCGGTGCGAACCACTTTGGTGCGCGGCGGGACATCACCGAAGTCAACCACCTCGGCGGAAACCGTGACGGGTGGCTTGGTGATCTGGCGCCCGTTGCCGGACTGCGCGGTGACGAGCGCCGGGGAGACGACGATCGCCAGGAACGCGATGAGAAGGCAGGTGCCGGAAGTCAAGGTGCGCTGCATGGGCGGGTCGTTTCGAGAAGCTGGGTCAGTAAAGAGTCGTCCTGCAAGCCTATACCGTCGACCTGAGAGGACGTTGGCGGCACCCAAACCCGGTTCGATCTTCGAAAACCGCTTCGGCGCGCGCCAAGAGCGACGTCCGCGAATTGTGGCCCGCAAAGCACCCCCGGGAGGATTCGAACCTCCGACCGTCGGATTAGAAGTCCGATGCTCTATCCAGCTGAGCTACAGGGGCGTCAAAAATCAGCATACGGTACGCCGTCTGATCGGGTCGCACAATAGAATGAAGGCGGTGGCCGTCGAACGCTCGGCGGGCGTCGATGCTCCTTCCGAGGGTCTGAGATGAAGCGTGGATGGGCCGGATCACTGATCGGAACAACGGGTGCGCTCGCGCTCGCGTTTTTCGGGTGCGAGGAACCGACCGAACCGCGGGCTGCGGACGCGGTCGGGTCTGGCGATCGTACTGACATCGTGGCGGCGCCGGACGACGAATCGGTGACCGCTGAGGACGCGCTGACGATCGAGGAAGAGCCGTACACGCTGACACGCGTCTGCACCTTCAACATCGAGGATCTGCGCTACGACGACATCATGGCGGCCGGTCGCGGCGACGACAACGAGGGCGCGAACCGGGCTCGGTACGCCGCCCGTCTGATCGCGGCGATCGACCCGGACATCCTGCTGGTCAACGAGCTCGAGTACGACTTTATTAGCGCTGAACCGCTGAGCGGCGAGACGTTCGCCCAACTGATTCGCCAGCAGCGAGCCCACCTGGGGCTTGGAGACCGCGCGTATCAGGTCTTTCAGGAGCCGTCGAACACTGGCATCCACAGCGGTTTAGACCTGAATCGGGACGGCCAGGTCGTGTTCGAACCGGGTTCGCGCGAGTACGGCAACGATGCGCTCGGCTACGGTGAGTTCCCGGGGCACTACGCGATGGGGCTCTTTGTCGCTTCCCCGCTCAAAATCGAGCGCGACGAGGCCCGGACGTTCCAGTCGTTGCTCTGGCAGTCCATGCCAGACGCGCTGCTCCCTGCGGGTGACGGTGAGCGGGTTCCAGAATCCGAGCTGTGGTACACGGACGAGATGCTGGCCGAACTGCCGCTGAGTTCGAAGAGCCACTGGGACGTCCCGGTGCGCCTCGAAGACGGTTCGGTCCTGCGCGTCCTGGCGTCGCACCCTACACCGCCGGTCTTCGATGGGCCGGAGGATCGCAACGGGCGCCGAAACCACGACGAGATCCGGTTTTGGGCGGAGTACCTCCGAGGGGCCGAGTGGATCGTCGACGACAGCGGCGTTTCGGGAGGAGCGTCCGACGACCCGGCGGTGATCATGGGCGACCTGAACTCGGACCCGATCGCCGGGGACAGTCTGGACAACCCCGTCAGCATGTGGCTGCTCGCCAACCCGCTCTTGGATGGAAGCTTCACGCCACAGAGTGAGTTGGAATTGGAGTTTCGAGGTCGCGTGCTGCGACCCGATGCGACCGCGGAGTTCGGCCTGCGCGTGGATTATGTCCTGCCCACCAGGGGGTCAATAGTCGTGCGGGGAGGCATCGTACGGGGCGAAGCCGACCTTCCGAGCGCGTCGAGCCTCAGCCACGAAAGCCTCGATTCATTGGTCTACGACGTGAGTGACCACTTCCCGGTCTGGCTGGATCTGCGGCTGCCAGACCCCGAGCAGTAGTCGAACCGGGCTGATCGGTCCGATCCGGGCGGTTTCTCGGGAGCGTGGCTATACTCCGAGCCATCCCAAGCGATAGAATTCTCGGTTGACAGTGATTTTTATTGCGTCATCGCAATCGCATCGCGAGGCCCCGGACGAATGGCCCAGTTCGACCAGAGCATAAATCCCCACGCGCTCGATGCCCGCGCATCGCGGTGGGCCGTCGTGCGCGAGCATCTGGCGGTTCTGATCGAACTCAGCAAGCCGGGCATCGTTCGCATGGTGGTTGTTGCGACTGCGGTTGGCTACCTGATCGGATCGATCGGGGCGGTCCCAGACCTTTGGGTCGCGGTGTTCTGCCTGGTCGGCACGGCGCTGTCGGCGGCGGGCGCGAACGCGCTCAACCAAGCTGCGGAAGTCGAGCGCGATTCCTGCATGCGCCGGACCGCTTCTCGACCGATTCCGATCGGACGCGTGAGCCGACGCGTCGGTTACTTCGCGGGCATCGCGTTTTCGATAGCCGGAGTCGCGATGCTGTGGTTCGGTGCGACGCCGGCCGCGGCGGTTGTTTCTCTCGCGACCATCTCGTCATACGTGTTGTTCTACACGCCGCTGAAGGCGGTCACGCCACTTTCAACGCTGGTCGGCGCGATCCCGGGTGCGCTGCCGCCGCTGGTCGGTTGGGCGGCGGCGTCGGGGGCCGTGGTCGGCGAGCCAGGCACCTCGGCGTGGCAACGGTTGCTCGATCCGGGCGGCTGGTCGCTGTTCGCGCTGATGTTCGTGTGGCAGATCCCGCACGTGATGGCGATCAGCTGGAAGTATCGCGACGACTACGCCGCGGGGGGTTATCGCGTCCTCCCGTCGGTGGACCCGACTGGGATCAAGACAGCGCGGGCGTCGGTGATCTGGGCGGCGACGCTGATCCCGGTGTCGATCCTTCCCGCGGTCACGATCGTTCGGCACGGAGAGACCGGCGATTCTTCGGTGCTTGGGTTGACCTACGTCGTGATCGCTTCGGTCTGCGGCATCGTGATGTCCTGGTCGACGCTCGAGTTCCTGCGGGAGCGGACCAACAAGCGGGCGCTGGTCGTGTTCATCGTTTCCATTCTCTACCTCCCGGCGGTGCTCGCGGCGATGCTGATCGACGCGTTCATCGTCCACCGCCTGTGGTGAGTTCCACGCTGCTCCGGGCTGAGGGACTCCGCCAGGTCTATCGCACCCGGTCGGGGCGCGAGCGGGTACGGCGCGTCGCGCTGGACGGTGTTTCGCTGGACATCCGGCGTGGGCAGCGCGTGGCGCTCGTCGGCGAAAACGGTTCGGGAAAATCGACACTGCTGCGTCTGCTGGCCCGCATCGAAGAGCCACAGGGCGGCGCCGTGCAGCATCTCGATGAGCAAGGAACAGAAGTCAGCCGGCGCGAGAGCGCGATGCGCACGGGCGTGGTGTTTCAGTCTCCGGGGCTGGACCGGCTGCTCACCGTCCGTGAGAACCTGCGGGCGCAGGCCGCGTTGTACGGCGTGACCGACGCGGGTGATCGCGTGCGTGCGTGTGCCGAACGGGTCGGGATCGCGGGTCGGCTGGATGATCGTGTCGGCGCGCTGTCGGGTGGACTGGCGCGTCGGGCCGACTTGGCTCGAGCGCTGGTGTCGGAGCCGTCGCTGCTGCTGCTCGACGAGCCGCTGGCCGGGCTGGACGAGTCGAGCCGGGACGTGTTCCTCCGTCTGCTGCGCGAGATGATCTCTCGCGATCCAGAGTTCACGCTGATCATGTCCTCGCACTCGCCCGACGAGATCCGCCTGGCCGACCGGGTGATCGTGCTTGACGCCGGTCGGGTCGCGGAGTCCGGAGAGCCCGACGGGGTCGCTTCTCGAACCTTCGGCGGCTGTGAATTGATAGCAATCGTCGCGGCCAGCGGTGGCACGGAGGCCGGCTCGCTCCGATCGTGGCGGGCTGGGGACTCAACGATCGTCGGGGGCGATCGCGAGCAGATCGAGCATTGGGCCCTCCAGCAAAGCCGACGGGGCGTCGCGGTTGAGGTGCGCTCGCCCGACTTCGTCAGCGCCTACCGGTTGATGCTCGCCCGGTCGAACGAATCCGAGGAGGTAGCGGCGTGAGTTCGGCGCTCGGGGAACTCATCTCACGCGAGTTCGTCCGCATCCGGCGCCAGCCCACGCGGATCGTGGCGACGCTGGGTACGGCGGCGGTGTTCTGGCTGCTCGCTGCGAGCGGCTTCGCCGGCTCGATGACGCTCCCCGGAGAGGACACCTCGTCGTACTCGGTGTACCTGCTCCCCGGTATCGCGCTGATGGTCGTGCTGTTCGGCACGATCTTCGGGGCCATCGGCCTGATTCAGGACCGGCACTCGGGCTTCCTGCAGGCGGTGCTGGTGAGCCCGGTTTCCCTGTGGACGGTCGCGATGTCGAAGCTGCTCCCGGCGTGCCTGCTCGCGACGCTGCAGGGGCTTGCGGTGCTGGCGTCGGTGTTCCTGATCGACGGCACCGGAGCCGGGGCGGCCGGGCTCATCACTTCGACGATCGCCCTCTTCTGCGGCGCGATCGGTGTGCTCAGCATCGGGCTCGCCCTCGCGTGGCGGATCGATTCCGTCGCCGGTTTCCACGGCGTGATGAACATCCTGCTGCTCCCGGCGTGGGTTCTAAGCGGGGCTATGTTCCCCGTGGCCGGTGCGTCGGGCTGGCTGTCGATCGTGATGAAGGCGAACCCGTTGCACTGGGTACACGGCTGCGTCGGATCTGGCATCGGTGCCACCGGTGATGCCGGAGCGATTGCGTGGTCGGTAACGGTGCTCTTCCCGTTCGCGAGCATCGGGCTGCTGCTTCTGACGATCCGTCGGAGCCATGGTCGTCGCGGAGCCGGCGATGGGTAACCGGCCTAGGATTTCAGGCGGACAATACTCTTGCTTTCGGGGCGGTTTCTGATGTTCAAATCACCGGCATTCTGGGTTGTTTCCTTCGTCGCGGCGATGCTGCTCGGGCTGCTTGCGGCGCTGGCGACGATGCAGCGTCCCAGCGCGCGGTCCGTCGATCCGAACACGCCGCTGATGAGCCCGGCCGCATTTGAGAGCATGGAGATCGTCGCGTTCTCGATGGTCGATCAGAACGGCAATCCGATCGATAACTCGGAACTGCGCGGCAGCTGGACGGTCATGAGCTTCATGTTCACGCACTGCGTGCTGGCCTGCCCGACGCTGCAGGGGAACATGTACCGGCTCGCCGAGTCGCAGACGCTGCGGGACGAGCCTGTGCGGTTCATGAGCGTCTCGATGGACCCGGAAAACGACACCGTCGAGCGGCTGAACCAGTACGCATCGGACATGGGCGTGGACTACGAGCGCTGGAAACTGGTTCGTGGCGAGCCGGAACTCATTCAGGAGTTTATGTCATCGCTTGGGTTCATCCCGCCTCGCGAGGACGGCAACCCGAACAACCTGATCACGCTGCCGGACGGCTCCACGATGGGCAACATCATCCACCCGAACTCGTTTCTCGTGATCAACCCGGACGGGCAGGTCGTCGGTCGGTATCGCGGCGACGACCCGAACGAGATCGAGCAGCTCGCGATCGACCTGAAGCGGGCGATCAACGGCTGATCCGACCCGGCCGGGAGATCAGTCGGATTCGGCGCGAGCGCTGGCATCGGGCAGTTCGATGTCGTGTCGCATGGCCTCGACCTTGGTCGCGAGATATCGGAGATTTTCCTCACGGGGCGTAGGCTGCAGCGCGACGCGTTCCGCGACGGGCACGCCGTAGCGCTTGAGCTGGTCGATCTTGTCGGGGTTGTTCGTGAGCAGGCGCACGGAGCCGACGCCGAGCGAGCGCAGAATCGCGGCGCCGATGCCGTAGTCGCGGGCGTCGGCCTGATGCCCGATGGCGAGGTTGGCCTCGACGGTGTCCATGCCCGAGTCCTGCAACTGGTACGCGCGGAGTTTGTCGACGAGCCCGATGCCACGACCTTCCTGACGCAGGTAGAGCAGGACGCCCTGACCGGCTTCGTGGATAAGCCGCCGGGACTCTGCGAACTGCTCGCCGCAGTCGCAGCGGAGTGAGCCGAGCAGGTCGCCTGTGATGCACTCGGAGTGGAGCCGGACAAGCACGCCTTCGGCATCCGCCACCTCGCCGACGACGAGGGCGAGGTGATCGTCTTCGTTGCCCGGGCTATGGAACACCATCAGCCGAACCGCCCCGAACTCGGTCGGGAGCGTGCTCTCGGCTTTGAGTTCGATGTCTGGCGGTGTGGTGTCGGGTGAGGTCAATGCGTGGTCCGTGGCGTTGCGCGGTGGCTGAGGGCAGGTGCCGAAGCAGAGTGTAGGATGGTCCCGGATGCCTGTGGTGCATCCGGCCGAACCGACGCCCTGTTTTGACGGGTCCGAACGAATTGGATCATTCGCAGCATCTGAACCGAGCCCGCTTGGAGAGGGCACAGCATCGGGCCGATGCTCTGGCGAAGTTCCTCGACAGCCGGTTCCGGCTGCCCGGTACGTCGGTGCGCTTCGGCTGGGACGCGATCGTGAGTGTGCTGCCGCTGGCCGGCGACACAATCATGCTGGTCATCGGGTTGTATCCGGTATATGAGGCGTTGCGGTTGCGTCTGGGCATCGGCGTGGCGCTGCGGATGCTGTTCAACCTTCTGATCGACTGGCTGGTCGGGTCGTTCCCGGTCATCGGCGTTGTGCCGGACGTCTGGTACAAGGCGAACGCGCGCAACGCGGCGCTGCTGGCGAAAGCCATCGCGCGTCGGTCGGGTCAGGAAGCCTGATCGCTCTGCTGGACCTCGTTCAAGCCGAGCGCGACGAGCGTGGCACCCAAGGACATCATGCCGAATAGTGCGAGCACGACCTCGTTCCCCGCCCACTCGGCGATCGCGGCGAAGCCGCCGGCGACGAGCAGTAGCATGCCGACGATTGTGTTCGACAGGGCCGTGTACGCGGCGCGGGTGTCGGGCGAGGCCATGTCGACGATGTGCGTCGAGCGACCGACTCGCACGCCTCGATAAGCGACCATCAGGACAAAGAGCAGGCCGGCGAACACCCATGAAGAGCCGTTCTGCGCGACAACCCCGAGCCAGCCGATGGCTGCGCTGGCGAGGAGGGTCAATCCGCCGATGATTCCCGCGAGCATGAGCACCTTGCGGCTGGAGCGATCCGACAAGCGACCCCAGATGTACGAGCTCGTGAGGGCAGCGACGGAGGACGCGATGACAAACGGACCAAGGTTCGCGATGGACTCTTCGCTGCCGTTGGCCTGAGCGCTGGACGTCAGCAGATAGGGGGGGGCGAGCGCGGTCGAGATCAGCAGGCCACGGGTTGCGATGAAGCGCGTGAGCTGCGGGTCGGTCTTGAGCAGTGAGAACTGATCGATCGCAACCGTCAGCGGGTTGCCGCCGCCCTCGGTCGAGCCGGCGGCTTCGGTGAGGCCGGAAAACAGCCCCGCCGCGGTGAGCCACAGTCCCGCGGCGACACAGAGCGTGATGGCGATCGATGTGACCGTCAGCGGGATGAGCCCGAGCGTGATCGCGAGTCCGAAGGCGAGGACGACGCCCGCTGAAACCGAGGCGGCGGTGCCGGTCGCGGTGCCGCGCGTGGACTTGGAGACCGTCTTGCCGAGGACATCCTTATAGCTGACCGAGCACACGCTGCGCGCGATCGCGAAGACGGCGAGCAGGCCGACGATCACACCGCCCGCCTGGTTGCCTTCGAGCGTGAATGCAGCGATGGCCATGCCGGCGACGCAGAGGCCTTGTACGGCGCTGCCCGTGGCCCATGCCCACTTGCGCCGCGGGAGCGATCGAATCCAGCCGGCGGTGACCAGTTGGGGGAGCAGCGCACCAGATTCGCGGACGGGCACAAGCAGGCCGATCAGGCCAGCGGAAGCGCCGAGCGTCTCGAGGAGCCAGGCGAGTACGAGCTTGGGATCGGCGAGACCGTCGCCCGCTTTGGTGCAGCTCAGACTCGCGACATGGAGCGTGAAGTTTTCCGGCTGCTCGTCGCAGGCCTCGTCGGGGATGTCCTTGCACACTCGCCCGTCGTCCTCGGCGGTCAAGGTGGCGTGGACGCGCTCAGTCAGGGATTCGACCATGGAGCGAGTGTATGCCCGGCACCCATCGGAGCGTGCTTCCGGTTGTCCCGTAACGCCGATCGGGAACACCCGATTGACAGAGACCGGCCGGGTAATGCCCAGCCGGTCGCGTGACGATCAACCATGCAGAGGTCCGGTTGCTCCGTCCGTGGTCAGGGGCAGGCGGCTCCGAACGCGCCAAGCACGGTGTTGAGGTCGGCGAGATCGACCTGGCCGTCGCCGTTGGTGTCGCCGTCTGGGGTGGTCTGGCCGAAGTTGCCAAGCACCAGGTTCAGGTCGGCGAGGTCGACCGAGCCGTCTCCGGTCGTGTCGGCGGCGCAGGGGGCATCCTCGCAACCCGTTGAGCGGACGACGAAGCCGTCGACGGCGGCCTCCACGAGCGAGCCGGCACCTTCATCAGACGCGACGAATCGCATCTGGACGCTGTCGGTCAGGTCGACCAGTGTCGCGGGGTCGAAACTGTGCTGGAACCAGCCGCCGGAGGTCTCGGGACCGTCGGGGCCGACTGTTTCGACATTGACCCACGTCGCGCCGGCATCGTCGGAGATGTCGATCTGGAAGACATCCGCGTTGGGGGATGCGCCGGTGCTGTTGGAATACCAGCGCCAGTAGCGGATCTGGACCGCGCCGTCGCCGGCTGCGGAGAGGTCGAGCACCGGAGAAAACAGCGTCGTCTTCCCGTTGTCGATGTCGTTCGCGCCGTCGCCGCCGCCGGGGTGCTGTCCGGTGACGTAGCAGATCGGGCCGAACAGCGCGTCGCCGGGTTGGGCCGAAGTGCCGTTGGGGTTGACACGCTCCCAGATGCCGGAGGTGGCGTCATCGTCAGGGGCGCCGACAGTCCAGCCGAGGTCGCCGTCAAAGTTGTCCTCGAGGATGGTCGTCAGGTTCGTGATGTCGATGACAAAGGGTGCGGCCTGACCGTCCTCGGGAAGCGTGACGGTCTGTCCGCTCGTGGTCTGGGCGCTGAAGAAGAGTTCGATCTGCGTGCCGCAAGGCTGGCCGGGCAGGTCCGTGGAGAGGTCGCCGGTGCCGCCGATTCCGCCGAGGCCGAGTGTTGTGAAATCGTCCCCTGGCGACGTTCGATAAGAGACGGTGGCCGAGCCGGTCGCGAACTGCTCGTTGTTGACGGCCGTGACGGAGATACCAACGGGCACGGGCGTGTCCGCGTCGGCGAGCGCGGGCAGGGTGTCCGCCTCGATGATCAGCGGCGTCAGCAGAAAGTCGGCGAGCGAGAGCACGCCGGCTACGGTCTCCTGACCGGTGGGGACGATCTGGTCGGGCGGGAGGGTGAACCCGAACTGTCCGGTGTCGCGGAGCTCGTAGGTCCAGCTCAACGCGTCAAGTTCGTCGAAGGACCAGTCCGGTGCGGTACCGGAGGCGACATAGAGCAGGGCGTCGCACCCGAGTCCGGCTTCATAGTTCGTGCCGTACACGGAGTCCATCGCGTCTTCCTGGAGACTTTGGGCGAGACGGAGCTCTTCTTCTCTTGGCGGGCAGAAGTCTTCGGAGTACGCCCACGGGCCGAGAATGAGCTGGCTGAAGCTGTGGATGTCCAGGTGGGCTTTCACATTGGGAAGCGAGAGCATGAAGTTTGAGAGGTTGGTCGATTCCGGTTCCGAGAAGGGGCCGGTGCCTCGGTAGGTCTCGCTCGACGGGCTCGACGATGAACCGGGCTGGCCCCACGCGGTGGACCAGTTGCGGTTGAGGTCGACGCCGAAGGTGCCGTTGCCGTTGTTCCGCCGGTTCTTGCGCCACAGGCGCTGGCCCGCTCCGCCCTGATTTGTCGGGAAGGTGTAGTTGTAGCCATCGGGGTTCACGACGGGGACGATGTAGAACACGAGTTCATCGAGGTACTCGGTGATCTGGCTGTCGCTGCCGTATCCATTGACGAGTTGGTCGGCGAGGTACATCACGCTGGCGGGGCTGATCCACTCGCGAGCGTGCTGGCAGCCGTTAATGACGAAGCCCGGGCGGGATGCTTCGTCGCCGTCAGGATCGATCAGGTCGAGCTTCGCGATCTTGAGCCCGTAGACAGTGCGGCCTTCGAGCGACTGGCCGACCTCAAACTTCGAGGCGAGAGTAGGGAAGTCCGCCACGATCTGATCGAGGTAGTCGTTTATCTCGCCGATGGTCCGGTAGTCGGAAAAGAAGTCGGCACCGGCCTGTGCACGAGCGGCCATGCGCTGCTGCGTTTCCGCGTCCACGATCGCCTGAACGTTGTCGAGGACGACCTGATACTGGAGCCCCAGCGCATCGAGTTCATCGAGATTGCCGGGATCCACAGCGTAAGTCTGCCAGCCGACAGACGGGCGACAATGCAGCGACTCGCCGATCGAATCAAGCGAAGACAGTTGGCTCGGGAGAGTCACCATGACCTCGACGAGCTTGTGGTTCTCGTATGGCTTGCTGGCTTCGTCGGCGATTGCGACGCCAGTGCCAGCGCTCAGGGTGACTGCAGAGGCAAAGGCGATTCGGGTGATCCGGTGCATATCTCGGTTCCTTCGGATGGGACGGCGTTACCCCTAACATACGGCCGAAACGGCCGATGACTGCACCAAACGCCGCTGAGCGGGCGGATTCGGTTGGCCAGAATTAGCGTGCGATTGCCGGGAAACCGGCCTCAGACGCGATCCTGCCACGGCAATTCGCGGACGCTCAGCACCTTGAGCGGGCGAGGAGCGAGGGCCGCTTCGGAGGCTGTCGAGGGCCTGCGAGGGGCGGGACGCCGGGATGAGGCTAGCGTCGACGCACGCAGGGCGGCGGCCAGCGGCGCCGAATCGGGCATGGTGCCAAGGCTGACGAGCACCGCCGAGAGCCTGCGTCCGCGGCGCGCCTCGGCGTCGAGCCCCAGTCGCTTCGCGACGTCCCGGACGGCGCGCGCAAAGTCGTCCTCCAGAGCATCAATGGTATCGCGATCGGGCGGAGCCTCCGACGATAATGGTATCGCGATCGGGCGGAGCCTCCGACGATCCGATCAATTCCATCAAAGCGGCGATCTGAGATTCGGCGCGCAGACGAAAAGCCACGATTTCCTCGGGGCAGATGTCGCGCGGAAGCGGGATCGAGACGCTGAAGCGGTTGCGCAGCGAGCGGGTTTCGAGCTGCCGGACGACCGAGCCGGAGGCGCGCCGGGCATGCTCCTGCACCAGTGGGACGTCCAGCGCTTGGGCCATACGGGCGAGCCCAACGCTCACAGGCACGCTGACAGCCGGCTCGGCACCGCCGACGGAAAGGTCGCGACAGATGGCCCGGAGGTAGTCGTGTGTAGTGTCGAAGACGCCGCGGCGCATGATGCGCGCGAGGCCCTCGAAGCGGGGGTCGGCACGGACATCCGCTTCGGCATCGCGCACGTAGTCGATCGGAGTCTGGTCTGCGAACTCAGGGCGGAGCACGCCCGATCGCCAGAGGTCCTGCAGCCACGACCAACGCTCGATGAGGCGGAGAAACTCGGGAGCGGATGCGGCGGCGGCGTTCACCGATGCCCGGTCGTGGCCCTGCAGCGGAGCGGGGAGGAGAGTGATCGCCGGATTTCCGATCAGCAATGCGACATCCGCAACCAGCCCGCGGGCGTCGAGGTCGTACGGATTCAAGATGAGAGGGAATGGGTGGGGCATGACTCGCAGGAAAGCGGGTCATGCTATGCCGAGCGGGCGCTCGATGTACCGATGGGCCTATTGCGCGATGCGAAGCTCCGACGCTCGCTCGAGTCGCATCGCGTTATAGCGTTGTGCGAGTCGCTTGAGGTCGTCGCGCCGACTGGCGACGTCTGGTGTGAGAGCGAAGCGGGCGAGGACATGGTGTGACCCGGATACTCGCTCGACGCGAACCGTGAAGTTGTCGTTCTTCGTGAACCGCTGAAGCATGAATCCACTCCTTGGATCCCGCACCCGGTGGGCGCGATTGAGACCTTGGCGATCGCCGAGCTCCGCTCGGCCGACGCGGGGAGACTACGAGAAATCTCGCGTCGCGCGCAGTCGGATCGCCGGGTCCGATTGGAATAACCGGCGTCGGACGTACGAAAAGTAATGCACGTGGGTTATTCGGCCCGTGTCATCGCGTCGTCTCTCGGTTTATCGAGACGAACGCGGGCAAGGATGCCCGCGGGCAGACCGTCCGGGTTCGGGAGGGAGATGCGCACGCGGCGCTGTGATGTGCCGCCCTCGGCGACCTGGGAGAGTGACTTGACGGATGCCTCGCGGTAGACGGTTTCGCCCGGCAGCTGCAGCGACACCCAGACCGTGCTTCCGGCGCGGAGCGACATGGAGAGATCGGCGGGGATGGCCGCGTCGATCTCCAGCGGGTCGATCGCGACCAGTCGCAGGACCGGCGTGAGAGCCTCGACGGTCTCTCCGGGCTTGGAGATGACCAATTCGACGTAGCCGGAGACCGGTGCGATGAGGGTGTACTTCTCGAGGATGACCGCCGCGGCTTCGAACTCGAGTTCGGCCTCTTCTCGCTTGAGTTGTTCGATGAGCAGGGTGGCCTCGGCGCGCTCGACTTCGAGTTGCTGGCGAGCGACTTCGCGCTCGTTGACGCCGTCGTCGGCGCGGGCTCGCTTGATGGTCTCGAGTTCGTCGCGTTGGAGTTCAAGCGTTGCCTTGGCGGCATCGAGTGCCGCCGTGCTCCGGGCGCGTATCTCCGCCAGCTTCAGCCGGATGCGGGCATCGCGATCGTCGAGGCGCAGCAGGGGGGATCCCGCCTGCACATAGTCGCCGGGCTCGGCGAGGGCCTCCATCACCCGACCGGAGATGCTGAACGCCAGTTCCAGGTCTTCGCTCGGGCGGACGACGGCGTCGAAGGCGAGCGGGTCGGCGTTGCGGGGGCGCGCGCCGGACTGGGCGAACAGCGGCAGGGCGACGATGCACGCCAGCAGTCCGGTCCCGAGGATGGCGGAGAGTCGGGTGGTGTTCATCGGCGTGCCTCCAGCGCGAGGGTGTACACTCGGGGATCGGCCGAACGAATGCGGCCGCGTCGTCCTTTAAAGAGGATATCGGCCGGTGACACCAGCGACGCGCGTTGTTTTCGGGGCGATGACCGGAACCAGTCTGGACGGCCTCGATGCCGCGGCGATTTCCTGGTCGATCGGAGCTTCGGAGCGACCTCGCCTGCTGGGAGTGGTTTCCACCGATCTCGGGGCGTGTCGCGAGGTGCTCGCGAGCTTGTGCGAAGGGGAGGCGCTGTCGGCATCCGTGATCGCGTCGGCCTCGTCCGAGCTCTCCTCAAGGCATGTGATCGCGTTTGAGGAACTGCGAGCGCAGGTTGCTGAGCCGGACCTGATCGCGGTGCATGGCCAGACCGTGTTTCATCGGCCGCCGCGGTCGTGGCAACTGCTGAACCCGTGGCCGATCGCCAGCGCGTTCGGCGTGCCACTGGTGTCGGACCTGCGCGGATTAGACCTCGCGGAAGGTGGCGAAGGGGCTCCGATCACGCCGCTTAGCGATCTGTTCTGGTTCGGTGAGCATCGCGTGTCGCAGGTGGTGGTGAACCTCGGGGGGTTCGCGAACGCAACGGTGCTCCCGGCGAGCGGAGATGTTCAGGAGGTCGAGGGATTCGACATTTGTGCGTGCAATCATGTCCTGAACGCCGGTGCGCGCCGGGCACTGGGTGAGGCGTACGATCGCGATGGCGTGGTGGGCGCTCGCGGCAAACCGATCGCGTCGCTGGCGGAACGGCTCGCGACGCAGCTTCGAGCGCAGGCCTCAGGCGGACGCTCGCTCGGCACGCGCGAGGATCTCACCGTCGACCTCTTCGGCGACACCGAAGCCCGGCCGGAAGACCTGCTCGCCAGCGCGGCGCACGCCGTGGCGACAATCATCGGCGAGCGTGTGTCGAGTCATGCGCCCGGTCGCGTGATCCTCGCCGGCGGCGGCG
>JANSXG010000282.1 GCA_024743075.1 bacterium | reverse complement strand
CGGCCTCCCCGAACAACGGGTCCGAAACCGGTAGCAGCGTCGTAGAGCGCTGCAGGTGATCGGTCGCCGCGTCCATCAGCCCCAGTTCGTAGTACGCCCGTCCGAGCAGCAGGAACAGATGCCCCGCTTCCGGCGAACGACGCGTTTCCATAGCTTGCAATTCGGGCAACAGGCGCTGGATCGCTTCTTCCACATGCCCAGCCGCGAGTCGCAAGCGGGTCTGCCGAGCCACCACCCACAGTCGGTCGTCGGCGCTGAGAAGGGGGTCCTGACGCAGTTCGGTCAGCATCGAAAGACCGCGAGCCTCACCGAGTTGCTCGTCGAGCGGATCGAGCGCCTTCTCGATCATCCGCTTCAGCATCCGATGGCGCAACGCCGCATCGGAATCCGAAATCGCCCGCGTCGTTTTGATCGCGCCCTCGACATCCTTGAGGGCGAGTTGCGACTCAGCAAGGTTGAACTTCCGCTGGCCATCGAGCTCGGCGAGGAATGTGTCGCGGGCCTCGGTGTAGTAGTCGATCACGCTCTGGTGATTGCGAGCATCATCGATCTGCTTCAGTCGCTGGGCGGAGCTGATCGCGTCGCCGCTGAGCAAGTAGTACCGCATCACCTCTTCGGGATCGGCCTCGGGCCGGTAGATCCACCGGCCGAGCGGATCATTGAGCAGCGCGATCGCTTCGTCGTACCGCTGCTCCTCGACCAGTCGCGCGACGTCGTCGAGGGCCGCAGCAAAGTCCGGCTCCGGTGCCGATCGCACCCAAGCCGTCACGCCGATCGCGAGCAGCGCGAAACCGACCAGCAAAGTCGGGACCTGCCAGAGGTCGCGTCCGCCGCGCAACGGCTCGCCCGACTTCGGCATCGCCTCGCGCAATGAGGCGATGCGATCCTTCAGCGATGGCTTCGGCGCGACTTCCGCCGACGCCTCATCGGCGCTCGCCTCAGCAGCTGGCTCGGATTTCGGTTCCTCGTCGGCCACTATCCCGCTCCGGTTGGCGAATGCGACATCACCGCGCCCTGCGCACGGTCCGCATTGCTTATCGGCTGGAGATTCGGCTCGCGACCAAACTTCCCGACCGGACGACGCCCGATTCCGGCGGATTCACCCCTACAGGACCTCGGACTCATGCATCCTGATCAGAACCCGACCCGCTATCCCCCGACTTGCGGACCACAACCGTCCCGAAAGACCACGGCGCCGGCGCGTAAGGCATCAGCAGCAGAACCACCACCAGAGGCGGGCAGAAGACCTTCAGGAAACTCCGCGCCGCCCCCCGTCGCAAGCCCGGCGATCCGCCGTCATCCGTCACCGTCCGGCACCCGACCAACAGCTTCCCGAGCGTCCTACCCCACACCCCATCGGCGATCGCCAAGTACCCGAACGTTGCCCACGCCAGCGTGAAGATCGGCATGGAACCGTCCGACGAAACGATCTCGCTCAGCGGGCTCAGCCACCACTCCACCGGCTTCTGCCAGACCAACGAAACCAGAATCATTCCCGGGAGCAGATCGATCACCGACGCGAGCATGCGACGGGCAGGCTCAGCCAGCACAAACCCGTCCGGAGGCACGATGATCCGGAGTTTCCGATTCTGTGGGAGGACGAGCACCATCGCGCTGATCACCACCGACCACGCCACGAGCAGCAGGAACAGCAAGCCGTCCTCGCCACCCCGAAGCGCGCCGACCGCCAGTTCACCAGAGGCGAGCACGGTCCCGTCACGCG
>JANSXG010000076.1 GCA_024743075.1 bacterium | reverse complement strand
GGTGAATGGTAGGCTTGGGCAGACTTGAACTGCCGACCTCACCCTTATCAGGGGTGCGCTCTAACCAGCTGAGCTACAGGCCCGCAGCGCGAAAACCGCGGCCCGGCAGTATACCGACACTCCCATCGCGTGTCAGCCCCGGATCTCATCCCCCGAATCGGCCATTGCCGGGTCCGGACCGAGGTCTACGGGCGGATCCTGCAGCCCATCCGACCACGACTGGTCCGCCACCCACCACCACGGCGACGAGTCCGGATCAAAGCGGGGAACCTCGATCGCCCGCGGCATCCGACTCACCGGCTCGTCCAGCACGAATCGCCATAAAAGCTCCACCGGAGATCCCTTCGCCCGACGCAGCTGCACCGATGGCGGCGCCTCCCGGATCACCACCAGCACATCCTCCGGGCACATCTCCCGGCTCGCCCCCAGTCGGCTGCCGATCCGGCGACGCGCCAGCCGCGCTGTCTTCTCGGTCACCGCCAGCGCGTACCCGGCCGGGTTCGACTGCGCCATCCACGCCAGCGAGATCAAAATGAACCCCACGATCGCGATCAGCAGCACCAGCGGCGCTGCGCCCCCCATCACCAGACCCAGAACCAGCGTCAGCCCGCAGAACCACAGCAGCAGCGCACTCGCGCTCGCCTGATCCCCCAGCGGCACCACCGGCGAGCTCGGCCAGATCTGCTCGCCCTGACGGTACATCGGCAGCCCCGCACGACGCGCCGCCAACGAATCCTCGTGCTCCTCCTCCCGCGGCACGAACCCGCAGCGCACCTCCACCGGCCGATCCGTCACCATCCACACCCTTGGCAGCCGCCGGCTGAGCCGACGCTCCAGCTTCTCGAGATCCGCCACGCGCACCGAACTCACATCCAGCATGCTCGCGCGCCGCTGCGCGAACACCGCCGCGCACAGGTCCGCATCATCGACCCCGGGATCCCCCTCGATCGCGCGGATCACCGTCTCCTTCGCGTGACGCAGCATCCGCTTCGTCCGCCCCAGGTTCCGGTGCAGCACGAACCGCGCGCTCAGCAGAATGAAGAGCAGCATCGCCGCCATCGCCGCAAAACCGTAGATCCGCGACGAGGTGGTCGACGCGATCACGAACCCGACCAGCACCTCCAGAAGCGTCAGCGCGACGATCCCCGCGATCGCGTCCGTCCGCGTGTACGGCCGGTGCCCGGGACGGATCCACACCACCCCCGGCCGGATCTCCTGCGCCACGACCTCGTCGCTTCGCTTCTCCCCGCGTCGGAAGCCGACGGAAGCCATCGCCTACCGCGCCTTGAGTTCGCGCGCGAAGAAGTCCAGTTTCATCGATTCCTTCGCCATCGCCAGCGTCTCTTCGGCAACGGCGTTCGCCCGCGCGGTCCCGGTGCGGATGATCTCGATGACTTTGTCATCCCCGCCCGGCCCTTCCAGTTCCGCCCGGCGCTCGCGCATCGGTTCAAGCAATTCGTTGATCGCCTCGGCCACCTCAACCTTGATGTGCCCGTCGCCGATGTTGTCGCCTTTGCTATACCGCTCCTCGAGTTCCTTCACCCGGTCCTGATCCTTGATGAAGATCCGCACGTACTCGAACAGCGCGTTGCTGATGTCTCCCGGCTCGTCCAGCGACTGACGACCGGTGTAAATCTGCCCCAGCTTTTTCTTCACCTGCTTCGGCGAGTCCGACAGGAAGATCGCGTTGCCCAAAGACTTGCTCATCTTCTGCACGCCGTCGGTCCCGATCAGCCGCCCCGTCTTGCCGACCAGCGCCGCAGGGATCGGGAACACCCCGCCCTCCTTCACAAACTCCTCATCCTCCACCTTCGAGTCCACGCCGCAGTACAGCACGTTGAAGCGACGCGCGACCTCGCGGCACATCTCGATGTGCGCCACCTGGTCCTCGCCGACCGGCACCAGCTCCGGCCGGAACGCCAGAATGTCCGCGCACTGACCCACCGCGTACATGGGAAAGCCGAAGCTGTAGTGGTCGCCCAGCCCCTTCGAATCGATCTCCGTCTTCAGCGTGGGGTTCCGCATCACCCGGTTGAACGGGATCAGCATCGCGAAGAACCAGGTCAGTTCCGCGATCGCCGGCACCTCGGTCTGGAGGACGACGGTCGACTTCTCCGGGTCGATCCCCGCCGCGAGCCAGTCCTTGACGATCTCGATCGTGTCTTGCCGGATGTCAGCGGGCGAGTCCGCCCGCGTCGTGAACGCGTGCATGTTCGCCAAGAGGAAGTAGCAGTCGTACTTCTCCTGCAGGTTCACCCGGTTCTCCACGCTCCCCACCCAGTGCCCCAGATGCAACCGACCCGTAGGCGTATCACCGGTGAGAATGCGAGGACGATCGGTTCGGGATGCTGCAGGGGTACTCATTGGAGCAAAAGGTAGCCGCTCCGCGCCGATCCGTCAGGCAGGTCCGTTCACTCTATCCCGGATTCATCAAGCTTGGCCCGCCATTCCGCCGCCGACGTGTCATGCCCCGCGTCGGGCTCGGCTTGGTGCCATGCATCGTAGAGGTCGGCAAGGTAGCCAACGACACGTCTGGTCTGCACGTCATCTTCACCGCGAGCCTTTGTGAGGATGGCGTGGCCCTCGAGCATCGAATCGGCGGCGTCGCCATAGCGTCTGAGTTCCTCAAGCGCCCGACCGCGCTTGGCCAAGAAATTGCCGATCAACCAGTCGTCACTGTCAAGCACCCTTCGGCCGGTCTCGATGACCTCGTCCGCGAGAAGCAGCGCTTCGTCTCCGCGACCCAAGTCCGCGAGCAGCCGGGCCAGATTGCTGGTTCCGATCATTGTTTCGCGGTGCTCGTCGCCCAATTCGCCTCGGATGCCCTCGAGGGCTACGCGAAGCAACGGCTCGGCCTCGTCGTACTTGCCTTGGGCGTCGAGCGAGATCGCGAGGTTCTTGATCGTCGTCAGAGTGGCGGGGTGCTCATCGCCAAAGTCTTGCCGCCTATGTTCCAAGACCTCGCGGTAGTACACCTCGGCATCCTCGTGCCGACCGAGAGCGCCGACCAAGACGGCAAGGCTGTTGATGAATGTCAGCGTGTCGGGGTGCGTGTCGCCGAGCACGCGCCGGCTTGTAGCGACCGCCTCACGCAGGAGCGGCTCGGCTTCTTCCAACCTCCCCTGCGACCGGAGGAGAGCTCCAAGACTTCGTATGGCGCTGAGCGTATCCGGGTGTTCGTCGCCGAGGACCTGTCTGCGCATCGCAAGCACCTCGCGGAAGTGGGATTCCGCCTCTTCAAAATTTCCTTGCGACCTGCGCAGCGACCCCAATTCCATCATGCTGATCAATGTGTCAGGGTGCCTCTTGCCGAGCACCCGCCGGCGAGTTTCAAGAGCTTCGCGCAGGAGGGCTTCGCTCGCGTCGAACTTCTCTTGGAGCAAGAAGAGCACGCCTAGATTGTTGATGCTGTCAAGGGTGCTCGGGTGCTCGTCGCCAAGCAATCGGCGGCTGGTTTCGAGAAGTTCCCGGAGGAGAGGTTCTGCATCGTCGAGCCTGCCTTGACTCCAAAGCAGCGTTCCAAGGTTGTGCATGTCGCCTAGGGTCGTCGCGTGTTCAGCGCCGAGGATGCGTCGGGAGGCTTCAAGGCTCTCGCGGAAGACGGGCTCGGCCTCGGCGTACTTCCCCTGATAGAAAAGCACCACCCCTAAGTCGCCGACGCTCGCCAGCGTGTCGGGGTGATCGTCACCCAGAACCCGACGCGATACGTCAAGAGCCTCACGGAGATACCGCTCGGCCTCGCCGTACTTTCCCTGATAAATGAGTATCCCCGCCAAGTTGGCAATACGCGCCGGCGTGTCGGGGTGTTCGTCGCCGAAGATGCGCCGCGAGGTCTCAAGATCCTCGCGCGCATAGAGTTCGGCTTCTTCGAACTTGCCTTGAGCTCCAAGCAGCAACGCAGTGTTGTTGACGCTCTCAAGCGTCTCGGGGTGCTCGTTGCCGAGAACAGATCGTCGGATCGAAAGCGCACGCTCCTGTGGTCCGCTGGCGAGATCGAGAAGACCAAGATCGAGCAGTGTGGCCGCCACGGTCTGCAGCAACTTCGCCCGCACCAGTTGCTGGTCCTCGAACTGCGTGTCGATCGCTTCGATCGTCCGTTCGAAGATGTTGTCCTCAAGCGTCGTCATGGCGAGGCTGGTGAAATTGATCGACGCGAGCGCCTCTTCCATCGCCTCGCGCTCGACTTCCGGCACCGCGTCGATCAGCGACCGCCGGAGATTCGCTCCCATCACCTGCGGCTCGATCGCCCCAAGCTGTTCGGCCTGGAAGTCGGCGACCAACTGCAGTTCCCCGGCCCTCTCGCTCGCCTCGGCCTCCGCAGCTTCCGCACGCTCGGCCTGCTCGATCGCGCGCCGGGCGTTCGCCTCAGCTTCCTGTTTGGCGATCCGCTCCGACTCCGCCGCCGCCGTCGCCAGACGCGCCTGCTCGTCCGCACGATCCTTCTCATCGATCGCCCACGCCATGCCCCAACTCGTCCCGATGATCCCCAGCACGAGGAGCGCCGCGACCAGACCGCCCGCCGCAACCTGGCCCTTGTTCCGTTTCACGAACTTCCGCAGCCGGTATCCCGTCGAAGGCGGGCTCGCCCTCACCGGCTCGTCGTTCAGGTGCCGATCGATGTCGGCCGCCAGACCGCTCGCCGTGTCGTACCGACGCGTGCGGTCCTTCTCCAGGCACTTCATCACGATCCAGTCCAGATCGCCGCGCAGCAGCAGGCCGAGTTTCTGAACATCGGCCTTCCGACGCTCCGCCGCTTGCGTCGCCGCGTCGCCCAGCGACGACAGACGCGTGCTCGGCTTGTGCGGCTCGACATCGCGGATCATCCGCATCATGCCCTCGAGTCCGGCCGAGTTCAGTTCCTCGTTGCTGAAGGGCGTGGTCCCGGTGAGCATCTCGTACAGCAGCACGCCGAGCGAGTAGATGTCGCTGCGTGTGTCGATATCCAGCCCGGACATCTCCGCCTGCTCGGGGCTCATGTACGCGGGCGTGCCGATCATCTGCCGGTGCAGGGTGTAGATCGTCTTGTCGGTCAACTCCTGGTTGGTCGCCTTCGCAATGCCGAAGTCGATCACCTTGGGCACCGGCCTGCCGTCGTGCAGCGTCACGAGCACATTGCTCGGCTTGATGTCGCGGTGGATGATCCCCTTCTGGTGAGCGTGCTGGATCGCATTGCAGGTCTTGACGAACAGGTCCAGCCGCGCTTCGGTGTCGAGCTTCTCCCGGTCGCAGTACTCCACGATCGGCACGCCTTTGACCAGCTCCATCACGAAGTACGGGCGGCCGGTGCCGGTCGCCCCGGCGTCGAACACCTTGGCAATGTTGGGGTGGTCCATCATCGCCAGCGCCTGGCGCTCGGCCTCGAAGCGCGCGATCACCTGCCTGGTGTCCATGCCCAGCTTGATGATCTTCAGCGCCACCCGGCGCTTGATCGGCTCACGCTGCTCAGCGGCCCACACCGTGCCGAACCCGCCCTCACCCAGAGGCTCGAGCAGTCTGTAGTGGCCGATCTCGTCACCCGCCAACTCCGACGACGCCGGCGACAGCGTGGCATCCGCATCGCGAGGCGACGATCCGTCCGGCCCAAGCGTCTCATCCGATGCGTGATCGCTCATGCCGTCCTCCAAGGAAACAGTGCGCCCGGAACCCAGCCCCCGCCCCAGACTAGGCGAAAAGGCAAGCCGGTCAAGAGAGAATGACCGGCGGTTCACGCAGATCGCCGATGCCCCCGTCTAAGCCCCGACCTGTGCAATCAGTATGTTTACACCGTTAAACCCCGCGTGCATCACGATCGGCACCAGCAGCCGCCCCGTCCGCTCGTAGGCGATCCCCATCGCCAGCGCCAGCGCAAACAGAATCACCAGCGAGTGCGCATCCGCCGTGCCCAGATGCACGAACGCGAAGATCAGGCCCGTCATCCCCACCGCGATCCAGTCCAGCCCGCGGCCGCGACGCGTCTCTCCAACCCCGAGTCCCGTCCGCAGACCCGTCTGCATCAGCCCCCGATAGATCAGCTCCTCCGCCAGCGGCACGCCAAGCACCACCAGACCGATCACCGCCCACCACGCGCCGTCCTTCTCGCCGGCCGCCAACTGACGCAGCGTCTCGTGCGCGAGCGCATCCGGCCGCTCCACCACGCCCATCGAAGCCAGCCAGTTCATCACCAGACCAACCACCACCGCCAACAGCAGCACGACCGGAAGAGTCAGCCCCAGCGCGATCGCGCCGAGTTTCAAGTCCCGCCCCAACTCGCCGGTCGATCGGGGCAGGCCCAGCGCCCCTCCCAGCCGGGGCCAAAGCGCCCACGCCGCTCCGAACAGCAGCACACACCCCGTCACCATCGCACCCAGCGACGCGGCAGTCATACCCACCGTCGCCGGCGTCTGTTCACCCGGCTCCGTCGCCAGCGCGATCGGGATCGACCCCAGCATCCCCGAAGCCAACCACAGCCCCATCGAGCCGAGCACCAGCAGCAGGCCGATGTTCCGCACCGGTCCGCCCGGCGTCGCCGGCAGCATCGCCCGCTCCAGCGCGTCGTACCGCGCGACCGCGCCGTCGCGCGCCCGCAGCAGCGCAAACCGCCTCACCGCCACGATCGATCCCGCCGAGAGCAGTCCGAAAACCAGCAGCAGAAGGATGTCCGCGCTCCCAGCCCCCTCGACAGGCGCCACCGGCTCCCCTAGAACAGTCGCTACCGACTCCGACTCAGTGTCCGGCCCCGCCGATTCTGGCGTCTGCGCCAGTGCAGTCCCGCCGCCCAGCACCATCACCGAAGCCACCATCACGCCGATACACACCCTCATGGCCCGCTCCGTCCCAAACGCCCTCCGCCAGATCGTCGACCACAAGGTCGAAGAAATCCGCCTGCGCAAGCACGAGGAGCCCCTCGAGGCCGTCAAGGAACGCGCTGCCGAGCGCGGACGCCCGCGCAACTTCTTCGCCGCCGTCACCCGCAGCGAGAAACACGCCCGGCCCGCCATCATCGCCGAGATCAAGCGCAAGAGCCCCTCCGCCGGCTGGATCAGGCCCGAGTACCAGGATGACGATTCCTTCGACCCCGTCTCCATCGCCCGACAGTATCACGACGCGGGGGCCGCGGCGATCTCCTGCCTCACCGACGAACGCTTCTTCGCCGGCAAACTCGAATACATCGACCGCATCCGCGACCAGGTCCCCCTCCCCGTCCTCCGCAAGGACTTCATCATCGACCCCTACCAGGTCTGGGAGAGCCGCGCCGCCGGGGCCGACGCCATCCTCCTCATCGCCGAGTGCCTGCGCGAGGCCGAACTGCTCGACCTCATGATCCTCGCCCACGAGCTCCAGCTCACCGTCCTGCTTGAGGTCCATTCGTCGGACAACCTCTTCCGCGTCCTGCCCCATGTCGGCTTCCCCAAACCGAGCTACACCCTCCTGGGCATCAACAACCGCGACCTCGAAAGCATGACCACCGACGTCGCCCACACCCTGCGCCTCGTCGACATGATCGAAGACACGTCCGTCCTCGTCTCCGAGTCGGGCATTTCCGAACCCGAGCACCTCGCCAAACTCCACAAAGCCGGCGTCCACATCGCCCTCGTCGGCGAGTCCCTCATGCGCACCGATTCGCCCGGCGAAGCCCTGCGAATGCTGCTGTCGTAGGAAAATGCTCTACGCGCGGAGGCGATCGAGACAAACCTCCGCCGTCCCCCGCACCAACTCCCCCTCCGAAGCATCACCCGCGATCCCCTCCACCCGCCGGCGCACCATCTCGCGATCCACGACCCCATCAATCGCCTGATTCGTCAGCACGATCAGCGCGTTCCGCTTCATCATGTCCAGCTTCGCCCGCTTCATCGCCGAGCTCTGAAACGCCTCGCGCCGGTCGTCCTCGCTCCATCCCAGCACCTTCAGCAGGTCGAACCCGGCCCCGTCCGGCGTCCGTCCGTGCTCAGCATCCACGTCAGTGCACCGTGGCTCGAGCGCCGGGTTCGCACCGCCCACATCCCGTCCTCCTCTGACCGAATTGTGCGGGCACACCTCCTGGCAGATGTCGCACCCGTACACCCAGTCCATGATCGCGCTGAGGAACTCCTCCTCGATCAGCGCCCGGTGCTCGATGGTCAGGTAACTGATGCACTTCGTCGCATCCACCGAGTGGGGCGTGATCGCGTCTGTCGGGCACGCCTCAATACACCGCGTGCACGTCCCGCAGTGATCCGCCACCGCCTCCTGCCCCGCCGGCACACTCACCTCCACCGTGCTGATCAGCCCGCCCAGAAAGAACCAGCTCCCCTTCGCCGGGTGGATCAAGAGCGTGTGCTTGCCGACCCAGCCCAGCCCCGCCCGCGCCGCGTGCTCGCGCTCCAGCACCGGCGCCGTATCCACGAACGCCCGCAGCACATCCCCCTCGCCGAGCCCGAACGCCTCGCGCGCCGCATCCGCCAGCCCGATCAGCCGCTTGCGCATGCTCTTGTGATAGTCCGCCCCGCGCGCGTACCGCGCGATTCGGCCCACGCCCGCGCGCTGCTCATCCGCCCCGTCGTTCCGCGTCGCGTACAGGTCGCCCACCAGCAGCACGCTCTTCGCACCCGGCACCATCACCGCCGGATCCACGCGCTGCTCGAGGTGCTCCTCCAGCCAGCCCATCTCGCCGTGCTTGCCCGCAGCCAGCCACTCGCGCAAGGACTCCTCGTGCGCGCTCGGCGCCGCCGGCGTCACCCCTGCGAGCGCAAAGCCGCGCTCCCGAGCCAGTTCACACAGCCGTGTCCCGTCGATCACGCCGCGGGCGAAGCGAGCGACTTCCGCCCCTCGTTCGCCCAGCCGTACACCGTCTTCGCCACGCCCGGGAGCACGCTGTCCGCGTCCGCCAGCTCATCCAGCCACGCCTTCTCCCACTCGTAGGTCACCCAGCCGCCGAAGTTCTGCGCCGCCAGCGTCTTCACGAACTCGCGACACGGCAGTTCACCCTCGCCGAGCGGAACCGGCGTATCACCCTTCCGATCGCGCAGCCGCGCCATCGCCAGGCGCGGCCCGAGCATCTCGATCCCCGCCTCGATGTCGTCGCCCACCGTGTGCGCCGCGAACAGGTCGTAGCACGCCATCAGCAGCGGGCTGTTCACCTTCGCGATGATTTCCGCCAGGTCCTCCGCCGTCGCGAACGAACCGCCGTTCTCGATCATCACGTAGCAGTCGCGGTACCGCGCGTGGTCGCACACCTTCGCCAGCCGAGCCGCGATCCGGTTCAGCGTTCCGTCGCGCGTCTGGGGCGGCGGGAACTGCGGGATATCAAACCCAAAGGTCCGCACATACCGCGCGCCGATGCCCCGCGCCAGGTCCACGAAGTGCCGACCCTCCGGCACGCCCGCCTCGCGCTGCGAAAGGAAGATATTCCCCATCACCGGCGGGAAGATCGCGTCGTCGAACTTCACGCCCGTCGCCACCCCCGCGATCTCAACGCCCGACCCCGAGAAGATCCGCCGAACCTTCGCCGCGTCGGTCAGCCCCGGATCGCATACGAACCGCGTCGACCCCTCCCCGAAGCTCCGGAGCTCGACCCCGTCGAACTCCCATCCCGCGGCCTTGCGGGCCACATCTCGCAACGACCAATCCGGGCAGGCAACCGTGCTAAAGGCGATCTTGAACATGCCCGCATGGTAGCGAATCCCGACTTCCTTCTCCCCTCGCGGGAGAAGGTGGCCGCGAAGCGGACGGATGAGGGGGCGGCCCGAGCATTCCGGCTCTAGATATGGGCGGTGACCGCCATCCAATAGACCACGTTGTAGATGAGTGCCGATAGAGAGAAGACCGTCACAAACGCGGCAAGAAGCAGCGTCTTCGGGTAGCTCGAGAGCGTCTTCCTGACCTTCCGAGCGTGGAATCGGACCGCGAGCAAGAGCAGCGGCCCCGCGAGAATCCCGAGGACCGACCACACCATGAGCGTCTCGCTCAGGTCAAGCGATCGCCTGACCTCCCCTGACCTATCCGCGTCGTAGCCCCACGTCGCCGAGTGATTCATCCACAGAAGCACCGCGCCGAGCGTGAGCAGCCCAACCGACCACAGCGCAAGCACGACCGCCTTCGTGCTCATCGCCTCACTCCTCGCGCTTCACCGGATCAACCTCCAGCGGCGTCGGGTCCGTCGGCTGCCCGTACGACCGCCCCAGGCTCCGGGCGTACCGCTCGATCGAGTCCAGCCCCATCGACCGCCGCCGCTCGTTCAGCCCCTCCGGCTCCACCACCGGCCGCGGCCGCCGAACCCCATTCTCGTCCGGCGCGAACTGCGTCCCGTAGACCTGCTTCTCTCCCTGCGCCAGCAGCACACGATCCGTCAGCAGCGCGAACTCGTCCGGCGCCGCCTCGCCCTGCGCCACCAGCGGACGCATCAGCTCCAGCGCCCGCGCCTGAAACTCCGGATCCCGGTCCGCGTGCTGCGCGAGGATCCACGCCGCCGACGCACCATCCGCCCCGACCATCGTCCGCGTCGGCCAGCCGTGCTCATCGACAACCCCCTTCAGATACGCCGTCGCCCCGCGATCAATCTCGATGACTTCGAGAGCAAGCTCCCGGCGTTGCTCGGCCATCTCCGGCGAAGCGGTCTCGCCCGCCGGCGCGTCGCGCATGAACGCGATCAACTTCCGGCGCCCGGCCTGATCCTTCGCCCGCCAGTCGAGGAGTTGCGCGCGCACCTCCGGGTGCGTCACGGCCCACGACACGTTCGTCTCCCCCGAACTCGCGCACCCGCTCGACGCGCCGAGCGCGCCAAGCCCGCCGAGCGCCACGACGCCGGCAACAAGAGTCCCACCAATCCGGTTCAGCCGTCCGTTCCGCGTCACGCCCGTCTCCTCACTGTTCAAACTGCTCAGGCCGCGCGGCCCGATCGATCGCAAAGCGGAGTATAGAAGTCACACCGCCCGAGCCCACCGATCAAACCGGGTGGCGTGGTCTGAGCGCAGCGAAGGCCACGTGCCCTCGTGTGCCATGGTCGCCCCTTGAGGCGACTATGACGGTGCCCCCGCCGGGTGCCACGGGTTGACCCGAAGGGCAACCCGTGCCCATTCGCCCCACGCTCAACCCCGCTCCGCCCGCCTCCGCCACCACCGCTCAACCCGCCACACACACCACCCCAGCCCGATCACCAGCACCGCCACCACCCCGAACCACACCGTCGCCCGACGCCCCCAGGCCGCCCCGCGCTCGCCAACACCCTCGACCGGGTGCCCCGACATCCACAGGGCGTGCAGCATGAAGTTCGCCGAGACGAGCACCGCCAGCAGGCAGAGCACGCCGATCACGACGGACCAGACCGGACAGCGCGTGGGGTTCGAGCGACCGACGACCACGTCGGTCTGTTTTGATTCGTCGGCCATACGGCAACTCGCCTTCCTCAAACCAGCGGCCATCGGTCACAAGCCATAGAACCACGGTCGCGCGGGCGGATCGATCGGCAACCGGGGCTTCATCGCCTCGTGATTACCCATCTCCCACCCAATCAGATACAGCGCGGCGTGCATCGCCTCCGGGTATATCCGCGGCCCGCGACGATCGCCGATCGCAGCAACGCCAGCGATGATCGGCATCGCGATGTACAGGCCAAGGACTAGCGAGATCCCGGCGAGCGGAATGGTCTTCCTCCAAGTTATGTTTCGGTTCTGCCGCACCGGATCCGCCTCGCTCAATCACCAAGGACTGATGGCGATTGATTTCACGACTAACTACGGGGCAATTAGTCGTTGATTGACCAAGATCTCCCGAAAGCCCATTTCGATTCGATCCGAAACGGCTGCTCCTTGAATCACCTGTTGAATCGCGTCTTCCGGGAGTGGCGGGCACGACGTGAAACCGTCCACAAATGAGAGGTCGAAGAGTTTGGTGCTCTGAAAATTGACCCAAGAGTCGTGGTCCAACTCTCCGTAGTCAATGGTGCGGAGGATGCAGGACCGATCCTCATGTCGCTTGTCGCGGAAAGTCGTGATTGGCGCGGTAAGGACTTGGTCGTCTGGTGTCTGATTCGAAAAGACCACCCATCTGTGCGAACCGATGGCGACTTGATCGAACCAGAATACGCGGCCAAGAGGGCTCAATTCCGGTCTACCTCAAACTGTCGCAAAGCACGAATTTCGGATGCGAGAATCTGCACGTCTTCCTCATCAAACTCGAGAGCACGCAAAATGTCCTCGTATTGAACCGCAATTGACGTGTTGTTCGCTTCCTCGCCCGGCCAGTTCTCGTTCCATTCTGGAAGTGTCCGATGCAGATGCTCAACGAGATCCCAGTCACCGAGGTGCTCATGCTGCTCGTTGATCTCATTCAATACGGTGACCGCAAGGCGCGACAGGTTGGCCCGACCAGGCGTGGCTTCCGTCCTCTTCACCTTGTATCCCTGCCGCTCGATGAACTGATTCCAGCGACCGGCGCGAAGATGCTCCCCCTTGATAAGGTTATAGGTCTCGCTAAGCACTGGACCGTGCTTCATGGCCACGACGCGATCGTAGGTGATCGGCAATCCGGTTCGCCTAAGCATCTCGCGATCGGCGAGATATAGAAGCTTCAACAGCCGGAGGTAGGACATGCTCCGCCCCTCGGTTCCCTCCAAGAGGACGCTCGCTGCTTGAATTGTCTTCTCTATATCCAACGCCATAGCACACCCCTGCGTGGACGGATCAAAGCGACAGTCAAGGCTATCGGCCAAGCAGGATTCTTTAACTGATCAATGTCGCTCAAGGTCAATGCATTTCATCTTACTCTGGGGTTGCCACCCTGTCAAATTCCAAACACAATTTCCTTGACCCAAACAAAAACCGTGCGCACAATGGCCCCATGATCACCCCAGCCGTCACCCCCAACAAGCTCGATTCCATCCTCCACGCCCTGCTCGACCCCGATCTGAGCTACGCCGACGTCGCCAAAACCGTCGGCGTCCCGCTCAACCGGCTCATGCTGATCCTCGACGCGCCCGAAGTGCAGGAGCACATCCAGCGCATGCAGCGCCTGCTCGACCAGCGGGCCCGCCTGCTCGCCTCCTCCAGCGAAGCCGCGGCGACCGGGGCCCTCACCGCCCTCATCGAGGAGGTCCGCACCACCCGCGAGAGCCGCGCCGAACTCACCAAAGCCCTTTGCGAAGCCAAACTGAGCGGGACGACCGCCGGAATCGAATACGCCGAGATCGGCCTCAAACACGTCGACGACCGGTTCAGGAAGCTCACCGAAGCCGCCAGATGCGCGCGAGCGCTCCTCGCCCAGTCCCGATCACGCCTCCGAAAGGACCGGTTCAGCGAGCGAACCGAGCCCCAACAAGAGCCCGAAGCGCGAGCTTCGGGTACCCCGGATCCAACCGAACCGGCCAAAACAGGAGCCCGGGGCGCGAGCCCCGGGTACCCGGTTCGAACGTAAAAGGCGCAGAGATACCCGGGGCTCGCGCCTCGGGCTCTTGTCTCCAGCACCCGCTCAGCAGCTCCCGCCGAACTGGCTCAGCACCAGGTTCAGGTCCGCGAGGTTCACCGTGCCGTCGTCGTTCGCGTCGCCGTCGGAGGTGTCCATCCCGAACATCCCGAGCACGAGGTTCAGATCGGCCAGATCCACATTCCCGTCGCCGGTCACATCGCCGCACGGCGGCGGGGCGAGGCGCACGTTGTCGATCGCGCTCGCGTCGTTGCCCGAGGTGTACTCGCCGCGGATGTACAGCCCCTGCAGGTCGGCCAGCACCGCCTGGATGTCGGCCGAGGTCGCCGGCGTGGAAGTGAGCGTGCCGTTGGCCGTCGAACTCACGATCCGCCAGTCGGCGACGCTGTCGATGATCACCGACCACGATGTCCACGCCCCGTTGACCGGCTCGGCCGGGATGTTGACCCCGATCTCAAGATCCGCGCCAAACAGCATCACATCCGCCCGATTCGTCGTGCTCTGGCTCCCCGTGATGCCGTAGATGTCCCACGAAAGTTCCGCGCCGAGAAACGACGATTTGTCGCCGAGGTACGCGTCCGAGGCACTGAAGAACCACCAGATGCCCGCCGCCTGGTCGTTCGCCCGGATCGACCCGCCGGGGTTGCCGAACACGTCGGTCCAGGTGAAGTCTTCGGCGTCGTTCAGCGTGCCCCAGCCCTCCGCGTCGGCGTCAAAGGTCGACTCGATCGCCCCGCCTCCGGCGAGCGTCGCGGCAGCCGCGCACAGCGCGGCGAGACAGGAAACGGTGCGTGTGGTCATCAGATGCTCCTCCGTGTGATTCGACTGTTCAAGGACGCGAGGCCCGACCAAACTTTGCGCCAGAAACCCGGTCACCTCAATGAAAAAAGGGCGGATGCCAGAGCATCCGCCCTCAACCCCATCACGATACCCCACTTGAACCGGGGAATCGTTCGGTCGATCGGTGGTCGATCAGTCGGTGTCGCCGCGAGCCTTGAGTTCGGCCTTGAGGGTGAGGGTCTCCTCGCCGCGCTTCACCTGGAAGGTCACGGTGTCGCCGGGTTCGTGGGTCATGAACTTGGTGAACCAGGCGCGGACATCGGCCACGTCCTCGCCCTCCCAGGTCACGATCAGGTCGCCGGTCTTCACGCCGGCCTCCGCAGCGGGGGTGTCCTCGAACACCTCGCCGACCAGCACGCCCGGACGCTCGGCGTCGTACGACCCCGGCGCGATGCCGAAGCGGACACGGTTGCGCATCTCCGGGCGACCGGCGTCGGCCTGCTCATCGGCTTCCTCGGCCTCGTCCTCGGTGACCGGGCCGTCGTTGGATTCGGGTTCGGCATCGCGGTTGCGTCGCGAGCGCGGGTTCAGCGAACCGGCGCCCATCTCGCGCGGCTGGTCGTCCCAGACGAGGTTCTCGTCACGCAGCGCCACGGTCTCGGTGATCGCCGAGCAGAGGTGCGCGATGCGGACCGCGCCGACGAAGTTGATCTTGTCGGCGGTGTCGCCGGGCGCGTGGTAGTCCTCGTGCAGGCCGGTGAAGAAGTGGACCGCCGGGATGTCGCGGCGTGCGAAGGTCGCGTGGTCGGACCGGCCGCCGGGGGCGGAGACCATGTTGATGTCGAGGTTCGGGCCCTCGTTGGCGTCGTTGATGATCTGCTCCCAGCTGGCGCTCGTGCCCACGCCGTAGGCCTCGACCGCCGAGTCGCGCAGGCGACCGACCATGTCGAGGTTGATCATGCCCGAGACGCGCTCGAGGTCCATGCCGAGCGCGCCGGCCATGTGGGCCGCGCCGAGCAGGCCCATCTCCTCGGCGCCGAAGGCGACGAAGATGATCGAACGGCGCGGGGTCTCGATGCCCTGTTCGGCGTCGGACGCGGCGATCTCGGCGTAGCGGTCGGCGAGGTGCTGGGCGGTGACGAGCATCGCGGCGGTGCCGGAGGCGTTGTCGTCGGCGCCGGCGTGGAGCACGCCGCGACCGGCCGCACCCGCGCGGGAGCCGAAGTTGCCATAGCCGACGTGGTCGTAGTGCGCGCCCACGACGATGTAGTCGTCGGCGAGCGAGCCGACGCCACGGAGCAGGCCGCCCACGTTGGCGGTCCACTGGCGCTTCTCCTCGATGCGGACGCCGAGTTCGACTTCGCCGCCGAGCGCGATCGGCCCGTGCGAGCCGGCATCGGCGATGCGGCGCAGGCCGAGGAGGCGCTTGCCGGAGAACGCTTCGACGATGCGGTCGCCCTCGGTCGGGGTGACCATGACCGCGGGGATGTCGAGATCGATCGGGAAGTTCATGCTCCGGACGCTGCCGAGCTGGTCCACGCGCGGGTCGTCAGCGCCGGGAGGGTTGACGAGCACGATGCCGGCGGCGCCGCGCTTGGCGACCGAGTCGATCTTGTTGTAGAGCGAGGCGTGGCGGCTCCAGCCGCGACCGTCTTCCCACTGGCTGTTGCCGAGGTCGGTCATGGGCTCGAAGCGGAGGACCATGGCGATCTTGCCGGTCAGGTCGGCATCGTCCTCGAAGGAGGTGTAGCCGTCCGGGCCCTCATCGATGCCGTAACCGACGAAGACG
>JANSXG010000043.1 GCA_024743075.1 bacterium | reverse complement strand
GTTCGAACCGTTCATCGAGCGGTTTCCCAGCGTCGAGGACCTGGCGAAGGCCGAGGAGCAGGATGTGCTCGCGTCGTGGTCCGGGCTCGGCTACTACCGACGCGCTCGACTGCTCCACGCGGCCGCCAGGCAGATCGTTGACGAACACGGTGGGTCCGTCCCCGACGACGCGGCGACGCTCCAGCGAATCACCGGCATCGGGCAGTACACCGCCGGCGCGATCGCGTCGATCGTGTTCGATCAGCCGGCGCCGATCGTGGATGGCAATGTCAGCCGCGTGCTCATGCGCCTCCGCGCCGACCCCCGGTCGCCGACCGAAAAGGAGGTCGTGCGCGAGAACTGGCACGACGCCGAGCAGCTCGTTGCGAGCGCTGATTCACCGGCGCGGACCAACGAGGGACTGATGGAACTCGGGGCGTTGGTATGCACGCCGAAGGCCCCCCGCTGCGACGCGTGCCCGCTTCGGGGGCGGTGCGGCGCCGCATCGCTCGGCGCGCAGGACCGAGTGCCGGCCCCGAAAGCCGCCGCCAAACGCTCGGTCGTCTACCACACCGCGGTCGTCGTCCGGGACCAGGACGGTCGGCTGCTGATCGAACGCCGCCCGGACAAGGGGCTCTGGGCCTCGATGTGGCAGGCCCCGACCGCCGAGTCCTCGAACGCGCAGCCCCGCCCGTCCGTGATTCTGCGGCGTCTGGGGCTCACCGGTCGAGCGAAGCAGCGCGACGAATTCGTGCACATCACGAGCCATCGAGAGGTTCGCTTCCGGGTGTACGACGCGTCCCCCGCTCTGATCGCGGAGTCCTGGCCGGCACCCGACGGGCGAGCGGTGATCACCCCGTGCAAACTAGACGATTATCCGCTGGCGAACCCGCACCGAAAGATCCTCCTCGGAGGGAGCTGACCGGAGCCACGGAATCGCCGGATTTGCTCGCATCCACGCGGACTTTCCAGTACACTCCGGGACTTGCCCGGCTCGGCCGGCCGGGTCTGTGTGCGCGCGTTGCGCTGCGGAGCACCTCACACAAGAGGCGCCTTGATGACAGTTCGAACCCCGGCGCGGCTCGCGTCGGGTGCGCCATCCGCTCCCCGTGCGGATGGCGCAGGTCGTGCTTGGGCCGAAGCACGAACGGGCCTGCTACACATGATCGACGAGAACCTGATCGCTTCACTCGGCATCGAGGAAGACGAAACGCGGACCATGCTCATGGACGCGTACGGCGAGACCGTCGCCGAGGGCGACATGGATTCGCTGCTCACCGATGCGCTCGGTGAACTCAAGAGCGACCAAATCCTGACCGGACGCGTCATCGGCATGGCCGGCGACGATGTGGTCATCGATGTGGGCCTCAAGTCCGAAGGCCTCATCAACAAGAACGAATTCGACGACGTCAGCGCCATCAAGCCCGGCGACGAAGTCCAGGTCCTCCTCGAGGATCTCGAAGGCGAGTCCGGCCTCATCCAGCTTTCGAAGCGCAAGGCCGATCGCCTCATCAACTGGCGCCGCATCATCGAGACCACCAAGGAAGGCGATGTCGTCCAGGGCAAGGTCATGCGTCAGATCAAGGGTGGCCTGCTCGTCGACATCGGCGTGCCGGTCTTCCTCCCCGCCTCGCAGGTGGATATCCGTCGCCCCGGCGACATCCGCGAGTTCATCGGTCGCGAGGTTCGCGCCGAGATCCTCAAGATCGACGAAGAGCGCCGCAACATCGTCATCTCGCGTCGCAAGCTCATCGAGACCGAGCGCGAAACGTCGAAGAAGCGACTCCTCGAGCGCATCAGCGAGGGCGACATCGTCAAGGGCGTCGTCAAGAACATCGCCGACTTCGGCGCGTTCATCGACCTCGGCGGCATCGACGGCCTCCTGCACATCACCGACATGTCCTGGGGACGGATCAACCACCCCTCCGAGATGCTCCGCATCGACGACGAGGTCGAGGTCAAGATCCTCAACATCGACTACGACAAAGAGAAGATCGCGCTCGGCCTGAAGCAGAAGGAAGCTTCGCCGTGGGAAGAGATCGAGGGCAAGTACCCGATCAACTCCCGCGTCAAGGGCGAGGTGGTCAACCTCATGTCCTACGGCGCGTTCGTCCGTCTCGAAGACGGCATCGAAGGCCTCGTGCACATCTCCGAGATGTCCTGGACCCGGCGCATCAACCACCCGTCCGAGGTGGTCAATGTCGGTGAAGAGGTCGAGGTCGTCGTGCTCGACATCGACAAGAACAAACAGGAAATCTCGCTCGGCATGAAGCAGACCGAGGTCAACCCCTGGGAACTCGTCGCCGAGAAGTACCCCCCCGGCACCGTCATCGAAGGCACCGTCCGCAACCTCGCGAACTACGGCGCGTTCATCGAGATCGAGCCCGGCATCGACGGCCTGCTTCACGTCTCGGACATCAGCTGGACCAAGAAGGTCTCCCACCCCAACGAGGTATACCAGAAGGGCGACACCGTCCAGTGCGTGGTTCTCGAAGTGGACCAGGAAAAGCAGCGCGTCGCCCTCGGCGTCAAGCAGCTCTCCGAAGACCCGTGGCTCGAAGCCATCCCCGGCGCCTACAAGCCCGGCATGGTCGTTCGCGGCAAGATCACCAAGATCACCAACTTCGGCGTGTTCGTCGAACTCGAGGACGATCTCGAAGGACTGCTGCACATCTCCGAACTCGCCGACCAGAAGGTCGAGAACCCGCACGATGTGGTTCAGGCCGGCGAAGAGGTGGACGTCAAAATCCTCCGCGTCGACATCTCCGATCGCAAGATCGGCCTGTCACTCAAGCGGGCCCAGTGGGGTGCCGCCGAGGAGGCCCGTGCCGAGCGCGAAGAGTCGAAGTCCCAGTCGGGTGCTCCCACTCGTGGCGGCATGGACGACCACGGCGCCATGGGCTCGGACAAGATCCAGTTCTGATTCTGGTTGCGTAACCCAACACCACAAGGCCCGGAGCGATCCGGGCCTTTTTCATGGGTCGATGTGGGTGAGTCAATCGAGACTCACGGGTGCGGACGGCTTCCGCGAGCGAACGTCACGCTCGGCCGGGCGTCCTACCATCGGGATTGCGAAGCCGAGGTTATCGGCTTACATCATGGTGAGAAACGCGAGGGCCGTAAGAAGGAGAATCCGCTTGCGGTTTTCGCTCAGGTTGAACACCATTCCAGCAGCATTGACAACAGCCATTTTGAACACCTTTCAGACGGGTCTTCGCTTGTCACAACACATGGTTCAACGCCCGTGCCGGAATCCGGAATCAGGCTCCGATCCCCGCTCACGCGCTCAGAACGCTGTTTCTGCGTCCGATAGCCGATCGCTTGCTGGGGTCGGGTTGAACAGCGCGTTGCAAAAACGCAACACCTCGCGTGGTGCTTTGGCCTCCTGTGCCTCGTGTGAAGATGGGCAGCGCATCCGTTCGGCTGCCGTGAGCAGATCCAACTCTGCTCGCTTGTGGGGCGTGACGCTGGGCGTGATCTGCACGCTCCTGCTCGCGCCGGTGTCCTCGTCGCTGGCCGACCGGCCGAGCGCAGAGGACTCCTTCCAAGTATATCAGCAGGTCGCCACCTGGCTGCGTGACCAGGCGCTCCCGAAGCGCGAAGCGCCTCGCCATGAGCGGGCCATCGACCCCGAGGACTGCGCGGGGGCCGCGATCGTGCTTCGGTTATCGGGCAATGTCATCGGTCGAGGCGAGCACGTCGGCGAGGGCGGCATGACCGTCTGGCTCGCGGCGAGCGACGCGTGGGGCGAGGCGTACCCGAAGCTGATCGACGGCCTGCCCAACGATGCCCTATTCGAAGACCGTCTCGAGGAGCGTCTGGATCGCATGACGATCGACATCCAGCTCGCCGGGACGCTCGTGCCACTCCCGGCCGAGACCTTCAGTTCCGCCGCGGTGTTGATCAACCCCGGGCGCCAGGGCGCGGCGGCGCGCAGCGGCGGCGTGTTCGGCGCGGTGTTCCCCGGCACGGTCCTGAGTTTCCCGAGCGGCGCGGACGCCGGCTTCGACCCCAGCGAACGCGCGCTGCGCGTCGCCACGACCCGCCTCGGCCTGCCCCCCGTCGACCTGAACATCCTGCGTCAGTCCGACGAGGTTGCGCTCTACCGGTTCGACGTCACGCACCTCGCGCAGACCAAGCCCGGCGTCCCCCCCACCTTCCTCTCGCGCGGCGGGCGGCTGGTGAGCGAGGCGGCGGTGACCGGTCCGAACCTCCGCGCCGCGGCGGACGAAGCCGCCGAGTTTCTGATCGGTCTTGAGTGGCCCGGCGAAGAACCCTTCGGCATGCTCGGCGACTACCTCGCGACGGCCGACCGCTACGAGCCGTACATCGCGCCGCCGCGCCAGCAGGCGACGGTGGCGCTCGCGCTGAACCGCTACGCCAGCATCAAAGGCACCGCGCCGGCTCGGGCGCAGCACGCCTCGACCTACGCCGCGAACCTGCTGACCGATCTCACCCGCGTCGCCGGCGACGAGGTCGATCCGCGGACCGACCCGGTCGCGCTGGCGACCTGGCTGCTCGCGTGGGCGCACCTCGAGGACACACCCGGCGGGCTCGACCCGAGCCAGACCAAGGCGCTGAAGGATTTTGCGTCCGCATCGCTCACGCGACTCATCGGCGACGAGGCCGACGACGCGTTCGGGCGACTCGGCCCCGGCGCGGTCGCGCTCCGGGCGTACGCGCTTGCCAAGGCCGGCGACCAGCTCGTCTCGGTCAATGCCACAACCACCGCGCGTGAGGATGTGCGTCGTCTCTTCCGTGAACTGCCGGGGCCGCAGCTCGTCGCCGCGATGCCGTGGCTCGGCTGGGCGGAACTGGAACTGGCATCGGGCGAGGAGTCCGTGCCGGCGGCGGTCGGCCTGCGCGAGATGCGCGATGTGGTTTGGGATTTTCAGGTGGACCCGATCTCCGCGGGCGGGCAGGACGCCGACCTCGTCGGCGGCATCGTTTTCTCGCGCGGCTCGACGCAGCTCCCGACCTGGCAGTCGCTGCGCCCGCTCGCGTTCGTCGCGACGATGCTCGGCGACCCGCGCCTGACCGATCAGCAGGAACTGCTCGTCGAGATCCTGCCGCTGACGCGCGCGATGCGCTTCGTGATGCAGCTTAGCGCGAGCGAGGCGGAGGCGCACATGTACCCCGAGCCCGCGCGGGCGATCGGCGGCCTGCGCCTGGCGGTGTGGGACCAGACGATCTCCGTGGACGCGACGAGCCTCGGGCTGATCACGATCTGCGAAATGCTCGACTCGCTGAGCGAGCGGTCCGGGCGCTGAGGCGGCCCTCAGCCGCCGCCGACGAGCGTGACGAGTTCGACACGGTCGCCCGCGGCGAGCGTGTGCTCGTCGTGCTGGCGCTTGGGGACGAGTTTGCGGTTGACCTCGACGGCGCACGGCTGCCCGCCGAGCCCCTGCGCTTCCACGAGGGCCGCGACGGTCTGCCCGTCGGGCACGGTCTGGGTCTGGCCGTTGACGATGATCTCCATGGGGGCAGTCTAGGTCGCTCCGGGCGGGCCCGAGGCCCACTATTCGAGCGGCCCGGAGTCGGGTATACTCACCTCCACGCGCGGGCGTAGCTCAATGGTAGAGCGTCAGCCTTCCAAGCTGAATGTTGTCGGTTCGAGTCCGATCGCCCGCTTTGGAAATTGAATCTGCAAATGCTTGTCTGTAAAGCGTTTGCAGTGGACCTACTTGAACGGTTTGTCCCACGGCATGGCACGGTGAATGAGGTAGATACCTCATAGGAGCGCCTGCCGTATGCCCCGAACGAAATCGAAGACCAAAGCCCCCCGTCGTCGTCGCGGATCGCTGCCGACCGAACCGTCGCTGCACCGCCCGAGTCAGCAAGCGATCGTCAGACTCAAAGACGGCGAGTTGGGATACAAAATCGTCTACCTCGGGCGTTGGCCCGATCCGACCAAACCGCCGCCGCGCGAGGTCATGCGAAAGTTCGATCAGACGGTCGCAGAGTACCTCGCGAACGATCGGCGGCTCACGGTCCCCGAGCAGTCCGAAGACGGCATGACCTTCGGCGAACTTGCGGCCCGGTTCTTCGCCGAGCGAAAAAGCGAGATTTCGACGAAGACGTGGTTGAACTTCCGGGGCACCTTCCGGCTCATCAAGGAAGCCGGACTCGTCGACAAGTTGGTCTCCGAGTTCGGCATCCCGGAGATCGTGGCCATCCAGCGCGTCGTCCTCCGCACCGCGGATAAGCGGGTGACCAAACGCGAACTCCCGGACGACTACCGCCGATCGCTTGCGACCGTCGGCGGGCACATGCGACGGACGAAGCGATTTTTCACGTGGGGCAGTTCGAAGGGGCTCGTGCCGCCCGAAGTCGTGACGCGCATCAAACTCGCCGACGTGACGATGAAGCCGACCGACGAACGCATCCGCCCCCCGAAGCGCCGCCAACCGGTGCCGACCCGTCACGTCGTCGCGGTCAAGGCGCACCTAACCCGGCCGCTGTGGGATTGCGTGCAGGTGCTTTGGGAGACCGGAGCGCGGGCCGAAGAAATCCTCGGTTTGCGTGTGTGTGACATCGAGCAACGAGGCATCATCGACCGAGCCGGGGCGCACGTTTGGACCGCGCGACTCGACCGACACAAAACCGCGCACCACGGCCAAACCCGAATCCTGAAGTTCGCCGGACGCGAGCGCCGGATCATCGAACGTCTTATGCGCGAGAAGTCGGCGAGCGACTACTTGTTCGATCCTCGCGATGAAGATTCGGCCAGCGCCGCGAAGTTCAAGCGCGACCGGTATGCGCCCGACACGCTCACGCGCCGGATCTCGGCCGCGTGCCGGAAGACGGGAGTTCCGGTTTGGGTTCCGCACCGGCTCCGGCACGGCGCTTACACCCGGATCGTCTTGGAGACCGGAAGTGAAGCCGTAGCCGCGGCTGTCGTTGGACACGCACACGGAAGCAAGATCGGCAGGGTCTACAACCATTCCGCGGAGGAACTCGCCGAACGCTACTGTCTCGCACGGGTCGGCGTCGTGCTCGACCGCGGTGAGTCTCGGTACCGGCTGGTCGTCTGATTTTTCGTCGCCCGCTTGATTTCGCGGGGATCGCGGCTATCGTCATTGAACCAAAGGCCGCTTTCCGCGCCACCGCATAGATGGTCGGCGTGACTGGACGGGCCTCGAATCGTAGAGCAGTAGAACAGCGAATAGTTTCATCGGTTGCCCCGGCCGAGGCCGTGTGGTCCCGGCCCCTCGTGTCATTCGAACGCAGGGGCATTTTTCATGCGCACTGACGAAGATCGCTCGCTCGAATCTCTGTTGCCGCCCGAGGACGAAGACGTCCTGACTCCGCGGCAGATCGCCGAACTCACGCACGTCCCACTCGCGACCGTCTACACGTGGCTGAAGGGCGGCAGGCTTCAGGGGTGGCGGCTGCCCAACGGACGGTGGTTGTCGACCCGGCAGGCGCTCGAACGCTCTCTCCGCCGGTCTGCACCGCTCCCACCCCGCGAGCGCCGCCTCCGCCGCGAAGCCTCTCGCGAGGCGCGGAGCCGTGCGAATCGAGCCGAACTTCGCCGCTTGGGCGTCCTCTGAAATATTTTTTCGGGGCCGCCTGATTCCGCTGTGAGGTTTTCGACGGCAAATTTCGACGGTCTGGCCTACAAAATTAGTGGGCACTAATTGACACACGTGTCAATTTAGCCCGTATTTGCTGGAAAAAATCGGAAATGGGTGTGGCGAAAACGTGAGAGCCGGAACGATAGCAATAACGCTCCGAAAGCCGCTTTGCTCACGCGTTATAAGGATAAATCGATAATGCCCGAAAACGAAATAACTCTGCCGAAGAACGAGCGTCGAATCAGTCTGGCCGAGGCGGTCGCTGTCACCGCTGAACTCGGTCCCGCGCGGTCCTCGATGAGTTTGTGGCGCTGGGTCCAGACCGGACGCCGGACACGCGACGGCCGAACTGTGCGACTCCAGCACGAACGATCCGACGGCAAGATTTCGACGTCGGCCGAGGCCGTGCGGCGATTTCTTCGCGAAACCGAGCGGCCGGTGAAAGCCGCAACCTGATCCTTTTTCGATGAGGCGCAAGCCTCGGGTTTTTCGTCACGGTTCCGGGGCCTTAGCGGGCCTCGGGCCGTTTCGCTCGGCCCGCTGACTGGAACCAGCAGGCGAGCATTTTTCGACCGGCATCCGTTGCAAGGTGCGCCGGTCAGCGCAGGAAGCGATGAATGAATCATATCAGCGAGAGCATCGTAAACACGCCATCAGACGACAAGAACTCGGCGGAAATCGAGCCGAAGCCGAAGAAGCGCCGCGACGCCTATCGCACGATCAAAACCGAGATCGGCGAGTTCGGGCGATTCACGATTCCGGCGGGAGGCCGCTGGCCGCTGTGGGCGGCCGCGAACTTCGTGATGAGCGAGTTCACCGACCACGCAACCGGACCGGATCCCGAGCGGTGGGCCGGATCGGAGGATCGCGACGAGTTTCGGATCCTTCGCGAACTCGCGAAGCAGCGCCCGACTCTCGCGTTCTGGCGAGGCGATGCGTTCGCGTACAGCCCCTCCGCGAACCACTATGAGGCGGTCCCCACCGAATCGCTCCGCGCGCACATCTTGGCGTTTCTCTCGCACGGCCAAATGCGCACCGCCGACGGAAAGAGCATCGCGATTCCGCTGACGGCGCGCTCGGTGAACGATGTCATCGGCGCGCTCAAGTCGCTCCCGAATCTGCTGCTCGACGACACGTTCGACCCGCCGCATTGGCGGCGCTGGACCGGACACGAAACGCCGGAGTGGTATCCCGACCCGTCTTCGTTGGTGACCTTCCGCGACGGCTGGGTGTCGATCGACAAAGCGACCGGCGATCACAAATTCATCTCGCGCTACAACGATCGGAAGGTCACACGACCGATGGCCGCGAGTTTGTTCGCGACGAGCGGGTTGCCCTTCAAGTTCGCCGACGCCTCCGGTGAACCTGTTGAGTGGCTCCGATTTCTCGCTTCGATTTGGGGCGACGCGGATTCACCCGAGGCGCGGACGCTCCAAGAATTCATGGGCCTGACTTTGACGCTCGACACGTCGCACCACAAGATTCTGCTGCTCACGGGGCCGCGGCGATCCGGCAAGGGATCGATTCTTCGGGTTTGGCGCTCGCTGCTCGGCTCATCCAACGTTGCATCCCCGAGCGCAGCGACGTTGAGCGAAAGATTCGGACTGTGGTCGCTGCTCGACCGTCGACTCGCGGTCATTTCGGATGCGCGATTTCGACACGGTCCGGATTCGTCGGTCGTCGCCGAACGGCTGTTGAGCATTTCCGGCGAAGACGGATTGACGATCGACCGCAAGAACTTACCGCCGTTGACGAACGTCAAGTTGAGCGCGCGACTCGTCGTTGCGACCAACGAAATTCCGCGCTTGAGCGACAGCGCCCGAGCGCTGCCGAGTCGCTTTCTCGCGCTGCCGATGACGAAATCGTTTTATGGCCGCGAAGACCGCCAACTCGGCGCTCGGCTTGAGCGCGAAGTTCCATCGCTTCTGCTGTGGGCGTTGGAGGGGCTGAAGCGTCTCCATCAGCGCGGTCATTTCGAACAACCGGAATCCGGCAAGGCGATCATCGACTCCCTGAACCGGCACTCCAGCGACGTCGCGCTGTTCACGGATGAGCAGTGCGAGTTGGAGTCCGCGCAGCAGACCCAACTCCGTCTCGCAGGCCAGCCCGAGTCCCGGTGGGACGAAGACCCGCAGGTTCTGTTCGATGCGTACCGGGATTGGGCCGAGCGGTCGGAGGGTCGACGGCCCCGAAGCAAATCGGACTTCACGCAGGCGCTCATCGCGATCGAGGGCGTCCACCGACAGCACGTCCGGCTGAAGGACGGAAGCCGTCCGTGGCGGATCACGGGTCTCCGGCTGCTGCCCAACACCCGCCGGAATGAGTGGGCAGGGGGTGCGCGATGACCCGCCGACGTGCCGCATCAGTCCCGGAGCGGATCCGCGCCGTGGTCCAAATGGTCCAAAATCCCACCCCTGGACCGTGTGGGAAATTCGAAAAACGCCCATCGTTGCTGGAAAAAATCGGCTTGGACCACGTGGACCACGTTTTTGGAAATCAGAGGCCTAAGGGGGACATTTATATGGGGAAGGACCGAAGAAATCGTGGTCCAAATGGTCCAGCAGGGCCTAAGCCCAGTGTTTGCAATGACTTGGGGGCCGGTGGTTCGTGGTCCAGCCGTGGTTCAGCGTGGTCCACTCGCTCGCTCCGGGACCAGAACGGCGACGCAAACCGCTGCAAACACAGCACTTACGGAGCGCGAGCGCCGTGGTCCACCGTGGTCCACCCCACCCCGCCCCCTCACCCACGGAAACCGGGCCTCGCCTGCCGACTGGTAAACCGGTCCAAGCGGCACCCCTCCCGAGGGGAGGTCGGCCATGCCTGAACTCGACATCCACCTACGAGGCGCGTCGTTCCTGACCCTCTGGGAGCCCGCCGACCCCGCGCTCGTCGCGGCGGCCGTCCCACCGACTCGGCTGCTCTGGCTGGTGGTCCTCCGCGTCCCCCACGCTCACCAGAAGCACGCCGGATGGGAGTCGATGCCGATCACCGGCGTCGCGCTCGGCGACGACGGCAGGACCGGACGCCCGCTGACCGTCCGCGAGGTCTCGACGAACCGCAACGGCCCGGTCGTGCTGCGTGCCGACCTTCCCGCCGACGCCTTCCTCCGCATCGTCCGCTTGAACGACGACGACCCCGAACAGATCGCGCTCGCGATGTTGCGCGATTGGCTTGACGGCGCGCTGTTCTCCGACCGTCTCGATTTCCACCGCCTCGCCAACTGACCCGTACCAGAAGTTTCCGAACGTGCCCATCAGATAACCAGAGAAGGAGCCCCCAAATGATCGACCAGACCCCTCAACCCACGAACCTCGCGCTCGTCCTCGCCGATTTGACCGAGCGCCTCCGCGACGACGGCCACGCCGACGGACGCCAGCGCGCCGCCGCCGAGAACGTGCTGGTCCGCCGCCTGCTCGATGAAGTCATGGAGCCGATGTTCACCAACGTCCTCGATTCGTTCGAGGAAAACGTCGTCGCGGTGTTGCAGATCCTCGACTCCGGTTTCGCGCGGACTGATCCGAGCAAACCGTTCGCCGATCGCTTGCTTGAAATGACGCCGAGCGGCCGTCAAACGATCGGCCACGCGCTGATGATGATCGGTCTGCTGATCCTCAAACTTGGGCTGATCGAGGATCGAAATCGCGATGCACACAAGCAGGCGTCGGCGCTGTATCCCGAAGTCGTTCGAAAAGTTCTTGGACGCGACACCGACGTTCCAAACTCGCTGCTGTCGCCCCGCTCACTGGTGTCGACGCTCGGTGGTCCGCTGGCGGATGCGCTCGCCGAGGCCATCGTCGCTCGCGACGCCAACGAACTCTGAATCACGCTCTCTCACTCCATTCCTGAAAGGAATTGAACCATGGACCAATTCGTAATCCTCCCCGTCGTTCTGAAGAACGGCGAAACCCGGCCGACGAACTTCCGCCTCGACGATCTCCGGTTCTTCCCACCGGAAGACGCCGACGCGGGTATCCGTCGTGTCGAGACCCGTTTCCCGTTCGGCGTTCATCGTGTGAAGGTCAACGCCGGTGACACGTTGACCGTCCGCGACACGCCGGACGATTCGGCGTTCGATCTCGCGAAGTTCCGCGGCTCGTAAACAACACTCCATCGATTGACGCCTGGTCAATCACTAGAAAGGAATCTCAAATGTCTCTCGAAGCAATTTCCAAGTTCGGATTCGCCGTTAAGACCGGCGGCGCTGAACACGCCGACCGATACTTCGCTGAACTGCGCGGAATCGCGATGGGCTATCTACACGCTCGCGATCAAGCGCGGAGCAATTCAAATTTGACCGACGCCGGTCGTGCCGCTCGCATCGCCGAACTGGCTCGCGAAGCGAACAACAAGATCGCGGAACTCTCCGCCGAAGAGGGGACGGCCGTCGCGCAGGTTGCCGCGCGTGTCGCCGAACTCCGTGGCCGTGCGCGTGCGCTCGAACCGGCGCGCCCGGACGATCCTCGGTCAGAACTGCGCGCTCGCGAAATCCGCGAGGCACTGCGGGCGATGGCGAAGGACGAACGGTCCAAGGTCATCGCTCGGGCCGTCGAGGAAACCGACGAGTTCGTGTTCGCTTCGGCGCTCGACGATCCGCTGAACTCCGTTTCGCCGATCATCGAATCGAGTCTCCGCGATCGCCTGCTCTCCGCTTGGGTGGGGACGAAGAACCCGGAACTTGCCGAGGCGATCACGAACCAAAGCGCGTTGCACCAGTCGATGATTTCGCTCGCGTCTTCAACGCAACGCGCGATCGAAGCCGATGCGGGAGTTCAGCCGTCACTCCGCGAACGAGTCGGCGCGGCCTGATTCGTCGACACACAATTTGAAGGGGCGTCGCTCTGCGAAAGCGGAGCGGCGAGTTTTCATGGATGAAGACAACAAACATCAGAACGATTCGCCCGACCGCGATCCGAAGACCGGAAAGTTTCGGCCGGGGAATCAGATCATGAAGGGCCGTCGGAATCCGGCGGTCGCTCGGGCGAACAAACTTCGCGCCGCTGTCGCTTCGGAACTGACGGAAGCAAAAATCAGGATGGTCGTCAACGCTCTGTTCAAGAAAGCGATGGCGGGCAATCCTCACGCGATTGAAATCTTCCTTAAATACGCGATTGGTCCGGCGGTCAATTTCGATCTGATCGAGCGTATCCGCGCCGTCGAGAACGCCGCGGGTCTGGACGTCTCCGACGAGTTCGACGAACCGTTGAAGTCGCCGCTATTGGATTTCGAGTTTGATCGCGATGGCCGACCGATGCCGGTTCGGGGTAAGCCGCGGAAGATCCGCCGAATCGTGAACGACGAGGACGCGGATCATGACTGACTTGACGACGCGGCTCCGTCGCCTCGAACACTCACTGCAAACAGCGTCACACGAAAGACTCAACCGCCTTCGGGTCGAGTTTTCGTTCGCGGTCCTCGAAATGGATCTGGTCATGCGCCGGTGGGACTCGCTCAATTGCGAATCTCCGGAGGCCGCCGATGAGGCGATCGAAGACGCTGTGTTCCGCGCGTTCCCCGACGGACAGGGTGTGGTGTTCCACGGCCTGAACGAAACCGAGCGGGTGCAGGTCAGCGGCGACGGAATCGACTTCGACGAAATGGTCGAGGCGCTAAAGCGGTCCAACCGCGAGTTGCACTGGACCGACGAGGCCCGTGCAGCCGTCGCCGCCGCGCACTGTCTCCCGAAATCTCCCAACGAAAGCGATTGACGAGTCTGCTCTGGTCGGTAGGTTCAAGGTCGACTGACACGTCATTTTCGACGGCAGTTGACCACCGTACCAACCCGAAAGGACCGAGCAAGATGCCGACGATGCGTCCCACTGTCTCCGCGCCCTCACTCGCACCGGGCGACGCGCCGATCGTCGAACTGGCGATCAGGAATCGAGCCGAACGCCTGTCGGCGGTGCTCGCCGGACTCGACGTTGAAGCCAAGGCCGACGTTGTTTGCGCGACGATCGGCGAGTTTCCTGATGACGCGGTGGCGGTCGCGATCTATGTCGGATTGAGCCGTGAAGATCGCCGAGCGCTCATCATCAATGTCTTGATTGCGGCTGGTGGTGCATTACGAACGAACTCGCCACAACGACTCCGCCCGACGTCATCAAATCCCGTCCGACCGAATCGAATCCGGTGCTCGTGTACCTCGCGAGCGTTTCCGCCAACAGCCGCCCGACATTGATTCACAGTCTGGCCGGTGCGCTCGGCGTGTTGAGCAACACCGAATGTCCCGTCGGCGTCGACGACAAACTCCGCTGGATCACAGCGTTTGCATGGCATCGCCTGACACACGCGCACATTGCATTCCTGCGAAGCGAACTCGCAGACCGATGCGCGGCACGAACGGCGAACCGATGCCTTGCCGCTGTTCGCGGCGTTCTCAAATCGGCGTGGCGGTGCGGGCTGATGAGCCACGAGGAAATGGCTCGCGCATCGGACGTGCCGTCGGTGAAGGTGCATTCGCTTCCAGCAGGTCGGCACGTCAATCGGGGCGAACTCGCGGCGCTGTTCGCCGCGTGCGCGGATGGCACGGCCGCGGGTACTCGCGACGCCGCGATCCTCTCGCTCGCGTACGGAATGCGCCGAAGCGAAGTCGCGTCGATCGAATACAGCGACGTTGATCTTGAATCGGGCCGCGTGCGCGTTGTCGGGAAGGGCAACAAGCAACGCGATTGCTTCATTGCCAACGGAGGACTCCAAGCGCTCCGCGATTGGGCGTCGATCCGTGGAACTCACGCCGGACCGCTTCTGCACCCGATCCGTCGAGGCGGGCGCGTCATTGATCGAACGAGCGGTATGAGTTCGCAAAGTGTGTACGGAAGAATCGAGCGTCGTCGGAAACAAGCGGGCGTTCAAGAATTGACGCCGCACGATCTACGCCGCAGTTTCATCGGCGACGCTCTGGATGCCGGAGTCGATTTGATTGCGCTTCAGCGGTTGGTCGGGCACAGCAGTCCGCAGACGACGAGCCGATACGATCGAAGGGGCGAACGTGCTGCCCAAGCCGGTGCGAGCCTGTTGCACCTGCCGTACGTGAGCCGATGAGAGGGAACATGCAACGCTTCCGACCGCCCATCAAACTCCACGGCCGAATCGTCTCGGTCGGCGACGCCGGACCGGTGACCACGCACGACGGCGACTCTTTCGCGACGACTTGGGTGCTGCTCTCGTCCGGCCAGAGGCTCCGCGTGGTCCTCGACCAATTTGGGGACATCCGGAAGGTGATCGCCGATTCGGAGATCGTCCAGCCCGAAGAACCAGCCGCCTCCGCTGCCCCTGCCGCGTCCGAGGCGTCGTAGCCGACCCGACACCCGTCGGGACCGTGCGGGCCGTCAGGGGGGCTCTACGGGCGTGTTCCGGCTCTGGGGGTGTTCTGGGGCGGTTGGACCCCCGTCGGGGCGGTGCGGGGACAGACGGGGACTGAAAACGCGATTAGGGCGAGCGTCCAGATTTTCTGCTTTCTGACTTTGCCCACCACCCAGTTGCTGCGCCCTAGCGCGCTAATGCTCCTTCGCGAGTAGATTGAACATCTATCCAGCGGGAGATTTGGCATGGCATTTCGAGGACAGTCCTCCAAAGGGCGGCAATACAAAGATCCAGAGGAACTTTTTCGCGACCTGAAGCAAAAGACCTCTCCCGGCTTGATCTCCCATCAATCTGAGATGATTCGACGGTACGTCGAGAAGCATCAGCAAACGACCGACGTAGCCTTTCAACTGCCTACAGGGAGCGGAAAGACACTCGTCGGGCTACTCATCGGCGAGTGGCGTCGCGTGAAGAACGACGAACGAGTGCTGTACCTGTGCCCAACAAACCAACTTGTGCGGCAAGTTGTGGATCAAGCAAAAACCACATACGGGATCTCAGCACTCGAATTCACCGGGAGCCAGCACAATTACTCTTCGGCGGACACATTGACTTGGGAGTCATGCGAACAGGTCGGCGTCACCAGTTACAGCGCACTCTTCAACACCAACCCCTACTTCTCGGATGCGGATGTTCTGATTCTCGACGACGCCCACGCTTGCGAAGGCCCAATCGCGTCCCTCTGGACGGTAGATCTTTATCGCAAAAGCGCCGGTGATCGTGAGGACACGAGCAAAGCATTTCTCGCTGTAGCATCGATACTACGGCCTTTGCTTTCTCGCGACGACCTTGCGAAACTCGAAGGAACCGCAACCAACTACGAAGGCTGGGTGGACATGGTGCCGCTCACGAGCCTTCACTCTTCACTTGGCCTTGTTCAAAAGACGCTGGATAGAGAACTGACGGCAAAGAAAACGCGTTTTTCTTGGTCACTAGTCCGAGACCACCTAGAAGCGTGCGCTCTTTACTACTCGCACACGCGGATTGAGATCCGGCCCTTGATCCCACCAACTTCTACTCATGAAGCGTTCACCAACCCGAAGCAACGCATCTACATGTCCGCGACGCTAGGAACGGGCGGCGACCTTGAACGAATAACTGGACGACGCAAAATCACAAGAATTCCAGCACCCGACGGTTGGGACAAGCAGGGCATCGGACAGCGACTACTAGTGTTCCCCGAGCGTTCGTTTCCAGAGGAACAGACCAAGTCGTTCATCGACGAATGTGCAACCCGCTACAACCGAGTGCTCTACCTTGCACCGAACGACTACGTCTGCGAAAGCGTCGCCGATCATTTCAGAGACGAGTTGGCGGTCCGCACATTCAGCGCACGCCAGATCGAGGATTCGAAGACCGCATTTACAGAGTCGTCGAATGCCGCAGCAGTTGTATCGAATCGATATGACGGGATTGACTTCCCCGGCACGGACTGTCGGTTGGTCATTTTCGACGGACTACCGCGAGGAGCCGGGCTCCAAGAGCAGTTCATCGCCCAGCGTATGGGCGCACGCACAGTGTTCGAAGACCGAGGTCTAACCCGAATCGTGCAAGGACTTGGAAGATGTACTCGATCATCGACCGATTTCTCGGTCGTAATTTTGATCGGGGACGAACTTGTTCGGAGATTCGCCAGACCGGATTTTCGACGACTGTTGCATCCCGAACTTCAGGCGGAGATCGAGTTCGGTCTGTCGGAGTCAACAGATCGAGACAGCACCGAGGAGTTGCACGAGAACATCCAGTTTTTCTTGGATCAAACCGCAGAATGGAATCAGGCCCGCGAGCAGATTCTAGATATTCGTGACGAGCGAGAGCAAGTGAAGATTGACTACCACGACGAACTCATGAAGGCGGTCTCAAAGGAAATTACTTTTCAGGAACTAATGTGGAGTGGTCAGTTCTTGGACGCCGCCACCACAGCACGCCAAGTCTTCTCGCTCATCACACACCGAAAACTGCAAGGCTACCGGTCGCTCTGGAAGTATTTGCAAGGCACTGCACATTGGCTCGCTTCCCACCACAAACAGACGCCGTCTCGCGATCTTGAGCCTGCGAGACAGTGCTTCAGTGACGCCCTGCGAGCAAATCCGGGTATTCGTTGGCTCACAGGCTTGGCGTCCGAGAAGTCGCAACCAGAACTCGACTCGGAGATCGAGGCCACCGCGATCATCTGCAGGCTGGAAGCAGTCTTAGACCGGCTGAAGACGACACATAATCGCGAATTCGATAAGTTTGTGGACGAGATTCGTGATGGTCTAGCGGAGCCGGACAACCCGAAGCGATTCGAAAGAGCCCACGCAGACTTGGGAACACTTTTGGGCTATGACGCTGGCAATAGTGACGCAGATGGTGCGCCCGACCCGTGGTGGCTGGTCGATTCAACCCTTGGATTCGTCTTCGAAGACTACACGAACACTAAGACGAAGCCGACTCTGAGCGTGAGGAAAGCGAGGCAAGCAGAGAGCCACCCAAAGTGGATCAAGGCGGAGTTGCAGGTTGTGCTAGATGACGCAAAAATCGTTCCGATTCTGCTCACCAAGTCAACCTGCGTGAAAGAGGAAGCAATGAAATTCATCCCTAGCCTTCGGTACTGGGAGTTTTCGGATTTCATTGACTGGGCAAACAGGGCCATCGACACAGTTCGTAGCCTACGCGATGAATACCCACAAGCGGGCGACTCCCTTTGGCGTCAATCAGCCGTCGAGGCATATCGGCGCGATGCCATTTCACCGCACGAACTCGACGCCAAACTCAGCAGGTTGGCCAAGGACGCGATGACCGCTGTTTGATACGTAAGGCCGGTCAGACTTACGTCTGCAGTTGTTCAGCAAACAGCCTCGATAGAATAGTCACTCCGGGGGTGATTCAGTGAGCAAAAGCGACCTAAAGGACAAAGAGGCCAAGGCGCTTCTGGCGGCATGGCCCACTCGGCCGACGAGACTATTCAAGCCTCGTGGAACATTGGGCCACTGGCTCAAAGCGCAACCACCTGATGGCAAAGTCGCTGGGCCAGTTCTAACGACGCCGGGCGCTGCGCTCTTCAGCACCCAGCCAGACGGGCTGTGGCTCTGGTTTGGAGAACTTGAGTTCGTCGATGTCATAGCAGTCGAAGTCTGCCGCAAGGGGCAGAATCTGAACGACAAGCGGTCGAGGTACATGCCGACCAATCACGCATTGCTGGCCACCTGCACCATGGCGTGGCTGAAGGCGGAAGTCAAACTGCAACGTGGGGGTCTGCAGCCGCGGTGGAAGGCTTGCGGAACGATCTCGCGCTCGCCTAACGCCGACGCAAGGCTGCCCGTCCGGCACCTTCGAGTGCTATACGCGCTACCCGATGATCTTTATAGTGATTGGCTTACAAATGTGACGCCCGGCGCACACGAGTACTTCTGCAAACACTCGTCCTTGGGGAGTCACACGTCACCAGTTTTTCGAAACTTCCTAGACCGGATGGCTCCTGGGTCGCAGTACTACACACGCCCCAAGGATAGGCCGCGCTGACTCCGTCGAGGCCCACCATTTTGCTATCGCGAGCCGCTAGTCGCTGACCAACGCTGCTGAAATCACGGATAAGTTCTGATCGATCTTGATCTCGACAATCGCATCCGTCGAACTAGTCAGCAGTTCGACGGCGCGCCCGGCGTTCGTACACTTTCGAACGACAATCGACCCACCGCAACTTTCTTCATCTCGCAAACCGATCGCCAGATAGCAATCCTTAAACTCCTGCATTGAGGCAAAGGAACCTCTCACGAGTTCTCCTCGCGGTGCACGAAAAGGCTTGTTGTGATACCGCCCGAGCCTCCCGTCATCATGAATCTCAATCTCGAACCACGTGTCCGGGCGATCGGCAAAAAGTGATTCGAGCCAGTCGGCGCACTGCGGAGTGGTCCGTCCCTCGACAACGACTGTTGTGCCATCCAACTGACCGAGACCTAGGCGAAGCGTTTCCTCATCGACCCGCTTCCACGACTCCAAGAATCCAGCGTATGTTGGCATCATGTCTCCTTTGATCATGGCTTCGGCAAAGCCGAGTGGGATGCTTTCACGATTGACCCTCCGTCAATCGTGGGTAGTTTATGGGTACCTACCCATTAACCACCGTAAACCCCGGACGTTCTGGGGGGTGGAAACCGCGTTTTTGACCGTGAGAACCGCTTTGGTTCGCGCTTCCAAGCTGAATGTTGTCGGTTCGAGTCCGATCGCCCACTTTGACCCCGCCGATGGCGGGGTTTTTCTTTGGGCCAATCTCAGCGCGTACATCACGATTCTCGGGGGCCCGACGACTCGCCGAGCAGTTGCCGCCGAACACTCTCGATCCGCGGCCGACGCCGAGGCCCCTCGTGCCTGCCCGAAGCGATCTCTTCGTCGAACGCTCGCTCCGCTGCTTCGCGTCGGCCCTGGGCGAGATACAGCACTGCAAGCATCGCGACCCCGCTCAACGAGTCTGTCAGCAAGACTCGGGAGTCTATTTCGGACTCCAACTCAGCGATGATCCGATCGGTATCTTCAAAGTCGCTAAACAGACGTAGTCCGCTCTTCTCGATTTCATCAACCAGATCAGCAGCGGCATCACAGACGGTCGCCGGTGAGTCTGCAGACCACTCGGATGGCCGATCATCACCGCAGAAGCGTTGGATCGGACAGAACAACGCACAATTCAAGTCTGGCAGACGATCAAGTCTTGCGAATGCCCGCTTTACTTCTTCAGGCTCGATCACGAGATGGCATCCGAAGAACACAGAGCTCGACACACGTCGTACCGAAACTCGTACGTACTGCGTACAGATGCCGCCAATGGCACGCTCGAACTCCAAGAGATCCGGTCTCGAGAAGCCGTACCTCTTGAGGCGATCTGCGAGTATCTGCTGGATGGTGCTCTCTGCCTGTCGGAGCGTCAGTCGATCAGCCACGGATTTCTCCCTGCGCCCGTAATCCGGTACCTCTCAAGCCGACCCGACGCATTTGCAACGCCACGCTTGTTCAGCCATCGATCTGCTGCGAACCGCCTCCGAACGCCTTGGTCGTCTAACACAAGTGTATGCGTCCAACGAACTGCATGGCCTGCGCCCGACGTGGTCGGGCTCCGACCATGGCACCCTCGGTGGGTTCGTCATCGCTTGCGTCGTTTGCGGGAGTTCTTCTTGCCGCGGGCTTTGGTCATCGCCTGTTTTCGTTCGGCGAGGTACGCCTGCTGGGCGTCGAGGGTGGTGAAGCCGGGGGATGGTGGGTCTGAGGAGATCGGGGGTGTGCCCGGGGCGCCGCTCGGCGTTTTACGGCCCGGCACTGGCGGGCGAGCCGCCAGTGGCACCCGTGCAGACATCGGGTTCTGGGATCGCTCGGTCTGGTTGTCCGCCTTGGCGCGCGCCTTCGCAGCGATGCGCCGCTCGCGTTCGACGGCTCGGATGTGGGTCAGAGCCTGGGTCGCGGCGAGTCGTCTTCGGTTGCGCTCGCGTGCGATGAAGGCGTCCTGC
>JANSXG010000169.1 GCA_024743075.1 bacterium | reverse complement strand
CGATCATTCACCGCTGCCAGCCGCCCCCCGCAGGAAGCGGCTCCTCCGCCCGGTCCCGCCCCCGACGCCCACCAGCTCGACCTGCTCCTCCGCCTCTGGGAGAACTCCGAGTTCGCCCTCGCCGACATCGCCGACGCCCTCAACCTGCCCATGCCGGCCTTCATGGCCCTGCTCAAGCGTCCCGAAGTCGTCGAACTGCTCCAGCAGCTCGGCGACCTGCTCGAACTGCGCCTGCGCCACACCGCCGCCCGCATCGCCCCGCGCGCCATCGAAACCCTCGAAGCCGTGCAGACCGAGGCCGAAGAGGCATCCGCCAGCACCCCGGTCTCCCCCGAAGCCATCCAGGCCGACCGGCGCGCCGCCACCTCACGCAACCAGCGCCGCCTCGCCGCCACCGCCGCCCTCGCCCACCACCGAGCCCTGCGCACCCCGCCCAAACCGCTCCGCTTCCCGAAGCAGGAGCCGACGGACGAGCCGGCCGATCAAAAGCGCGATCCCGCGCCCCAGTCCGAACCCGCACCCGCCGCCGCGGCATAGGGGCCTCGCAGAATTTTCCCGCATCGGCTGAACCAAAGCCCAACTGCCCCGACAATCAGGTGTGAAGCGCTCCCTCGCTCAATCCGCCCTCGACGAACTGCTCGTCATCGCGTGGAAGCGGGGGACGCGTGAGGCCGGCGAGCAATTGGTTGTGCGCTGGCAGCCCCGCCTCTGGCGCCACGCCCGCCTGCTGACCGATTCGCCCGACGACGCGAGCGAAGCGGTCCAGAGCGCGTGGGCCTCGATGGTCCGCGCCAAACACAGCCTGCGCGACCCCGGGCGTTTCGGCCCGTGGGCGTACCGGATCGTGACGCGGCGCTGCGCCGACATCGTGCGCCATCGTCAGCGCACGCGCCAGACACCGCCGGGAGTGCTCGACTCGGTGACGCTGCACGAGAGCCCACCGGACGACCGGACGGAGCCGCTGCACGCCGCGCTCGCATCGCTGCCCGGCGACGAGCGCGCCATGCTGACGCTCGTGCACGTCGACGGCCTGCCGCTCCGCTATGTCGCCGAGATCTTCGAAATCCCCATCGGCACCGTGAAATCCCGCCTGCACGCCACCCGTGCGAGACTGCGCAGGCACATCGAAGGAGACGAACATGAATAGGCTCGATGACAAAATCGCTCACGCGCTCTCCGAAGACGAGCGCCGCCTGATCGAACAGATGCCCGACTACAAGAACATCTTCACGCTCATGGCCGGCTCGTTCCGCAGCAAGATGCGCCCGTTCCTCATCCTCGGCCTGATCCTCGGCACGCTCGTCAGCGCGTTCTGCGTCTACGCGATCGTCCAGATCTTCCAGGCCGAGACGACCAAACTGCAGATCCTCTGGTCTCTGGCCGCGACCGCTTCGTTCGTCTGGGTCGGTCTGGCGAAGGTCTGGATGTGGATGCAGCTCGAGCGCCAGGCCGTGCTGATGGAACTCAAGCGATCCGAACTGCGCATCCTGAGCCACCTCGAGCAGATGCGCAGCGACCGTGCCGACTGACCGAGCGCACCAGGGCCGGTTCGCTCACAACCCCAGCCGCTCCCCAACCTGCCCGACCGGCACCCGCTCATCCAGCATCCGCTGATCGCACACGAACGAGTCATTCGCCTCGACCGCAAACGCCCCGCCGTGCTTCGCGCTCAGCGCACGCACGATGTCATAGAACGAGTGCCCCGCCCGGTTCCCATCCACCATCGCCACGCCGCGAAATCGACCCGCTCCCGCCTCATCACGCAGCCACGCCAGCGCCTCCGCCGTATCGCTCAGAAAACTCGTCGCCGGCTTCCATTTCCGGCTCGCCTTCACCACGCCGTCCTTCTTCATAGCGTTCGTCAGGAAGTCGATCATGTTGTTCGACCCCGGCTTCTCGCCGACCTGCCAGCCGAGTCGCGCGACTACGGCGTCCGGGTTCGACGCGAGCACGCGGCGCTCGGCCTCGGCCTTCTCGCCGCCGTAGCCCTCCGTCGCGTCCGGCTCGCTCTCGATCGTGAACGGCCCTTTGGCGTCGTCGGTGAAGACCATCACCGTGCTCGTGAACACGAACGCAGTCCCCGCATGCGCGCAGTACCGCGCCAGGCGCTCGCTCCAGTCCACGCTCACGACCCGCCCCTCGTTCTCCACACCCGTGCCGCTCGACGCTACCGCCAAGTGCACCACCGCCTCCGGTTGCACCTCGCGCAGGTACGCATCGCACGCCCCGGGATCATGAGGCGGCGCGACCGCCCGATCCCACCCGATCACCTCATCGCCGCGCGCGAGAAGCGCCTTCGCAAGAGCCGAACCAACCGTGCCGCGAGAACCGGTAATCAGAGTGCGCATGCCGCAGACCCTACCCGAACCCGCAGCGGCAAAGGCAGTACCGCGGCGATTGGAGCCCGAGGGCGCAAGCCCCGGGTCACGGATCCCGGCCACCCAATGCCGGGGTCGCAACCTGGGGCTCGCCACAACACCTCACCGGCGCCGGCGCATCCCCGCCAGCCCCACGCACGCCAGCAGCGCGGTCGCGCCCGGAGCCGGCACGACCTGCATACGCAGCGACAGGTTGTCCCAGCCGATCGCCGAGGTCACGGTGCCCAGCCCGCCCTGGTTGGTCGAGGTCAGCTGCACACCGAACGCGAACTGCATCACCTCGCCATCGAAGTCCGGGTGGCTGTCGAGGTCGAGCCCCTGATCGGGGATGATCTGGATGAAGTCCTCGGCGGTGAAGCTGTCGAAGTTGCGCACCTGCGCCGGGTCGTCGAACTCGAAGCCCTCCCAGCCGTTGCCGCCGGCGGTGGACATGAAGATCCCGCCGCCCTGCAGGATGTACAGCCGCGGCCCGCCGAAACTCGTGAGATCGGGCGCGTCGGTCACCGGGAACGTGAACACGCTCGCGGCCACTGATTCGATCGCCCCGTCCTTCGCCGGGTCGTGCGTCCAGCCGTTCATGAGGATTGGCGCGTGGATCACGTTGAACACGCCCTGCGGGATGTTCATCGTGTACTGCTGCAGCATGAAGTGGTTGACCGGGTTGCCGCCGCTGAACCGGTCGCTCGTGACGCTGCCGACCTCACCGCCGTCGGGGACGCCCGACCAGAACGGCGTCATCGCGTCCCACGAACCGGGCTCGAAGTCGCTCTCCTGAAAGAGGACCGTGGGCCCGGCGACCGCCGCGCCGGAAAGGACCACCAGCGCCGAGGCGCTCAACAGAATCGATTGGAATCGCATGGCTTTCTCCTGCTCTCCGTGTGCGTGTGAACGGCCGTCCCGCGCCGGGAACCGGGCCGCTCACAGGATCAGGCGAGAAAACCCATCGGCGGGGGACACACGCCGAAGAAATTGTGCCACCGACTCGACCGCGCGGCGCAGGAAAAAGGCACCGACTTCGGCCGGTGCCCCTTCGAAAGGCCATCGATAGTGGAGCGGAGGGGACTCGAACCCCTAACCTCCAGCTTGCAAAGCTGGCACTCTCCCAATTGAGTTACCGCCCCAAGGGGGAGGAAGAGTATACGGGCATCCGTTCTCCGCGTCTGCGTCCGGTAGGGACCAAACTTTTGCTCGCTGAGCGGGGATTCACGGCGGCTTCACCAGGGCGAGAGGGCTCGGGCGGAAAGTGTGTGCGGATCGAGAGTGCGGCGTGTGCCGCGCGTCGGTCCTGGCATTCTCTGAAAGGACTGACCATGTCAAGGACAGAGAAACACACTCCGTACGAGAAAGACTTCGAATCAGACCAGTTCCAGCAGAGCACCCGCGGCGACCTGCAGCGCAAAGGTGTGCCGCGTGAGCACGCGCCGACCTCGGCGACCGAGCGGCCCGCGCCGCGGTTCGACTACGAGAACTTCTCCGATGACGAACTCGCCGATCGGGCCGAGCAACTCGGCATCGAGGGGCGGGACGACATGATCAGCGAGCAGCTGATCGAGGCGATCCGCAAGAAGGAAGATCCGCAGCGCGTGGACGCAACCCGTCAGGCGGATCGGGCCGCGCAGAACAATCGGCGCGGATAATCTGCTCGACCGATACTCCACTTCGCATCTGTTCCGCGAAACACAGGCGTCCGTCGCTCCGGCGGACGCCTGTGTCGTGAATCCGCGTTCACACGCGATTCATCGGGCCTCCACCGCGAGCGGCAATCCTTTGTTGCGGTCAATTTTGTAACCCCGACCGACGGAAAGGAGCCAGTCATGGCACGCACAGAACCGCACACCTCCGGCGAGCGAGCGAAACTCAAGGAGAAGCAGATCACCGGCGAGCGCGATGCGAAGGAACTCGAGGATCGGGGCATGCCGATCTCCGCCGCGGCGCAGATCGCCGGGACCGACCCGTCCACGGTCCCCAAACTCGACTACGACGCGTTCTCCGATCAGGAGATCGCCGACCGGGCGCAGGAACTCGAGATCGAAGGTCGCGAGACCATGCTCAAAGAGGAACTGATCGAGGCGATCCGCAAGCACGAGGACCCGCAGCGAGTCGAGGCCGCCCGTCAGGCCCGCCGGGGTGACCCGAACAGCGGCGTGCAGGGACAGACCGATCAGGTCCGCGATCCGAAGCACAGCAAGCGCGACCCGCAGAACAACGGCGAGTCGTAAGGGCGGGCCCGACGCTTGCCACGCTTCTCCCAGATTGCCACGTCGGCCGCCAGCGGTCACAATCCGGGTTTCGCCCGAGAGCGGGCATCCGGGTACGACTGACGGGCCCACGCGGGCCGCGGCGAGGAGCGATCGATGGCGAGTGGAGCGAACGAGGGCGGTCAGGCGGATATCGGGCTGGTCGGCCTCGCGGTCATGGGCCAGAACCTCGTGCTGAACATGGCCGACCACGGCTTCACCGTCGCGGTCTACAACCGCACGACCGCGAAGATGGAAGAGTTCGTCGGGGCGAACCCGCCCGGCAGCTTCGGTGACGCCGGGGGCGGGCTAGTCGGGTCGGCGGAACTGAAGGACTTCGTCGCCTCGATCAAACGCCCGCGGAAGATCGTGATCCTCGTGAAGGCCGGCGGGCCGACCGACGCCGTCATCGACGGGCTTGTACCGCTTTTGGATAAGGGCGACATCATCATCGACGGCGGCAACGCGCACTGGGAAGACACGATCCGGCGCGAGAAGGCGCTGACCGCCAAGGGTCTCCGCTTTATCGGCTCGGGCGTGTCCGGCGGCGAGGAGGGGGCCCGCTTCGGCCCCTCGCTGATGCCCGGCGGCGACGAGGAGGCGTGGAAGGAGCTGGAGCCGATCTGGACGGCGATCGCCGCGAAGGTGGACGCGGAGACCGGCAAACCGATCGAGGGCGCTGCGCCCGGCAAGCCGGTGACCGGCGGCGTGGCGTGCACGACCTACATCGGCAAGGACGGCAGCGGCCACTTCGTCAAGATGGTGCACAACGGCATCGAGTACGGCGACATGCAGATGATCTGCGAGGCCTTCCACCTCTTGCGCGGGATGGGCGGGCTGACGCCGAAGGAGTGCGCGGAGGTGTTCGCCGAGTGGAACCGGGGCGAGCTCGACTCGTTCCTCGTGGAGATCACGGCGGACATTCTGGCGTTCGACGACCCGCGGACAGGCCAGCCGTTTGTGGATGTGGTGCTCGACGCCGCGGGGCAGAAGGGGACGGGCAAGTGGACGTCGACGGCGGCGCTGGACTTCGGCGTGCCCGCGCCGACGATCGCCGAGGCGGTGTTCGCGCGCTGCATCAGCGCGATCAAGGACGAGCGCGTGGCGGCGAGCGACATCCTCGCCGGGCCCGGTCACGACGAGGCCGCTGCGGCCCGCGAGAAGTTCTTCGGCTCGCGCGACGAGTTCGTGAACGCGGTGGGGCAGGCGCTGTATTGCGCGAAGGTGTGCTCGTACGCTCAGGGGTTCCAGTTGATGGACGCCGCGGCGAAGGAGTACGGCTGGACGCTGGACTTCGGCGCGATCGCGTCGATCTTCCGCGGCGGCTGCATCATCCGCGCGGGCTTCCTGCAGAAGATCACCGAAGCGTTCAACACGAACCCGGAGCTGGCGAACCTGCTGGTCGATCCGTATTTCCGAGATCGGCTGGCAACGGCGATGCAGAGCTGGCGTAGCGTGGTCGGCGCGGCGTCGCTGGGCGGCGTGCCGATCCCGGCGTTCTCGTCGGCGCTGTCGTACTACGACTCGTACCGCCACGCGGTGCTGCCGGCGAAGCTGCTGCAGGCGCAGCGGGACTACTTCGGCGCGCATACCTACGAGCGCGTGGACGAGCCGCGTGGGAAGTTTTTCCATATCGACTGGCCCGTGCAGGGAAGGCCGGAGATGGAAGTGTGAGTCTGGGTTCAGTCTCCGTGGACGAGTGTGAGCGTGTGAGATCAATCACTGCTTTGCTCGCATCCACTGGATTGGAAGTTTCGCGGGGCCTTAGCTTAGCGCAGAACCCGGCCCCCGATTTGTGGTCGGTAATGGGCTCCGCGGCGCGGGGACCAAGCCCCCCGTGATGTTTTTGTACTTG
>JANSXG010000206.1 GCA_024743075.1 bacterium | reverse complement strand
GTGCGCGAGCAGCTCGGCGAGCGACTTGCGATCGAGGCGCCCGTCCAAGCCGACGCGGTGCTCCCGATGCCCGACTCCGGTCGGTCCGCCGCGACGGGCTTCGCACGCCGGTCGGGCCTGCCGTACCGGGAGGGGATCATCCCGAACCGCTACGTTGGCAGAACCTTCATCAAGCCGACGACCGCCGAGCGCGTGGACGCGGTCCGGCTGAAGCTCAACGTCATATCCGAGGTGGTCAAGGGCCAGCGCATCGTGATCGTCGACGATTCAATCGTGCGCGGCACGACGACCAAGGCCAAGATGGACCAGTTGCGGGCCGCAGGCGCGAAGGAGATCCACCTACGCATCTCCTGCCCACCGATCACGCACCCGTGCTACTTCGGCGTGGACTTCGCCTCGAGAGACCAACTCATCGCCGCCCAGCACGACCTCGAAGAGATCCGCCGGATGCTCGGAGTGGACAGTCTGCATTACCTCACGCTCGAAGGGCTCCTCGACGTTGCCAAGTCCAACACCGTCGAGCCCGAGCACTACTGCACGGCCTGCTACAGCGGCGATTACCGCATCAGCGTCGATCCGAAGCACTCGAAAGAGATTCTGGAAGCGAACTGCTGAGTTGTGGGCGGTTCAGGAGCCGATCGTTTCGTGCCTCAACTGCCCGCACGCCGCGGCGATATCGCGCCCGCGACTGGCTCGGATGTGCGCGTTCAGGTGACGCTCGCGCAGGATCTCCTGGAAGCGCCGGACGTCCGGCGTTGAGGGACGCTCAAAGGGCAGGCCGGCGACCTCGTTGTAGCGGATGAGGTTGATGTTGGCCCGGAGCTTCTTCGCGACGCTGGCGAGTTCCTCGGCGTGCTCGGGACGGTCGTTCACGCCGCGGAGCAGGATATACTCCAGCGTGATCTCGCGCCCGGTCTTGCTGAACCACTTGTTGCAGGCGCTGATGAGGTCGTCGATCGTCGTGTACTCGGCCCAGGGGATCAGCCGACGGCGCAGTTCGTCGTTCGGGGCGTGCAGCGAGAGCGCGAGCGTGACGGGCAGGTCGAGTTCGTCGGCGAGTCGCGAGATGGCCTGAGGCAGACCGACGGTGGAGACCGTGATCTTCCGCGCGCCGATGCCCATGCCCCAATCTGCCGCGAGCGTGCGGACCGCGCCGGTCACCGCCTTGAAGTTCGCCAGCGGCTCGCCCATGCCCATGAACACGATGTTGGAGATCCGCCCGACGCCTTCGAGCCGCGAGAGTCGCCAGACCTGCTCGACGATGCGTCCGGTGGTCAGGTTGCCGTCGAGGCCCCCGAGGCCCGACGCACAGAACTTGCAACCGACCGGGCAGCCGACCTGGCTGGAGATGCACGCGGTGCGTCGATACCCCGGCTCGCCGGGCGCGCCAATCGGGATCATCACGCACTCGGTCTGGCGCGACGGATCGCCGGCCTCGTAGTCGAAGCCGGAGGAGTTAAGCACCGGCAGCGAGGTCGAGAGCGTGCCCGCGAGCGGGTCGGCAGCGCTCGCAGGGGCGGGAGCCGAGCCGTCGCTCCACTGCACGAGCAACTTCTGAGTGCCGTCGGTCGCACGCTGGTGCGCAATGACATCGCCGGAAAGGAAAGTCATTTCGGCTTCGAGCTGCTCGCGCTCGGCCTTGGAAAGGTTGGACATTTCCTGAGGATCGATCACGCCTTTGGCGTAGACCCACTCCAGAATCTGCTGGGCGCGGAACGCCTTCCAGCCGCGCTGCGTACACCAGTCCGCCAGCGTCTGCGGCGTGAACTGGAATATGTGAGCCGGAGGGTGCTTCACGACGCAGAGCCACTCGGAGCGCTGACCGTTACGGGAACCGCGCCGTAGAGATCTTTCGTGACCTTCCACTGCCCGATCTGCAGGCGTCGGTGCTGCGGGTCGACATCCCGGCTCTTCATCACGTCTCGCAGGCTCTTAGGCAACTGAAACTCGGTGGACTCGTCGACAAGCGAGGCCACCTCGATCTCCGCGTCGTACTCGCGGACGAGAACGCGACACAACTGCTGTACCAGATCTTCCGGAACCGAAGCGCCGGCGGTCACGAGCACTCGATCGACATTCTCGAGCAGTGAGGGGTTCAGGTCGGTCACATCGTCAACCAGCACACCCGGTGTACCGACATTGGCCGAGATCTCAGTCAGCCGTTTCGAGTTGCTGGATGTCGTCGAGCCGACAACGATCGTCAGGTCGCAGTCCGGTGCGATCTCGCGGACCGCGTGTTGGCGGTTCGTGGTGGCGTAGCAGATGTCCTCGGTGGGGGGTGCCTGGATATCCGGGAACGCTTCCTTGAGCGCGTTGATGATGATGCCGGCATCGTCGGTGCTCAGCGTCGTCTGGGTGAGGTAGACCAGCTTCTTCGGGTCGTGAACCGAGAGGTTCGGGATATCCGCCGGCGACTCGACGACCTGTGTCTGCTCCGGGGCCTCGCCGCGCGTGCCGATGATTTCCTGATGATCCTCGTGTCCGACCAACAGGATCTGGTAGCCGCGCTTGGCGTACCGGATGGCCTCCATGTGCACCTTGGTGACCAAGGGGCAGGTCGCATCGATCGCGTGCAGGTTTCGGGCCGCGGCCGCTGCCCGGACTTCCGGCGAGACCCCGTGGGCGCTGAAAACGACGAACGAGCCTTCAGGGACATCGTTCACGTCTTCCACGAAGACCACCCCTTGGTCCTCGAACCGGCGCACGACGTGGGTGTTGTGCACGATGTCGTGATAGACGTAGACCGGCTCCTCGATCACGTCGAGCAGTTGCTCCACGACCTGAATGGCCATGTGGACACCGGCGCAGAAGCCGCGAGGATTGGCGAGTACGATCCGCATCGTTCGAAAGACTCCAGAGCGAGAACGCCCCAGTATACGCGAGGCGACGAGGTTAAATTGACCGGGAACGATCAGGAACTTGCGGGAAACACGAACGAGCAGCTCCGGCGTGAGGCCGGCCGAGCCGACGAGAACTTCACGGTCCTCTCGCCGCTTCTCCCCAAGGAGTTCGTGGGCGATTTTGCCTCGGTGTACGCTTTCTGCCGTCGCGCCGACGACCTCGCCGACGATGTCGATCCGACGCCAACAGGACGCGCGCTCGCTCTGGAGCGACTCCGGGCGCTCCGCGAAGCTCTGGACCGGCATCTCAATCCCGGACGAGCCGCCGACAATGCCACTCACCCGGACGACGCGATGCTCGCCGAACTCGCCCGATCCGTCGAGCGACGCTCGATCCGGCACAAGCACTTCCACCATCTTCTCGACGCCTTCGAACAGGACCAGGTAAAGCACCGGTACGAGACGTGGGACGAAGTGATCGAGTACTGCCGCGGCTCGGCGAACCCGGTGGGGCGGATCGTGCTGGAGATCGGGGGCATCGATACTCAGGACGATGCCAGCCGGCAGATTGTTCGGTGGTCAGACATGGTTTGCAGTGCGCTGCAACTGACGAACCACTGGCAGGATGTCCGGCGCGATCTGCTGGAGCGAGACCGCGTGTACCTGCCTTCCGAAGACACCGGTCTCACCTGCACTGATCTTCGTGAGATGATCGCCTCACCGGACGAGCCGGAACATCGTGTCAGGTACATCCGGGCGCTGCGGCCGCTGGTCACGCGGACCCACGAGATGTACCGCGAGGCCAGCGCCTTGCCCGATGCCATGGCCGAGACCGCCGCCCGGCCGCTCGCCCCGACCGTCTGGCTGCTCGGATCCGGCGGTGAAGCAACACTGCGGAGAATCGAGCGCCTCGGGTGCACGACCCTCTGGAAGCGTCCTCGTCTCAGTCGCCTGTCGAAATCGTTCCTCGTTCTACGAGCGGTCTTCAAGGCAAGGCGAATCGGCTGAGTTTTCCGCGCGACGATCCACCTGTGGGCGTACGATGGAAGGGTATGTCCGGAGCCGGGTCAACTCGAACCGTGGGCCGCGCTGAGGAGCCTCCCGGTGCTATCCCAGCCAACCGGGATCTCGCCACGCAGCAGGGCTACAAAATGTGCGCGCAGATCGTTCGCGAGCGCGCGAAGAACTTCTATCTCGGACTTCGTCTGACGCCCGAGCCGAAGCGTTCGGCCCTGTTCGCCGTGTACGCCTGGATGCGCGCCGCCGACGACATCGCCGACGCGCCGATCGATCCGGCCCGGTCCGACGAACGGCTGGCGGAATTCCGCGAGACGACGCTCACCGTTCTCGGAGGCGGCTTCCGACGCGGAGCCGGGGCGAGCGAT